>JBGTLL010000227.1:0-20712 GCA_041744115.1 Parvularculaceae bacterium | reverse complement strand
GGCGGGCGGGGCGTCGACAGCGTTCACGCTCGCGAAGGCCGCGAGCGGCGAGACCGGCGCGCGGGGAATCGCCGCTGGAGCAGCTGGCGTTGCACAAGCTGCAATGAGCGGCGCGGGGCAGAAGATGCGTTCATCCGTATCGAGAGCGTTCGGCGATCCTGGTCGGGCGTTCAACGACGGCGCGCGCGCCGCGTTCACGGCGACCGGCGGAAAGCTGTCGTCCTCGGGCGCTGAATCGAATGCGTCCACAAGCGCAGCAGCGGGCGGCGCCCCCGACTGGGCGCGGCGTCTCCGCCACGACCAGGCGGTGAAGGACGCAGCAATCACCGCGACCCACGTCATCGCCTCCGGCGATCGCGGCGGCGCCGCCGAAGGCCCGAAGCTTTCCCGCCACGAGGAGTGACGCATGTTCCGACGATCATCGACCAGTTACGGCGAGACGCCGAAGCCCGAGACGCCTTACCTCAAGGCGCAGGCCGTCTGGGACGAGCGCATGGGGACGGCACGGGCGCAGGCCGCGAACTGGCGATTCGCCGCGTTCAGCTCACTGGCCGTCGCCTCCCTCTCCGTCGGCGGACTCATCTGGCAGTCGAGCCGGTCGATCGTGACGCCCTATGTGGTCGAGGTCGACGAGACCGGCTCCGCTCGCGCGGTCGGTCCGGCGATTGAATCCTACAAGCCAACTGACGCACAGATCGCGCACAGCCTCGCCGAATTCATCCGCGATGTCCGCTCCGTCTCCATCGATCCCGTCGTCGTCCGCGAGAGCTGGCTTCGGGCCTATGACCACGCGACCGACAAAGGCGCGATCGCGCTCAACGACTATGCGCGCGACAATGATCCGTTCAAGGACATCGGCCGGCGCAGCGTCACCGTCGATGTCGGCAGCGTTGTCAGAGCCTCCGACGACTCCTTCGAGCTGCGCTGGTCGGAGAAGACCTATCAAAGCGGCCAGATCGAGAAAGTGGAGCGCTTCACCGCGCACTTAACGCTCGTCCTCTCGCCGCCGCGCACCGCGGAGGCGCTGCACAAGAATCCGCTCGGCCTCTACGTCCACGGCATCAACTGGTCGAAGGACCTTTCAACCGGAGAACGCTTATGAAAACCGCTCTTTCAGTCTTGGCGCTTGCTGCGCTCAATGGCTGCGCAACGACCTATCCCGACATCGCCCTCGATCAGCAGAAGCCGCTTTCTCCGGCGAAGGTCGTGAGCTTCGATGGGACGCCGGTTCGTGAGATCGTCGAGACGGCGAGGCCTTACCCGCTACCCGGTCAACTGAAGCCGCTGGAGGAGAAGGCGGCGGCGGCGGAGCTCAAACCCTTCGAGCGCATCGAGACCGCGAACGAACGCGCCAAGATCGAGCCCGACATGGGGCGCTTCCTCAACGCCGTGCAGGTCTATCCCTTCATGGACGGCGCGCTTTATCAGCTCTACGCCGCCCCCGAACAGGTGACTGACATCGCCCTAGAACCGGGCGAGCGCCTCAACTCCGTCTCCGCCGGCGACACCGTGCGCTGGGTGGTCGGCGACACGATAAGCGGCGGCGCCGGCGGAAGCGGCGACGCCGCCGCCGAACGCACCCACATCCTCGTCAAGCCGATCGCCGCCAATCTCTCGACCAATCTCGTCATCGCCACCGACCGGCGCGCCTATCACCTGGAGCTCCGCTCCTTTCGTGAAACCTACATGGCGGCGATCTCCTGGACCTATCCGCAGGATCAGCTCGCCAAGCGCCGCAGCGACAACGACCGCGCCATCGAGAAGGCGACGAGCGTCATCGCCGCCGGCGTCAATCCAGATGATCTAAAGTTCCGCTACGTCATCGAGGGCGACAAGCCGCATTGGCGTCCCGTTCGCGCCTTCGACAACGGCAGGCAGGTCTTCATCCAATTCCCGGAAGCGATCGCGCAAGGCGAAGCGCCGCCGCTGTTCGTGCTTTCGGCCAGGGGCGAGCCCGAGCTCGTCAACTACCGCATGCGCGGAAGCTACTACGTGGTCGATCGCCTGTTCTCCGCCGCCGAGCTTCGCCTTGGCGAGAAGAACCAGGATGTCGTCCGGATCGTCCGGACCGACCTTAAACAGCGGAGTTGAAGATGGACGCCGCCGCCAACGATGTCCCGAAGGAGCCGCCCGAGGGGCTGCGGTTGCGCGCTAGACCCCGGCCGGTGACGCGGCTCAATCGCACCGCGCTGACGATCGCAGCCGGCGGCGCGGGGCTCCTCATCTTCGGCGCGATGAGCATCGCGCTCAGGCCGCCCCGCTCGATGGGTGAGGAGAAGGCAAAGGAGCTCTACAACACCGAGACCAAGCCGACCGCCGAAGGCCTCGAAGCGCTGCCGAAGACTTATGCCGACGTGGATCCCAAACCCAACCTCGGCAGGCCGCTGCCCGGAGATCTCGGCGCCGCCTTCCTGCGGGCCGAAGATGCGACCGACTCTCTGGGCTATCTCGACACCGACGATTACGCGGCGATGTCGCCGACGCCGTTCCGCAATTCGCCCGAGGCGGACGCGGCGCGCGAAGCGGCTCTGAGGGAAGCGCAAGTCGCCAGCGACGCGCGCCAGGCCGGCGTCTTCTTTCAGCTGAAGTCGAATGGCGGCGGTGCAGCACGAGGGCCCGTCAATGCCGTCTCAGATGCTGTTGCGGCGCGGCCTTTCGATGTCGGTCTTGGCGCGCCGAAAGTTCCATTCGGCGCCGAGCACGATGAAGATCCGAACCGGCAGATCAGGAAGCTGGCGTTTCTGGACGATCGCGGATTAAGCGAGACGGACAATCCGCATCGCATCGAGGATCCGTTGACGCCCTTCGAGGTGATGGCGGGGACGGTTATCCCGGCGAGCCTCATCACCGGCGTCAACTCCGATCTTCCAGGAACCGTCATCGCCCAGGTGACGCAGAACGTCTACGACACCGTGACCGGCCAGATCGTGCTTATCCCGCAGGGCGCGCGTCTCCTCGGCCGCTATGACAGCGTCATCGCCTTCGGCCAGTCCCGCGCGCTCCTCGTCTGGTCCCGCATCATTTATCCCGACGGCGCCTCCATCGTCATCGACAACATGCCGGCGAGCGACGTCGCTGGTTATGCGGGACTTTCTGATCAGGTCGATTTCCACACGTTCCGCCTGCTGAAAGGAATCGTTCTCTCAACGCTGCTCGGCGTCGGCACGGAACTCTCCTTTGGCGACAGCGAGAGCGACATCGTCGCCGCCTTGCGCGAGTCGGCGCAGACCGCGACCAATCAGGCCGGCCAGAAGATCGTCCAGCGCAATCTCGACATTCAGCCGACGATCAACATCCGCCCCGGCTGGCCCCTCCGCGTCATTGTGAACAGGGACCTCGTCCTCCGACCGGTCATGCCGAAGGAGGCGCGGCTGTGACGCTCAAGATCGGTCCCATCGTCGATCGCGCGCCCGTCAGGCTCGCGGTCGTGCTGCCGCCGAACGCGCACGACGCGCTTACCGACTACGCGCGAATTCACGCACAAGAGTTCGGCCGCGAAATCTCTCTCGGCGATCTCGCCGCCCTCATGATCGACCGCTTCCTGCAATCGGACGCCGCCTTCAGGCGCGCCCGGAAATCCCTTGGTCAACCCAAAGCAGCAACGGAGTGAACACCCATGCCTCTCATCGGCACATTCTCGAAAACCGCGGAAGGATATTCAGGAACCATCCGCACCATGACCATCAACGTAAAAGCCGCCATCGTCCTTAACGACAAGGACGGCAATGACAAAGCGCCGGACTTCAGGGTCCTCGCCGACGGCAAGGAACTCGGCGCCGCCTGGCGCGCCAAACCCAGAGCCGAAGGCGGCAAGCCGTATCTCAGCGTCGAACTCGACGATCCGAGTTTCGCCGCGCCGATCCGCGCCGCGCTGTTCGAGAATGGAGAGGAAGGGAGGGGATCGCTGGTGTGGAGTCGTCAGCCTGGAAAGTAGAGGAGCGGGATAATCGTGTTGAATCAACCATCCATCCGCGACGGAGCGCCTGCCGAACGCCAATCACTGCGGTCCCATCAAGCGGCGCGATCCGAAATACTTCCGTCCAGCCTGCCGCCCCGCGGGCTGTGCCGCGAAGTCGCGGCGGCGTATATTGGCGTCGGCGGCTCGAAGTTCGACCAGATGATAAAAGAGGGAGTGATGCCGAAGCCGCGAATCCATGGCGGAAGAAGGCTCTGGGATCGTTCGGAACTGGATGTCGCCTTCAGCAATCTGCCGCATGCTGATGAAATCGCGGTCGCCAATCCCTGGGATGACGTAAGAATGTGAAAGTCAGAATCAAATATGTCATCGAAGATGCCGACCGATATGGAAATGTGCGCATCTATTTCAGGAGGCGCGGAGAGCAAAAGGTCCGGCTGCCTGGCCCGATCGGCTCCAGTGATTTTTGGGCTGCGTACCAGAAGGCGGCCAACGGCGTCGTTCCGCCCGACAAACTGACTCGCCAGCAGATCAAGGCAAAATCCGTCGGGACGTTCCGCTGGCTGTGCGATGAATACTATCGCTCGGCGGACTTCCGGCAACTGCATCAGCGGACCCAGTATGTCCGGCGCGGCATCCTCGAGCGCATCTGCAAATTGGGCGGAGACCTGCCAGCGGCAAGCCTCAACTCGCAACATGTGCGCAAGTGGCGTGACGACAAGGCCGACAAACCAGGCGGCGCCAACAACATGATCAAGGCGCTTCGGCAGATCTACAAGTTCGCCATCGAATACGGCTACGCCGAGAGCAATCCCGCGATGTCAGTGCCCTACCTCTTCACCAAAGAGGGCGGCTTTCACGCATGGTCTATCGAGGAGGTGCTTCAATACGAGCACAAACATCCCGTCGGAACCAAGGCCCGACTTGCTTTCGCCTTGCTCCTTTATACGGGGCAGCGTCGTTCCGACGTGGTTCGTCTCGGACACCAGCATGTCAAAGACGGCTGGTTGAAGTTTACGCAGGAAAAAAACCGCGCCCGGCGGCCGGTCACGCTGGAGCTTCCGATCATTCCCGCGCTCCAGCAGCTGATTGACGCGACGGTGACCGGTCATTCGACATTCCTGGTCACGGAGCATGGGCGACCGTTCACGAATAATGGGTTCGGCAACCGCTTCCGCGCCTGGTGCGATGAAGCCGGTCTCCCTCAGTGTTCAGCGCACGGCCTGCGCAAAGCAGCGGCCTCCAGACTCGCTGAACTTGGCTGCTCAGAGCTCGAAATCATGGCCGTCACCGGCCATCAGACCATGAAAGAAGTCGAGCGGTACACGAAGTCGGCTCGCCAAAAAGTGCTCGCGGGAAGGGCGATGGCGAAGCTTCGGGGTGAACATCAATAGAACACCAAAGTGTCCCACTTTTCCGATTTTGGCCGAAAGTGTCCCACTAAAATCTGTAACTCATTGATTTAGCATTGAATTTTTTCAACATGGTGCCCAGAAGAGGACTCGAACCTCCACGCCTTGCGGCGCCAGCACCTGAAGCTGGTGCGTCTACCAATTCCGCCATCTGGGCACTCGCGGCGTGACTTAGGTGAGGGCGGCGAGGGATGTCAATCACGCGGCGTGGTTCGGCCAAGGCCTCGTTGTCCGGCGTGGCGAACTCGGATAGGCGTGCGGCCCGGAACGGATGGAAAAGACGGCGCGATGACGGGCAGGCTTGCAGTCGTGTTCGGCGGCTCGGGGTTTATTGGCCGCAATGTCGTGCGCGAACTTGCGCGGCGCGGCTGGCGCGTGCGCGTCGCGGTGCGCCGACCGCATCACGCGCAGTTTCTGCGGCCGATGGGCGCCGTCGGGCAAATACAGCTGTTCCAGGCGAATGTCCGCCACCCCGCCTCGATCGGCGCGGGGCTGAAGGGCGCCGACGCGGTGGTCAATCTGGTGGGCATTCTTTTCCAGTCGGGCGCGCAGAGTTTTGCGCGGGTGCAGGGCGCTGGCTCCGCGGCGATCGCCGACCTTGCGTCGAAAGAGGGCGTCCGGAATTTCGTTCAGCTTTCCGCGATCGGCGCCGATGCGGCGAGCGACAGCCTTTACGCGCGCAGCAAGGGCGAGGGCGAGCGCGCGGTCAGGGCCGCCATTCCGACGGCGACGATCCTGCGCCCCTCGGTCGTCTTCGGCCCGGAAGATCAGTTCTTCAACAAGTTCGCGGCGCTGATCGCCATGGCGCCGCCTTTTGCGCCGCTGCCGCTTCTGATCGGCGGCGGCGCCACGAAATTCCAGCCGGTCTATGTCGATGATGTCGCCGACGCCGTCTGCGCCTCGCTCGAAGCGCCGGAGGCGCAGGGGCGCCTCTTTGAGCTTGCGGGCCCTCGCCTTTATACGTTCCGCCAGATTCTCGATTTCATTCTGACCGAGACCGGCCATCGCCGCTTTCTGGCGCCCGTGCCGTTCGCGCTGGCGCCGGCGTTGGGGTTCTTCGGGGAGGTTCTGGGCGCGCTGCCGTTCATCGCCCCGCCGATCACGCGCGACCAGATCCGCATGATGAAGCGCGACAACGTCGCCACCGGGGCCGCGGGGATCGGGACTTTCGCCAATTTCAGCATTGCGCCGAAGACGGTTGAATCGGTTGTTCCTGGCTATCTCGCGCGCTTCCGCAAATACGGCCAGTTCGCTGAACGCACGGCGTGAACGGCGGCGCTGGCGCGCGCAAGATGCGGAATTTACGGATTGTCCGAGGGCGCCGGCTCCGCACGAATCCTTGTTCCATGCGGGTTGTAGCGGTTTTGTACGGATTATCCGCATTGGTTTCCACTGCAGGGCGGATTTCATCGCTCTATGATCATATTGTTCACGCGTGTCCTCCTTTCTCTTGCTCTCGCCGTGCGGCGGACATCGCTTCGCTCAGCCCGCCCTACGTCGATCAACACCGGACTCTAAGCCCTCCTCGAAAGAGGGGGATAACTTTGGGGATAAGTGGTGGGATAAGTGGTGGGATAAGTAGTAGGATAACCTGTAGGACGGATTTGATTTCGCCTACAGATTCAATCGTCTCCATGGTTAACGAAAATAGTTCGAAAAATCGCGAAATTAACCATGCGCGTCGGCAACCGATGGTTGGTCGTCCGTAGACGGACCTTCACCCGACGGGAGAAAAAGCCGGAGGCCGCTCCCCCGTTCTTCACGGCCAAAGGCCGGCCCGAGAAAACTCCGCGACTAAGGGCGCGCGCTCCATCCGCGTTTGCACCACTCGCGGCGACAGCGCACATCGGCTCTGCGGACCTGCGTCCCCTGCGAGTAGCGGAAGGAAGGGAGCTTCAGTCGGGGATCATCCGGGTCCAGCCGCCTGCGGTCAGCCGTTCAAGCGGCTGATAGGTCTTCTTGTAATCCATCTTGTCGGAGCCATCGATCCAATAGCCGAGATAGACAAAGGCGAGCCCCAATTCTCGGGCAAGCGCGATATGATCGAGGATCATGAACGAGCCGAGGCTTCGCGCGTCCGCCTCCGGCTCGAAGAAGGAATAGACCATCGACAGGCCGTCGCTCAGCCGGTCGGTGAGCGCGCAGGCAAGAAGCGTGTCGCGGCCGTCTTCTTCGCGCCGCCAGTATTCGATGAGAATGGTGTCGACCGCGGTTTCCTCGACCATCGAGGCGTAATCGAGCACGGTCATCTCGGCCATGCCGCCATTCTGGTGGCGCGCATCGAGATAGGCGCGCAGCACCGAGAACTGGTCCGACGTCGCGCGGGGGCTGCGAATCCTGCGCACGAGATCGCTGTTGCGATTGATGATGCGCCGCCGCGACCGCGACAGCTCGAATTCGCCGACGACAACGCGCACCGGCGTACAGGCCCTGCAGGCGTCGCAAGCCGGCATGTAGATAATGTTCTGCGAACGCCGGAACCCGCGCTTCGACAGGACCGAGTTCAGCATCGGCGCCGACGGGCCGCCGAGATAGGAGAAAACCTTGCGCTCCAGCCGACCGCCAAGATAGGGGCAAGGCGACGGCGCGGTGATATAGAAATCCCCGCCATCAAGGCCGAGCCGGCGGGCGATGTCTTCGTTACGCATCCAACCTTCCTATCCGAAGAATCTTAGCGCCCGATTAGCGCGCCTGCAATGACTTCCGACGGACAGGCTCGGGGATTGCTCCAATCGTTTCCGTCGCGAACATATCCGGTCGCCAGTTCCGGATTCGGCGATCACAGAATGGTCACCCCGCCAGCGAGACACTTACGCGAAGAAAAGGCGATCTTTTTAAGCCGGTTGATTGATGCTATCGGCACGAGGCGTCGGCGCGCCGTCAGCACGGACTGCCGCGCACAGGCCGGACGCGAAGGAACAGGACAAAGTTGGAGACGGATCCGTTCAGGCCGCTGAAGGACGCTTTCGGGCGGTTTGCGACCGGCGTTTCGGTCGCGGCCTGCGCAAACGCGCGGGGCGGGTTTACCGCGATGACGGTCAATTCGTTCACCTCGGTGTCGCTCGATCCGCCGCTTGTTCTTTGGTGCATTGAAAAAAGGGCGTCGTCGTTTCCGGATTTCGCGGCGGCTGGCGCCTATTCGATCAGCATATTGAACAATCGCCAGCAAGCGGTGTCCGAGCGCTTCGCCTGGCATGATCCGCCGACGCTGACCGTCGATGAGTGCGTCTTCTGGAAGTCCGGCGCCCCGATCCTTCGCGAGCGGCTGGCGGGCTTTGACTGCGAGGTCGTCGATCGCCATCCTTCCGGCGACCATATCATCCTGATAGCGAGGGTCGTGCAGTTCGATTCCTTCGCCGGCGCGCCGCTCCTCTATTTCGCGAGCCGTTACGCCGATGGACCGCACACGGACTAAGATCGTCGAGGAGAACTCAGGATGCGGGTTGCGTTTCTCGGGCTGGGCGTCATGGGCTACCCGATGGCGGGCCACCTCGCCGCGAAAGGCCATGAGGTGACGGTGTTCAACCGCACCGCGGAGAAGGCCGCCCGGTGGACGGCGCAGCACAAGGGAAAATCGGCCCCGACCGCCGCCGACGCCGCACGCGGGGCTGAAATCGTCTTCGCCTGTCTTGGCGATGACCCGGACGTGGAAGCGGTGCTGGGCGCGGCGGCGCCGATGGTCGGCAAAGGCGCGGTCGTCGTCGATCACACGACGGCGAGCCCTGCGCTGGCGCGCCGCCTCGCGGATGTGTTCCGCGAGCAAGGGGCGGGCTTCGTCGATGCCCCGGTTTCGGGCGGGCAGGCAGGGGCCGAGGCCGGAACGCTCTCGGTCATGTGCGGCGGGGAGGCAGGGGACGTCGAGCGGGCGCGTCCCGCAATCGAGGCTTACGCCGCCCGCATCGTCCATGTCGGTCCCTCCGGCCACGGCCAGCTTTGCAAGGCGGTTAACCAGATTTGCATTGCGGGTCTCGTCCAGGGACTTTCTGAAGGCGTGCACTTCGCCCAGTCGGCGGGCGTCGATATCGAGAAGGTCTTTGCCGCGATCTCCGGCGGGGCCGCCCGATCCTGGCAGATGGAAAACCGGATGCGCTCGATGGCCGAGGGGCGGTTCGATTTTGGATTCGCGGTCGACTGGATGCGCAAGGACCTCAGAATCGCCCTTGACGAGGCCCGTCAAAACGGCGCGCGGCTGCCGGTCGCCGCCCTCGTCGATCAGTTTTATGCCGATATTCAGGCCGGCGGCGGGGGCCGCCTTGATACGTCCAGCCTGGTGAAGCGGCTCAAGACGCCAGTTTGAGCGCCGCCCCGCCGGCAGACACCCGATTGGTTCCGCCAGCAAATATTAAAACTTTCTTACTTTTTCCTCGACAGCCGATTCGAATTGTAATTATATAACTCCCAAGCCGGATTGGGTGGTCCGGCGGATGTCAAAAACAAGTGATCTGAAGAAGGGCGCGTAAACGATGTTCTCGATCGCAGCGACGGTCGGCATGGTCAGCCTTGGGCTCCTGCTGATTGCTGTCATCGGTCTGCTACGGCAGCTGGGGGCTGGTGAAGCGGCTAAAGGTCTTCTCTTCCTTACCGGCGCAATCTTCGTGATCGTGATTGCGTCGACCTATGTCCCGGCGCTGATCAGCGGCCTTTAAGGGATCAAGCCACAGGGACGGGGCGGAACAACCGCCGCGGGCGTCATGCCTGCGGCGGTTTGTCATTGTGCGCGCCGAGATTGCGGCGGCGGATATTGCAGCGCAAATTTGACCGGATTGTGAACCTTCGGAGGAGTGATGGCTGCGCTTCAGACCGCGACCCCAGACTGGAAAACTGACGACCTCATTCTGTTCGAGGGTGAAGTCTTCAAATTCTTCAGCCGCGAACTGGCGCCGCATGTGGAAAAATGGCGCGACCAGGGGAAAGTCGATCGCTGGGCGTGGGAAAAAGCGGGCGAGGCCGGCCTTCTTTGCATGTCGATGCCGGAGGAATATGGCGGCGCCGGCGGCACGTTCGCGCACGAACAGATTTTCTGCGAACAGCAGATCAAGGCGGGCGTCGAGGGATTCGGCGCCGGCCTCCATAACTGCATCGTCGCGCCTTACATTCTCCATTACGGCACAGACGAACAAAAACGGCGCTGGCTGCCGCGGATGGCGACGGGCGAGCTGATCGGGGCCATCGCCATGACCGAGCCCGGCACCGGCTCCGACCTGCAGGCGGTGAAATCGACGGCGATCAGGCGCGGCAATCAATACGTCATCAACGGGTCGAAGACCTTCATCACCAACGGCCAGACCGCGAACATCATCATCGTCGTCGCCAAGACCGATCCGTCAGAGGGCGCGAAAGGCGTCTCGCTGATGGTTGTCGAGACCGATGACGCCGAGGGCTTCCGCCGCGGCCGCAATCTGAAAAAACTCGGCGGCAAGGCGCAAGACACATCCGAGCTTTTCTTCGATGACGTCAAAGTGCCGACCGAAAACCTGCTCGGACCCGTCGAGGGACAAGGCTTCATCCAGCTCATGCAGCAATTGCCGCAGGAGCGTCAGCAGATCGCGGTCCAGTCGATCGCCATGATCGAGCGCGCGCTCGAATTGACGATCGGCTATGTGAAGGAGCGCCACGCGTTCGGCCGCCCGATCCTCGCCTTTCAGAACACGCAATTCAAACTCGCCGAATGCAAGGCGAAAGCGACAATGGCGCGGGTCTTTGTCGACTATTGCACCGGCCAGCTGATTGAAAGGAAACTCGACGCGACGACCGCCTCGATGGCGAAACTGCTGCTCACCGATCTCGAGAACGAAATTATCGACGAATGCCTGCAGCTTCACGGCGGCTACGGCTATATGGACGAATACCCGATCAGCCGGATGTACGCCGACGCGCGCGTCCAGCGCATCTATGGCGGCACCAACGAGATCATGAAAGTCCTGATCGCGCGGTCACTCTAGTGTTTAGAGCGGGGCGCAATTAATCCGCATTGGGCACGAACCTCGTTCGGTCATGCCTCGTTCCGTCATGCTGGCGAAAGCCAGCATCCAGAGCCGCGAGGGAGTTGCTCGCCATTCTGGACCCTGACTTGCGTCAGGGTGACGTCGTCCTCGATTCTGAGATATTGCTCTTTGCTCTAAGTGATGGCGCTGGCGCTTATGGACACCGCAGAGGTCTTCGCCGCGCTCAACATGTTCGGCCTGTTTGTCTTCGCCGTTTCCGGCGCTCTGACGGCGCTCCGGAACGATCTCGATCTGTTTGGCGTTGCGATGATTGCCTTCGTCACCGGCGTCGGCGGCGGCACCATCCGCGCTGTGCTGCTCGGCGAATTTCCTGTCTGGTGGATCAGGGATCCGTCGGCGATCATCATCTGTCTCGCGGGCGCCGCCGCAGCTACCCTTGCGCAGCCGGTTTTCGCGTCGCGCCTGAAAGCGCTGATCTGGGCGGATGCGCTCGGCCTTTCGGTCTTCACCGTCCTCGGCGCCGAAGCTGCGTTACGCGCCGATGCGCCGCTTCTGATCGCCGTCTTCATGGGCGCTGTTTCGGCGACCTTTGGCGGCATTGTCCGCGACGTCCTCCTCAACGAGCCGCCGCTGATCCTCAAACAGGATATTTATGCGACCGCCGCCCTGATCGGCGCCGCGGTTTATGTTGGCCTCCTTGAATTCGGGACGGCGAGCGCGCTGGCCGCGCCGCTCGCGGCCGCGGCGACGTTTGCCATCCGGGCGGCGGCGATTGCTTTCAACATCTCATCGCCAAAATTCGGCCGGGCGCGGCGAAGCGAGCTTTAGGCGCGCCCGGCGGGCAGCCTGAGGGGTCGATCTCGGCTAATGTCTTACTCGCGGCGAGGAAGAGGGGAAGCCATGACATTCGGTCGATCGATCGCACTGATTATTCTCGCCGCGGCTGCCTGCGCCCGCCAAGAGCCTGCGCCCGCTGCACCGGATGCCGCCGCGACCGAAACGCCGGCGCTGAAAGTCGAGACGCTGGCGACCGGGCTAAAGTTTCCGTGGAGCATGGCGTTTGCGCCGGACGGCCGGATATTCATCATCGAGAAGGCGGGCGGATTGCGGGTCTATGGCGACGGCGCGCTCGCGGCGGAGACGATCGCGGGCCTACCCGACGATGTCATGGTCAACGCCGATAGCGGGTTGCACGACATTGCGCTCGATCCTGACTTTGCGGCAACGCGGGTGGTCTTCATCGCCTATGCAAGCGGCGACGAGGATGCGAACCGGCTTGCCGTCTGGCGCGCGCGGCTCGACGGCAACGCGCTCGCCGGTGGCCGCACGATCTTTCGCGCGTCGCCCGACAAAAAGGAACCCAGCCATCCGGGCGGCCGCATTCTGTTTTTGCCGGACAAGACATTCCTGCTGACGGTTGGCGACGGTTATGACTATCGCGACGCCGCGCAGGATCTCTCGTCCCATCTTGGAAAAATCCTGCGCCTTGATCGCGACGGTCGCGCGCCGGCGGACAATCCCTTTGTCGGGCGCGAAGGGGCGCTTGCGGAAATCTGGAGCTATGGCCACCGTAACCAGCAGGGCCTCGCAATTGACAGTGAGACCGGTATCGTTTGGGAGAACGAACACGGGCCGCGCGGCGGCGATGAGATCAACCGGCTAGTTGCTGGCGCCAATTACGGCTGGCCGCTGACGACAAACGGGATCGATTACGATGGAACGCTGATCTCCGGGCGTGCGCACGCGCCGGATATCGCCTCGCCGCTGCTCGTCTGGGCGCCGTCGATCGCGCCGTCCGGTCTTGCCGTCTATCGGGGAGGTGAATTCGCCGACTGGAACGGGCATTTTCTCGTCGGCGGACTTGCCTCAAAATCGCTGGTGCGGGCGCAGATCGATAATGACGGCCGGTCGGTCGATGAAAGCGAGCGGCTGCTCGCCGATCTCGGCGCGCGAATTCGCGACGTCCGCGTCGGCCCGGACGGGTTCATCTACGTGCTGACGGACGAGGCGGACGGCAAACTCGTCAGACTCTGCCGAACTTGCTAGCCGCCTGTCGAGCTTGGGGGAAACTCCCTTGCTTCCAGCTGGGGTGCGCAGTAAAAGCGGTCCGTCGGCCAAGGGGAGACGAAATGATCACCCAAATTGCGCGTTGCGCCATTTTGCTTGCGGTGCTCCTGTTCGGTTCGATCGCACAGGCTCGATTCTATTCGACCGATCCGATCGGTTATCAGGACCAGCTCAATCTCTATTCCTACGTCCACAACGATCCGGTCAATGCGATCGATCCCAATGGGGAAGAGACGCTTTTCGCAATCAGGGAGAACCAGCGAAATCTTCGGCTGCTGAACGGCGAGATCACGCCTGAGGAATTTCGAGCCGAGCAAATGGCTGAAGGTCAGGGAGCGCTGATGGGGCTCGGCGTAGTCGCCCTTGGTGCGGACGCCGCAGCCGCTTATACGGCCGGGAGGTCGATCGCAACGGTTGCAAACGCAGCAAGTTCGTTTGGCGCCGCGCGCGCCTTCCTCAGGAATAGTCTCGGTGAATACGCAGGCAAGAGCGCTCGATCCCAAATTGAGCAGCGTACGGGTGGAGGAGGGCAAGCCGGGGCCCGAAAACTCTTCGACAAGCTTACGGGCGGCATTTCCAAAGAGACGAAGAACGACGGGCGGGTCGGAAATCTACGAGACGGTACAAGCGTTCAAATAAGCAGGAATGCAGAAACGGGCGTGACCTCGGTCCGTATTGAAGCGCCACCCGAAACAGGATCGAGAATTGAGCGCACGATCAAGATTAGATTCAAGGACGAAGTTGATTGAACAACCATGAAACCTGATTACATGAAGGGATATGATCTGCGCGAGAATTTTCGAACAATGCTCGCCGAAATCCCTTCCGCAGCGTCGGTCGTAAGGCTTTATCCGGCCGGTTTGAATTTTTGCGAATGCTATCTCTTGGCTGAGGCGCTAAGACAAAATTGCGATCCGAAAGACGAAATTGAGATAACGGCGAATGACGCAACTAGGAACAGACCGGTCCAGGCAATCGACGTCGATTTTATTCACAAGCTGACAGCGAACCGCGAGGGGGCCGGTGCCAAGATTTCGGCGCCGGCAAAAGCGATTTATTTCGCACTGCATCATGCAAATGTTGTCGCGGTTCTGGCCGGTCCGCACCCGTTCATGAAGCTTGCGATCCCATTCCCGGAGGACGTTTGGGACGCTTACTTTCAGCAGATGATGTGGGCGAATGAGCCCGATGCGTACGATATAGTCATCGGCGAATACCGGCCTTGGCTACGCCGAATGAGGCCTTTTAGCGCTGACATGAGCGATAAATAACCAATCGTCGATGGACCTGCGCAAACTTGGACACGCATTTAGCGAGAAATTGAAATTTGCCTTGGCGAAAAAAAAGTCGCCGATGCGATGCCGATCCCAATTTACGACTTTCGCGAGGGCGTACGCGACGCACTAATGTCGATCCCCGTGGATAGTGAAAAAGTGCGAATCTTTCCGGCCGGATTCAACGTTTGCGAGACTTATCAGCTTACCCGTGCGATTCATGCCCATTACGCCGAATGTCTACTCTCAGTAAACGCCTCGGGTACGAAATCGACAATCCGCGGGCGAGATATGACCGTGGAGTGGCTTTATGCGCGTATCAGCGATCTGGAAAATCTGGGCTTCGTAATAACTGCTAGCGACAAGCCATTTTATCTTTTCTACGAGCGAGACGATACCTTCGCGATTCTGGCTGGGAGCCGGGAATTCATGGATGGGGCCAGCCCGTTTTCCGATGATATTGGCGTGATTATTTTATTCAGATAATGACGGGGAGCCATGAGCATGATGCCGCCGAGATTATCGATGAAGAGTTGGTTCTTTGGAACAGCGCACGCCGACGCGATGATTAAGCGCTGTTTGGCCGCGCTTGCGCCGATGTTTCTTGCAGCGCTGGCAGTCGCTGGTGCCGCTGCCCCAGCAGAACCGTTGCGTCAGATGCTTAGCCGTGCGGAGTCAAACCTCGACTTCGCCGAGGCAAAACTCGCGATCGACAAAATGGTCGATCCGGCGATCGATGTTGAAATAGCGCGCGCAGAACTCGACCAATTGGCGGCGGCCGCTGCGACTCTGGCCGGACCGTTGGCGACCGCAACGCAGAAAGTCGCCGCCGTGCGGAAGGTGATTTACGAGCCCGGCCTGTGGAACGGAAAGCGCGTTTTCGCGTATGATCATGACGATCCGCTTGGCAAGAGCGTCAATAACAAGCTGCTGCCGACCTATCTGAAGACGCGTCGCGGTAACTGCGTCACCATGCCGGCGCTGTTCGTCATTCTTGCCGACCGGCTCGGCGTCGATGTCACCCTGTCGACGGCCCCTCTGCACCTCTTCGTCAAATACCGGGACGAAGCCGGCCGCTGGATCAATCTCGAAACGACCAGCGGCGCAAATCCGGCGCGCGATGCCTGGATCCGCCAAGTTGGCGCGATCTCAGACGAACAGGTGGCCAGGGGCGCCTATATGGCGACGCTCACGCGCCGCGAAGCCGTCTCGCACTTGGCAACCACGATCATCGACAAACGGCTCGAAGAAGGACGCTATCAGGACGTGATCGATGCGGCGGACGCGATTCTCGAATCTTACCCAAAGGATGTCTATACGATGGTGAAGGCCGGCAGCGCCTACTATCACCTGCTGCGGACCCGGTTCTACGAACGCTATCCTACTCGAGACGATATTCCGCCGGAGAAGTTCACCGAGCACAATTTCCTTGCTCAGAAGAACGACGAGTATTTCAAGCGCGCTGAAGCGTTAGGTTGGACCCCGCCCAGCGATCCTGGCGAGTAGCCGGCGCTGTGATTGACCGACGAAGCGGACCGCCGGCCCATTCGGCTTGCCGCAGCCGCCGGGCGGCCCTTGCGCGCGGCGTTTGATCGGTTATCTATCCGGGCGGCGCGGGTATAGCTCAATGGTAGAGTCGTAGCCTTCCAAGCTAAAGACGCGGGTTCGATTCCCGCTACCCGCTCCAGTTTCTTCTTGCCCGTGAACGATGTTAGAACCCCGCCATGGTGAGGGATTCGGGAAATCCGCTCGATTTTTCGGGCAGGGCAGTCGTCGTCACGGGCGCGGCGACCGGGATTGGCGCTGCCTGCGCGCGCGCCTTTGCGGCGGCGGGGGCGGGCGTCGTCCTCGCGGACATCAATGAAGCGAAGAACCGCGATACGGCGGATCTCATCACGATCGACATCGACGCGCGCTGCATTCCGCATGCCTGCAATGTCGCGAGCGACGCGGATTGCGACGCCCTGGTGCTGCGCGCGCTCGACGAATTCGGGCGGATCGACGTGCTGGTCAACAACGCAGGCATCGTGTCGCCGGGGACGATTCTCGACCTCGATCCCGCCGAATGGGACCGCGTCATGGACATCAACCTCCGGTCGTATTTCGTACTTACCCAGATGACCGCGCGCGCCATGATCGACCGCGGCGTCAAGGGCGCTGTCGTCAACATGTCCTCGATCAACGCTGAACTCGCTTTGCCGAACCAGGTCGCCTATGTCGCCTCGAAAGGCGGCGTCCAGCAACTGACCAAAGCCTCGGCGCTCGGCCTTGCGCCTTACGGCATTCGCGTCAACGCGATCGGTCCCGGGTCGATCATGACCGATCTCCTCAAGACCGTGATGGACGACGAAGCCGGGCGTCGCCGAATTCTGTCACGCACCCCCCTTGGCCGCGTCGGCGCGCCGGCCGAGATCGCGAGCGTTGCGCTGTTTCTAGCGAGCGACATGGCGAGCTACATCACCGGCCAGACGATATTCCCGGACGGCGGCCGCTCGGCGCTGAATTACACCGTGCCCGTCGATGGCGACGCATAAAAGAGCGCGCATCGCCGTCGATATCGGCGGCACGTTCACCGATGTGGCGCTTGAAAAATGCGACGGCGCACTCATCACCGCCAAAACGCTGACAACAAAGACGCCCGAGGCCGGCGTGACGGCCTCGGTCGCCGAAGCGCTTGCGAAAGCGTCGCTTTCGCCGGCCGACATCGGCCTCATCATCCACGGCACGACGCTCGCAACCAATGCGCTGATCGAAAAACGCGGCGCGCGGACGGCGCTGCTGACGACGGAGGGCCACCGCGATTCGCTCGAAATGGCGTATGAAAACCGGTTCGAACAATATGACGTGAATATCGACCGCCCGCCGCCGCTGGTTCCGCGCTGGCTGCGGCTGCCTGTCCGCGAACGGATGAATGCGCAAGGCGCGGTGCTCATTCCGCTCAATGACGACAGCGTCCGAAACCTGCTGCCGACGCTCGAGAAGGAGGGCGTTGAAAGCCTCGCCATCGGCTTTCTGCATTCCTACGCCAACGATCGCCATGAGCGGCGGGCCGCCGACATCATCGCCAAGGCACGGCCAGACCTTCCTGTCTCGCTAAGTTCGGAAGTTGGGCCTGAAATCCGCGAGTACGAGCGGCAGACGACGACCGTCGCCAACGCCTATGTCCTGCCGCTGATGGCGCGTTATCTGCGGGCGCTCGAACGGGCGTTTGCGGGAGACGGCTTTCGCTGTCCGTTTCTGATGGTCACGTCCGGCGGCGGACTGTGCACGCTTGAAACGGCGGCGAAATTTCCGATCCGGCTGGTTGAATCGGGACCCGCCGGCGGCGCCGTGCTCGCCGCGTCGATTGCGCGCCGACTTGAATTACCGGAACTCCTTTCGTTCGACATGGGCGGCACCACCGCAAAAATGTGCCTGATCGACGATTTCGAGCCATCGACCGCGCGTGCGTTCGAAATCGATCGCAGCTATCGTTTCAGGAAAGGGTCCGGGATGCCGGTCAGGATTCCCGTGATCGAGCTGGTCGAGATCGGCGCCGGCGGCGGCTCGATCGCGCATGTCGACCAGATGAAGCGCATCGAAGTCGGACCGGAAAGCGCCGGCGCCGAGCCCGGCCCCGCCTGCTACGGACACGGCGGCGCTCACGCGACGGTCACCGACGCTGACTTCATCGCCGGGCGGATCATTCCAGAAAACTTTGCAGGCGGATCGATTGCGCTGAACGCGGACGCCGCCGAAGCTGCAATGATGCGCGATATCGGCGACCGCCTTGGTCATGACGCCGAAGCCGCCGCTTTCGGCGTCAGCGAGACCGTCGATGAAAGCATGGCCGCCGCCACGCGCGCCCATGCGGTCGAACAGGGGAAAGACATCCGTCGGCGGACGATGATCGCTTTTGGCGGGGCGGCGCCGTTGCATGCGGCGCGGCTCGCGGAAAAGCTCGGGATCAGCCGCATTATCGTGCCGGAAGGCGCCGGGGTCGGCTCGGCGATCGGCTTCCTGCTGGCGCCTGCCTCCTACGAAATCGTCCGCAGCCTGCCGATGCGCCTCGACGCGCTCGATCCCGTGAAAGTCGAGGCGCTTTTTGTCGCCCTTCGCGCCGAGGCGACGGGGGTCGTCCGGTCGGCCGATCCCGGAGCGCGGCTCATTGAGATCCGCGCGGCTTACATGCGCTATGCCGGCCAGGGTTATGAAATTGCTGTTGCGCTAGAGAACGGTTTCGACGTGAATTCGCTCCGCTCCGCCTTTGAGCAAGCGTACCGCGCCCTGTATGGCCGGACGATCCCCGCTATGGCGATCGAGATATTGAGCTGGTCGTTGCGACTCTCGACCCCGTCGCCAGAAAGCCTGACTGTCGCCACGCCGGAAACGAATCGCATTGTGCCGGTCAAACGATCGCGCGCGGTCTTCGACTCCGGCAAGGGGGAACAAATTTCCCATGGCGTGTTCGAGCGTACTGCGTTGCGACCCGGCGATCGCATCGAGGGGCCGGCGCTGATCGTCGAAGCGCAGACGACGACAGTCGTCACCGCAAGTTTCAACGCAACGATCGACGGCGCCCGCAATATCGTCCTTGAACGAAAGCGCGCCGCATGAGCGCCGCCGGTCAAATCCGCCTGCAGCTCCTGTGGTCACGGCTCATCGCAGTGGTCGAGGAACAGGCGCAAACGCTCATCCGCACGGCGTTCTCCGCAACCGTGCGCGAGGCGGGCGATCTTTCCGCTGGCGTCTTCGACACCCGGGGACGGATGCTGGCGCAGGCGGTCACGGGAACGCCCGGTCATGTGAATGCGATGGCCGCGAGCGTCGGCTATTTTCTGAAGAAGTTTCCGGTGACGTCCCTCGGCAAGGGCGATGTCCTTCTCACGAACGATCCATGGGAAGGGACGGGTCACCTCAACGACTTCACGGTGGTGACGCCGGTTTTTCTGAATGGAAGGGCCGTTGCGCTGTTTGCCGCGACATCGCATATCGCCGATGTCGGGGGCCTCGGTTTTGGCCCGGATGCGCGCCAGATCTACGAGGAAGGCCTGCTGGTCCCGATTTCGTTCCTCTTCCGCGCGGGCGCGGTGAACGCGACCTTGATTGAGATGATGCGCGCCAATGTGCGCGATCCCGACGCCGCGGAAGGCGATCTTTATTCGCTCGCCGCCTGCAATGAAGCGGGCGCCGCGCGGCTTCTTGAAACGCTGGCGGAGTTCGGGCTCGACGGACTTGATGAAGTCGGCGCGATGATTGTTGAAAATTCGCGCTCCGCGATGCTCGAAGAAGTAAGGCGGGTCCCGAGCGGCCGGTATGAGTATGCGATGAGGATTGACGGGTATGACGAGCCGGTCGATCTCCTTTGCGCGCTGACGGTCGGCGACACCGGGATCGACGTCGATTTCGCCGGCACGTCGCCGATTTCCTCGCACGGGATCAACGTGCCGCTCACTTATACGCAGGCCTACGCGTCGTTCGGCGTAAGGTGCGTCATCGGCAACATGGTTCCAAACAACGCCGGATCGCTCGGCGTGGTTCGGGTGACGGCGCCTGAAGGAACAATTCTCAATGCGCCGCGACCCTCAGCCGTTTCCGCGCGTCACACCGTCGGACAGATGCTGCCCGATGTCGTCCTTGGCGCCTTGTCGAAGGCGATTCCGGACCGCACGCCCGCTGAAGGCGCCTCGTGTCTTTATCTGCCGGTCCTTCTGGGCGGACGCGGCATCGGCGGCGGCGCCGACTTCATCGTCAATCCGTTCTACACGGGCGGAGCCGGCGCGAGGCCGGGCAAGGACGGACTTTCCTGCACGGCGTTTCCGTCAGGCGTCCGCAACACGCCGGTCGAAATCAACGAAGCGTCCGCCCCGATCGTCATCTGGCGGAAGGAATACCGGACCGACTCCGGCGGCGCCGGCCAATTGCGCGGCGGCCTCGGGCAAACGCTGGAATTTGGCCACGCGGAGGACGCCGCCTTCGCCGTTTCAAAAATGTTCGACCGCATCGATCATCCCGCGCGCGGACGGAACGGCGGCAGCGCGGGCGGCTGCGGCGCCGCTCGTCTCGACGATGGCACGAAAATGCGCGGCATGGGTCGCGAGATCGTGCCGCGCGGCCGG
>JBGTLL010000226.1:0-40282 GCA_041744115.1 Parvularculaceae bacterium | reverse complement strand
AACCCCCCGGCGCTCCCGCGCCCCGAGAAAAGCGCCCGCCGCGGCGCGGACGGCGCGGCGCGTCGGCAGGTAGATTTCAGCATAAGGAAGCGCGTCGCCAAGGGCGTCGATCAATCCGTCGGCAAGGTCGGGAAGAAACGGCCTGCCGGCGTCGATTGAAAAAACGCGCGGCGCCGGATGGTCAAATACCGATCCGGGCTTTGCGCTTTTCGCCATCCGGCCCGTTGTCGAAAAAAGCTTCGGCCAGCGCAAGCCCCTGTCTGTCCCCAACGTGCATCCACCGGCCCTCATGGATAATTGCGCGCATCCGGCCTTTCGCCAGCGCCTTGTCCCAGGGAAGGCGGATCGAGAACGGCCCCTCGGGCGCGCCGTCGAGCAGCGACGGACGAATAATCTGCAGTCCGGTGAAGACGAACGGCGCTTTGTCACCGACGCGCCAGATCGCGCGACCGTCAGCGCCGACATCGAAATCCCCGGCGCCGTCATAGCCGCTGGTCAGGGCGATCGGGACGAGAAGCAGCAACGCGTCCGTGTCATCGTCGCGCCAGGCATCGCCAAGCGCCGCGCACGGCTCAGCCTGATCGCCATCGACAAGGATCGCGTCGGTGTTGGTGCAATAGACCGGCGCCTCGCCAAGGAGCGCGCGCGCCTTGTTCAGGCCGCCGCCGGTTTCGAGAAGCAATGCGCGCTCGTCAGAAACGATGATTTTTGGGCGCGCGCGTGATTTCAGATGCAGTTCCATCTGGTCGGCGCGGTAGTGCACGTTGACGATGGCGCGGGAAACGCCCGCATCGGCGAAACGGTCGAGCGTCCAGTCGATCAGCGGCTTGCCGCTGACGGGAATAAGGGGTTTCGGCAGATGGTCCGTCAACGGACGCATCCGCGTGCCAAGGCCCGCGGCGAGCACCATCGCTGTCGCTGGCGCGGCGCTCATCAGAAACGGTCCGCGAAATGGCGGCGGAAGAATCGCGCGACCGGAACGAGGTCTGGATGGGCGAGATCGGCGCGGAAATGGCCTTCGACGCGCGGCAGGAATTCGGCGTAGCGAGGCTTGCCGTCGCGGCGAATGAGGCGGGCGAAAATGCCGAGGATTTTTGCGTTCCGCTGCGCGCCAAGAATGGCGTAATCGCGCCGGAAGGCCGCCTCGTCGAAGGCCCCGAGCATCGCGGCGCCCGCTGCGTAGCGGCGGATCATCGCTTCGGCGAGATCCGGTGATACGTCCCGCCGCGCGTCTTCCAGGAGGGAGACCAGATCGTAGGCCGGATTGCCGATCAGCGCGTCCTGGAAGTCGATAACGCCGGCGCGCCTGAAACCGGCGCGGCCCGGCAGCCAGAGCAGATTTTCCGCATGAAAGTCGCGCAGCGCCATCGTCGATGGCGCTGGCAATTGACCGAGCACGCCCGACCAGGCGGCGAGATAGTCCGCCTTCAGATCGTCGCTGGCCGCCTCGCCCATGACATGCGGCCAGTACCAGTCAGGGACGAGCATGACCTCCGCCTCCATCGCGGTCCGGTCGTAGGCAAGCATCTCATAGAAGGAGTTTTTCGGCGCCGGCGGCGCCGCCATGCGCAATGCGATCAGCGCGTCAATGGCGGCGCCATAAAGGTCTCCTTCCGGCGCGCCGGAAGGGATGGCGCGGGCATAAAGATCGTCTCCGAGATCTTCGATGATGGCGAACCCGGTCCCCGGATCGGCGGCGATAATGCCGGGCACGGACAATCCGGCGCCGCGCGCCGCGTCCGCGACCGCCAAATAGGCGTTGAGATTGGGACCGGCGAGCCGCGCCATCGCGTTGTATCCGAGGCGGCGGCGCGTCGCTGGCGAAGCGTCCGGCGGGCAGGCGGCGCTTTCGGAAGCCGGCGGCGCATTCATCAGAAGGGCTGGCGCGCCGCGAAGGCTGAGCCGTTCATAGCTCCGCGTCGAAGCATCGCCCGTCAGCGGCGTTGCGACCGCCTCGCCCCACCCGGCGCTGGCAAGAAATGCGCGGCGCGCGTCGGCGCGCGTCATGATGGGACCGGGTTTAGGCATCGAAGACGGCATCGCCTGAAACTACGAATTTCTTCCAAAAGCGGAGTTAAGGGTTTGAAGACGCGAAGACCATTCTTCGCCGCCTCTGACAAGCGCCCGCCGGCCCGCCCCGTCGATCGACAGCCGCACGATGAGGGTCGCAGCAGGAAGGAGGCGCCCAATCAGTTCAGGCCATTCGATCAGCGAAACTCCCTCCAGCGCCTCTTCAAACCCCAACTCCCAGATTTCTTCGGCCTTTTCGAGGCGGTAGAGATCGAAATGAAACAGCGGGAAATCCGCGGTTTCGTAGGTCTCGACCAAGCCATAGGTCGGGCTTGGCGCTTCCGACCGCCCGGTGAGCCGCCGGATTATCGCGCGCGCCAGGGTCGTCTTGCCGGCGCCCAAGGGGCCCGACAGCGCAACGACATCGCCCGCCGTAAGGCAGGTCGCCAGCGCGGCGCCGAGGCGCGCCGTCGCGGCTTCATCGGGCAGAGGAAAACAAAGCTCCATCGCGCTTGCATTGACCGTTCGGCCGCCCTTTGGCAACGAAGCTCATGGGCGAACGGGCGGTCATCATCGGCGCGGGGCAGGCCGGCGCGCAAGCCGCGGCGAGCCTTCGGCAAGCGGGATTTGCCGGCGCGATCGTCATCCTGGGCGAAGAGCCGGTCGCGCCCTATCAGCGCCCGCCGCTTTCCAAGGCCTATTTGCAGGGCGAGCTTGAGCCGGACCGTCTCCTCCTGCGTCCCGCCGCTTTTTACGAAAAGCAGAAGATCGATCTCCGGCTCGGCGTCCGCGTCGAAGCGATCGACCGCGCCGCGCAAATCGTCGAGACGGCCGGCGAAACTTTTCCGTACGATCGGCTCCTGATCGCGACCGGCGCGCCGCCCCGCCGCCTCGATTGTCCGGGCGCTGACCTTCCCGGCGTTCATTATCTGAGATCGATCGCCGACAGTGATCGCTTGCGCCCGGTTCTCGCGGGCGGCGGGCGGCTCGTCATTGTCGGCGCCGGCTATATCGGGCTCGAGGTCGCGGCCTCGGCGAGGAAGGCCGGGATCGACGTCACCATCATCGAGATGGCTGGCCGCGTGCTCGCCCGCGTCGCCGGGAAAGAGATCTCCGCTTTCTTTGAGAAAATTCATCGCGCCGCCGGCGTCGATCTTCGCCTCGGCGCCGCGCTTTCCTCATTCGCAGGGCGCGGGCGCGTCGAAGCGGCCGTGCTCAAGTCCGGAGCGAAAATTCCCTGCAGCGCCGTTCTCGTCGGCATCGGCGCCGCGCCCGCGACAGCGCTTGCCGAAGCGGCGGGCTTGACGGTCGGGAACGGCGTCTGGACCGACGAACACGCGCGGACCTCGGATCCCGCGATTTTTGCGGCCGGCGATTGCTCCAGCCATCCATCGCCGATTTACGGACGGCGGATGCGGCTTGAATCGGCGCCAAACGCGATCGAACAGGCGAAAGTCGCGGGAACCAATATGGCTGGGGGCGCGGCCGCTTATGATGCGGTTCCGTGGTTCTGGTCCGACCAGTATGATGTGAAACTGCAGACGGTTGGCGTATCGGACGGCGCGGACAGGACCGTCATCCGCGGCGATCCCGGGCGGCGCAATTTCTCCGTCTGGTCTTTGAAAGCGGGAAAGCTCCTTTCCGTTGACGCGGTGAACGACCCCGCCGCCTTCGCCCTCGCCAGGCGGCTCATTGCCGCCGGCGCTCTGCCCGACCCGAAAAAGCTTGCCGATCCCGCGACAGCCCTTAAATCACTCCTTCCCTGAAGATCGTTCAGAGCCGCCCGATGCCGAAAATCACCTATATCGAGCAGAACGGAACCGAACACGTCGTCGAGGCCGAACTTGGCATTTCGGTGATGGAAGCGGCGGTGAAGCACATGGTGCCGGGGATCGACGCCGATTGCGGCGGCGCCTGCGCCTGTGCAACCTGCCACGTCTATGTCGATCCGGCGTGGGCCGACAAGATCGGCAAGCGCGAGGCGATGGAAGAATCAATGCTCGATTTCGCCTACGAGCCGAAAGAGACCTCGCGGCTTTCCTGCCAGATCACGGTGAAGAAGGAACTCGACGGCCTCGTCGTGCGGTTGCCGGAGTTTCAGGGGTAAAGGATCAGGAGGCGGCCGTCGGCGCTTGACCTTTTCTTTTCTCCGCGCTTCCATGAACAGATGCAGAACGTTCTTCGGCTTCCTTTTGCGGAAATCGACGCAGGTCCCTGCGGTCGCCCGGACGTTACGATGGCGCTGACGCGGGGGGTGTCGCGGCTGTTTCGCGATCTCGGCCTCGCGCCGATGGCGGAGTTTTGCCTGCCGAACGGGCGGCGCGCCGACATTGCCGGGCTTTGTCCCAAGGGCCGGCTCGTCATCGCCGAGATTAAATCCTGCGAGGCGGATTTTACCGCCGACGAGAAGTGGGAAGACTATCTGGCGTTCTGCGACGAATTCTATTTCGCGGTGAACGCCGATTTCCCGCGTGTGCTGCTGCCCGAGGCGGAAGGCCTTATCATCGCCGACGGCTTTGGCGGCGCGGTCATCCGGCCCTCGCTGGAGCGCGCGATGGCGGCGGCGCGGCGCAAAGCGATCACCTTGCGTTTTGCGCGCCAGGCCGCGGCGCGGACGGCTTTCCTGCTGGAGGAGTTCGACAAATGACCGACGCCGAAGACCGCCGCATCATTCAAGCGATGATCGTTGAGGATTACGCGATGCTGTCGGGGCCGCCGGGGCCGAGGCGCTATGATGCGGTCAAGCACCACTTCCACCCCGCCGCGCGGATGGTGCGCACGGGCATGGATGAGACCGGCAGGCCGTTTGCGACGGTGATGACGGTCAATGACCACCACGCCGACATCGACAGGAAATTTGTGAACGCGGCATTTCTCGAAGAAGAACTCGACCACCAATGCGAGGTTTTCGGCAATATCGCCCGCGTCCGCAGCGTCTATCGCTCCGTCTACGGATCGGGCGTGAGCGCGCGCGAAGGACGCGGCGTCAATTTCTACAATCTCATCCGCGACAACGGCGAATGGAAGATCATGTCGATCGTCTGGGACAATGAGCGCCCGGGCCTGGATCTCGATTAGGGCAAAGAGCAATATCTCAGAATCGAGGACGACGTCACCCTGACGCAAGTCAGGGTCCAGAATGGCGAGCACGTCCCTCGCGGCTCTGGATGCTGACTTTCGTCAGCATGACGGAACGAGGTTCGTCTCCAATGCGGATTAATTGCGCCCCGCTCTAGGGGATCTCTTGCGAGCGGGTGAGGGGGCGCCTATGCGAGCGGGTGGGAGGGCGCCGCTTCAATTAGAGAGCGGACCCCTCACCCGAAAATCCGAAGGCGGATTTTCGACCTCTCCCAAGGGAGAGGTGAAGTTGCGCCCGGACGATCAAAGATCGCTCATCGACTTCACTTCGATGTCGCCAAGGCCAAGCGAGGCGACGCCCGCTTCGATCTTGGCGCGGTCGCCGACGATGACCCAGACAAGGCTCTCGGGGTGGACGGCCTCGGCCGCGGCCGCTGTAATGTCGGCGATCGCCAGCGCCTCATATTTTTCTTTCAGGGTCGTCGGATAATTCCACTTCCGCCCGAACCGGTGCGAGCTGATCAGGCTGCCAAGCACGTCGCCGGAGGTTTCAAAAGACCCCGGCAGCGAGCGGGTGTTGTTATCGACGGCGCGCTTCAGTTCGGCCGCCGTCGCCGGCTTCGTCGTCTTGTAATTGTTCAGCTCTTTCAGGATTTCGGCGAGCGATTCCCTGGTCTTGTCGGTCTGCACCGGCGCATAGACAAGATAGGGGCGCTGTCCGCGCGCGTCCTGAAAGAAAGTGTAGGCGCCATAGGCCCAGCCTTTGCTCTCGCGCAGGTTCATGTTGACGCGCGCCGTGAACTGACCGCCCAGAATGTCGTTCATGGCGTTCAGCGCTATGTTGTTCGGCGCGGCCGTCGGCGGCGCGACATGGCCCGCGAGGATGAGCGATTGCGGCGATCCCGGCTTGTCGACGATGATGACGCGGCCCTTCGCGGGACGCTCGACCCTCGCGATGTTCTTCGTCGGCACGGGATCGGAGGGCGCGCGCCAGTCGCCGAACGCCTTTTCGAGCGCCGGCTTCATCTCGGCCATGGTCGCGTCGCCGGTGACAAAGATCGTCGCGTTGTCAGGACGCATCCACGTCTGATGGAATCGAGTCAGGTCATCGCGGGTCAATGATTTGACCGATGCGACCGTTCCCGACCCGGTGAACGGCACGCCATAGGCGTGATCGTCGCCATACATGACCGGCGGCAACAGACGCAGCGCGAGCTGCACGGGGTTTGCTTTTTCCTGTTCGATGCCGGCGATCCAGCGGTCGCGGAGCTTGTCCATTTCCGTCGCATCGAAGGAAGGATTGCGGATGACGTCGGCCATCAGATCGAGCGACGGAGCGAGGTTCGATTTGAGGGCCGACAGGGTGACGCCGGTCATGTCGAGATTGGAACCGGCATTCAATGTCGCGCCGAGGCCTTCGAGTTCTTCAGCGATCTTGAGCGCGGTGCGCTTCTTCGTTCCTTCATCGAGCATTGACCCTGCAAAGGAAGCGGCGCCGAGCTTGGCGTCGCCGACCGCATCAGAGGCGTAACCGGCATCGAACTGCATCGAGATGTTAACGACCGGCACGGTCGGCCGATTGGCGAGAACGATTTTGACGCCGTTGTTCAGCGTCGCTTCCTCGACCGCCGGGAAGGTGAGGTCGGGAGAGGTTGGTACCGCGGGAAGGCCCGCCGTCCGGTCGATCGTCGAGGCGGTGGTGGCGTATTCCTCATACGGAAGCACGGTCAGCTGGTAATAACCGGCGTTCATGACATCACGCGCGGCGGCGAGAACGTCCGCCGGGGTCGCCGCTTTCAGCCAGTCAAGCTGCTTGACGATAAAGCCCGGATCGTCCGCATAAAGAGCGCCTTCGGCGAGCGTCACCGCCTTGCCGCCGAAGCCGCCGACCTTTTCAAGACCCCTGAGGACGCCCGCCTCGATCGAGGTTTTCACTCGGTCCAGCTCCGCTTTTGTCGGCCCTTTGGCGAGAAATTCGGCGACGACTTTCTCCATTTCAGCTTCGACGATGGCGGGATCGGATTCCTTCTTCGGGTCAACCGTGACCGAATAAAAGCTCATCACCTCCTGCTCCTGCATCGCCGCGGTCGCAGAGGTTGCAAGTTCAAGCTCGTAAACGAGGCGCTGATAAAGCCGCGACGTCTTGCCGCCGCCAAGGACTGCCGCGGCGAGCGTCAAATGAACTGCGTCTTTCGTAATGCGGCCGGGCGCGACCCAGTTGCGGTCGATTTTCACCTGCGGCACGCGGTCATACATGATCTCCCGCTTGTTGACGGCGAGCTTTGGCGCATTCCTTTTCGCCTGCGTCAGCGGCGGGCCGGCTTCGATGTCGCCGAAATATTTCTCGACTTTCTCGCGCGCGGTCTTGGCGTCGATGTCGCCGGCGATGACGAGAACCGCGTTCGCCGTGCCGTAATATTCGCGGAACCAATCCTTGACCGTCTCGAGATCGGCGGCTTCGAGATCTTCCATCGAACCGATCGTCGAGTGCGCGTAAGGATGGCCCGCGGGCAATAGTCCGGCGAGCGTTGCGTATTCCATGCGGCCATAAGGCTGATTGTCGCCCTGGCGCTTTTCGTTCTGGACGACGCCGCGCTGTTCATCGAGTTTGGCTTGCGTCACCGCGCCGAGAAGATGGCCCATGCGGTCCGATTCCATAAACAGGATGCGATCGAGCGCCGGCGTCGGCACGGTCTGGAAATAATTGGTGCGGTCAAACCAGGTGGTGCCGTTGACATCGGTCGCGCCGACATCGTCGAGCGGCTCGAACCATTCGCCGTCGTAATGCTCCGAGCCGTTGAACATCAAATGCTCAAAGAGGTGCGCAAACCCGGTGCGGCCTTCCGGCTCGTCCTTCGATCCGACATGATACCAGATCGACACCGCAACCAGCGGCGCCTTCCGGTCCTCGTGCACGACCACGCGAAGGCCATTGCCCAGCGTGAACGCTTCAAAGGGAATGTCGATGTCGGCGGCGACGGCCGGCGCCAGGCTTGCGGCGATCGCCGCAACGGCGGCCGCCATTTTAAAAGAATGCATCCTTGTCCCCTAAGGTTTGCGCCGGCGTGGCCCGGCTTTGCGGGTGACCCTAGGCAAGACAATCGAAGGGTCAAGCGGGCGGAAACGGACCGTCGCAGCCGGGGACCGGTTCAACGCATCCAGGGCAAAGAGTTTCAAAATCGCGGACCGCCTTCAAGTCGCGGGCCGCATCGTCGCCCTGCGCTCGCGCATGGCGAGAAGCGAATCGCCGAGGACGAAGATCGACACCGCGAGCAGCACCATGTCCTTGGCGAGGAATTGCCCAATTTCGGCCGAAAGCCACGGAAAGCCGCCGGCCTCCGCCGCAAAGACGCCGGGAGTCGTGAACAGGCAGGACAGGGTAAGGACGTAGGTCAAGACCGACATCGCTCCGCCAAGCGCCGACAGGCGCGGCGCGCTCCACCGCATCAGCAGCAGCAATCCGGTCACGATCTCGAAAACCCCGAGAAACGCCGCCCCGCCCCGTATGCCGAACAGCGCATGCAGCCAGGAAAGAAGCGGATTGTTGGCGATGAACGGCGCAACGCCTTGCGCCTCATACGCCGTAAACTTCATCACGCCGATCCACAGGAAAATGATCGCCAGCGCTATGTATTGGGCGGTCACGCCGAGCCGGCGGATGCGCTCGCCTCGCACCGAGACGTTATCCTCAAAGCTTGAAATGCCCGAGCGCGAAGGTGACGTTTGTCCAACGGTCATGACGGGGCGCCTTTTTCGACCTGCCCGATGAACACCCAAATTGGCGCCTTTGTTCCCGCAGGGAGCCGGCTGCCGTGACCTGGCAGTCTGCTGAAAAACCTGTGTGAAGTCGAGGAGTCGTGATTCCTTCCGCGCGGTGATGTTTCGTTGGAGGCGCGGATGCGCGGGCGCATTTCCGCATCAGGGGGGTTGTTTTCCTGCATATCGCCGGAGGAGCGCATCCCGGCGGATTCGCGATCTGGTTCGGGACGTGCTGAAGCGGCTGAGCGGGAGCCTTGGCAAGCTTTATTCGAGCGAGGGCCGTCCGTCGATCCCGCCGGAACAGCTGCTGAGCGCTCTGTTGCTCGAGGCGTTCTACGGCATTCGCTCCGAGCGTCAGCTGATGGGGCAGTTGGACTACAATCTGCTTTACCGCTGGTTCGTCGGGCTGGCCCCGGACGATCCGGTATGGGTTCCGACAGTGTTCACCAGAACCGGGAGCGGCTTGAGGCGGGCGAGGTCTTTGAGAAGTTCATGACGAAGCTCCTGAACCATCGGGAGGTCAGGCCGCTGTTGTCGAACGAGCATTTCTCCGTCGGCGGAACGCTGCTGAAATAGCCGATCAGCGCCAGGGAGAGGAGCGATGGCGAGATTTCCGATTTTATCAGCCCGCGCCTATAATGAGGCCGCTAACGGGCGCCGACCTTATCGGCGCGTCGCCGCAGGCGACCCGGTGGTTGCCGCGCAGGCGGCATTGAGTTTGGTTACGGAATAATTTCGAGCGTATTCGGGAGAGAAAGGTTGCCGAAGTTCGCCTCACGAGTGTGTTATCCCTTTGTCGGGCGCGATTTGGGCGGCAGCCACTTTTCTTCGCTCAGCCTGATCAAGGGAATCGACCGTGAACGCTATCAGCCTCACGTGCTCCTGCAGCATCTTGAGGGGCCAATTTACGAGTTTTTTCGCGATAACGAAGTTGCGGTTACCCAGGCCCCTGCTTCGCCGGCGCTGACCCGGGGCGCCCCGGTAGCGCTGTCCCAGCTTTCGGCAATTGTATTGGCGGCAGCCCGGCTGTCCCGGCGACTGAAAGACGACGCGATCGACATCGTACATTGTAATGACGGACGAACCAGCGCCACCTGGGCGCTGTCAGCGAAGCTGGCGGGCGTGAAAGTCCTCTGGCACAACAGAGGCAGTCCAAATGCGATGGGTTTGCGATTTGTAGCGCCGTTTCTTGCCGACAGGGTCGTATCCGTTTCGCAGTTTGCTTCCCCGCGGCCCGGACTTTTTTCTTCCGCAGGCAAGAACGAGGTCGTCTTCAGCCCATTCGACACGAGCATGACCGAAGATCGCAACGCAGCGCGCGAGACCCTGCGGTCAGAGGTCGGCGCCGATCCATCGACGATATTCGTCGGCTATTTTGGAGCGCTGGTTGAACGCAAACGGCCGCGGTTGTTCGTCGACACAATCGCAGAATTGCGAAAGGCGGCCCCTGATCTGCGCGTCGTCGGGGTTATGTTTGGGCAGCCCCGCGATAGAGAGGATAGCGCCGTCAAAACGCGCGCCGAAGAGCGCGGCGTCGCCGACGCCGTAAAGCTCATGGGTTTTCGTTCGCCAGGCAGCCGCTGGATCGCGGCTTGCGACGTTCTTTTGGTGCCCGCGACCGGAGAGCCGTTAGGGCGTACCCTGATCGAAGCGATGCTCGTCGCAACGCCGGTCGTCGCCTCGGACTCTGGCGGCAATCCAGAAGCGATTCGTGACGGTGAAACGGGCCTGCTCGCGCCGGCTGAAGACGCCGCGGGCCTTGCCGCCGCGGTCCTTCGATTGCTGAGATCTCCGGCAACGGCGGCGCGGATCGCGCAGAACGCCGCCAACGATGCGCGCGCGCGCTTCGGCGAAGACCGCCATGTGGACGCAATCATGCAGATTTACGACCAGATTCTCGGTTTTGGCCTCCGCGACCCGTTGCATCGCAAGAGCAAAAGCCGGATGCGGTCAGCAACAACCGTACGTTAAAATGCGCGGGCAATCCAAAAGGAGCGTGAGATGAAATCGCGAGAGAGAGGGCGCCGCGAAAGCGAATTCTGGTTGAAGCAATCGCCTGCATCAAGCGCCGGCGCTAATCCGACAGCTTCAGCGGTCCGGACCTTTACGCTCGCGGCCTTGCTCGCCGTGGGCGCCTGCTCGCAAGGCGATGGCGGCGCAGCCTCCGCCGCCGTCAAGCCGGCGGCTGCAGAGAGCGACGCGTTGGCGTTTCCGGGAGCGGAAGGGTTTGGACGGTTCACGCCCGGCGGCAGAGGCGGCAGAATGATTTTCGTCACGACGCTTGCCGACAGCGGTCGAGGCACACTGCGCGCCTGCATTGACGCGAAAGGACCGCGCACCTGCATCTTTCGCGTTTCCGGCGTCATCCGCTTCACCACCGAGCGTCCAATCATTCGTAACCCATACATCACGATTGCCGGGCAAACGGCGCCGGGCGGCGGAATTCTTGTGACGCATGACGGCGGAACGGCAGGTCTTACGCCGATCCTCATCAAGAACACGCACGACGTCATCGTCAGGCATATCCGTGTGCGGACGGACAGGATGGGCGACAGCCGTGCGTCAAACGACGCCTTCACGATTGAAGACAGCAACAACGTAATTCTCGATCACGTCAGCGGGTCCTGGGCTCGCGACGAAAACGTCAATACGCATGGCGCCAACGACGCAATCACGATATCCTGGTCGATATTCGCCGAGGGGCTGAAACGCCACGATAAATGCGCGCTCCTCGGAAGCGACGCCAAAAACGCCCAGCGCGTCAGCTTCATCAAGAACATTTGTGCGCACAACGGCGATCGAAACCCGGAAGTGAATTTCAACAAGGGTTCCTGCATCGAAGTCGTCAACAATGTCCTTTACAACGCGGGCGCGGCGTTCCTCGAAATATGGGAATCGCACGGCGGGACGCCGGTCAATGTCGTCGGCAATTACTTCAGGTCGGGACCGGAATCCCAGGAGAATGCCGGCGCCATCGTCCTTCAGCGGCTGAATTCAACCGGCGCCGCACAGATCTATCAATCGGACAATCGCGTCGATTCCGGTTTGATCGCAATGAACGAGGATGCGGCGGCGGCCGGAACGGACAGGCCCGTCTGTCTCCTCACGCATCAGCCGCTTTCCGCCGACGAAGCTTTTGAAAGAGTAAATAAGTTCGCCGGCGCCTTGCCGCACGACTCGTTCGACGAACGCATCATCAATGATGTGACCAAGCGCAGAGGCGAGCTAGTCTCGCAACCTGGAGTCTTGCCGGAAATCGCGGCCGGAGAAGTTGTCACGGACGTGGACATGGACGGGATGGAGGATGATTGGGAGCGCGCGCTCCGGATCGACGCGGCCACCTATAATCCATGGGAGGACGCCGATAAGAACGGATTGTCCAACTTCGACGATTATCTGGACTTTGCGCATGAACGCCTGATCCGGAAATCAGGATCGGGCGGAGGAGATTGAGGTCGTCGCTGGCGGCGCTGCGGCGTGTTAACCGGGCGGGTTTGGGTAGTCGTATCGCTTTAACAGCCACCCACAAAGCCACCCGAACGCGCGCTTGTTCGACGCCGGCATCTGAGATCGCCACGATTCGTCTTTTTCCATTCTGACCGACGCATTCATTCGCAGGCGATTACCGGCGATCTGATGGTGCGGATCCATCGCCATGCCGTCGGTAAGGGCGGCGCCAATATTTCGCAGATCAACGCCAATCATATCGCCGATGCGGTTCATTTCAGCGGCCGGGTTTTCTGTAAAATCCTCATAGCGAACGCGAACATAACGTGCAGGACCTGCAATCTGTTGCAGACTCTCCGCGGCAAGATTGACCATCGCCCAACGTAAGCTTGTCCGGACAATTGATTTCGGCCTGAGTTCGCGTTGCAGACCGGCTTTCACATCGCGTTTATATCCCTTCATCAGGGACCAGGCGACGCCGCGTCCGTCCCGCACCATATGGACGACATAAACATCAAATACCCGCATCCGCATCAGCGCCAACGCGCGGCCAGGCAGTTTCGATGAATCAACAACGACGCCTTTTCCTGATATTGAAGTGATAAGGCGGAAAAGGTCTTCAGTCTTGCGTGCGAAACCGTCGAAGCGCGGCCCATTCGCAGGACCGAGGCGCGCACCCTGCATGACAAGGAAATTTTCAAAACGCAGTTGAAGCTTTTTGTAATCTTCAAGTTGATGGGTTCGCTCTGACGACAGCCAGCGTTGGACGACGTCACTCCAGTAAGGGCACTCCTGCAAGGCATTGCCGCAAGAACAGAAAGTGTTGTCGGCCCAGGCGCTTCTAGTCAGTTCGTGAATTTCGCCAGCGCCAAGAATCGCCGGATGCTGCCCGAGAGCGATCGACATTAACGTCGTACCGCTTCTGCCGTAGCCCGCAATATAGACGACTTTGATCCTGGATTCAGGCTTTAGCAATGGCCATTCCTTGTCGGAGCGAGAGCTTCGTCCGTCGCATTGCATCGTCCATTTTCATGAATGACAATGGCTTGGAAACGTTATCAGGCGCTTTTTCCAGCCAATCCCCTGGAGTTCTCCGCCGGCGCAAGAGCGTGCAATCTTGAAAAGGCTGGCGCCAAAGCCAGCAGCACCGGGGCGATCCACACTCGCGCGTACATATGTGCGGCGGTAACTGAAAATATCAGGAATACCGCAAAAACAGAAAGACCGACAGCTGCATCGAGCGGGCTCTGCCGTCGGATCAAAACTCCGCCGAGGCCTAAAATCCCAAGAATTGCCAACCATCCGACAAGCGCGGGAAAACCGCCTTCGACCCATAAGAGCATATAGGAATTGTGCACCGGCGCATCGAATTCACTCATCAACCGATACTGGTCCGCCCCGACGCCAATCACCATTGTTTTGTCAGCCATCGTCCAAGCCTCGGTAATTAAGTCAACCCGAGCGCCGAAAGTGCCCGCTTGCTCAAGATCGATCGATCTCAGCGCCGGGCCGACGCGCTTTTCGAAAGCGCTGGGAGTTGGCGCTCCAAGACCGAAATACGCGACCACCATCGCAGTCAGGCCCGCGGCCAATCGAATCGGGATACGCACGCGTCCAATCACAACAAACGCTACGGTGACCACAAATAACGTTATGAACCCGGTAAACGACGCCGAATAAAATACGCCGGCGCAAATCAGACCCACGGCAATCGCAAATACCGGCAACGGCATTTTTCGGGTCGCCCGCAAATAAAAGACGAACGGCAGGCACATGCACAGCATCGCGGAATGGAGATTGGCGCCGCCGAGAAAGCCGCTGACACGGCCCATGCCCGTAAGAAATTCGGGCCCAAAACGCCCCCGAAGCGCCTCAAAGGACCAATCATAGTAAATAAGAATGGAGAAGGTGAGAATTTCCATGATGACGACGCCCGCAACGAAAGCGCGCACGAACGACAACCAGCGCTCTCGATTTCCGTTTAGCAAAATCATTGGCAGGCAAACGAAGCTGAACGCGTATTGCATGGCGACCGAAAGCCAACGGTCGGCGGCGTCGTGTGCAATACTGCTGATCAGGAGGGCGCCGAGCATCAGCGTGACCCCGGCATACCAATATGGCGTCAGCGAACCGAAAGGCGAAAGCGATACGCCGCGGCCTGCAAACAGGAACAGCGCCCCCAGTACAAACAGCGAATCGCTCAAGGTGAATAGAATAGTAGCCGGCCTCAAAAACATGTAGGGCAGGAAAAAGAGTCCCCCCGCCACGAGCAGGCGCGTCACCGAGATCCCGCTTTGGTCATGGCCAAGCATTACGTGACCGGTTCGGCCTTCCGGATCCGCACAAATAAGAATGCCCGCATGAAAGAGTTTCTCCCCGCAGCACGCTATTGGGGAGGTCAGCGCGCGTCAAACGAAACCATGCGGGGGCATTTGACCCTCAACGCATTCAAGCTTCCGTTTCGCGCCTTTCGGCTGCGCCACCCACAAAATTGATCGGGCGCTTGGCGCGTTGACTGCTCTTTTCGCCTGACCGTGGCGATATTGCAACGGCGCTCCCTATGGACGACCGAGTTCCGTATATCGGCAAAACATGTATCTACTGCTCGCCATCGACCTGATTCTGAACAAGCCGGCGCCGCCGGTCAGCGGCCCAGGCGCGCCGCCAGAAACACGCGCCCTTTATCATGGTGCGCCCGCTCTTTTCCCGATTTCAGGACAAGTTCAACATGGCTAAGGGCAGCGTGCTTCATTGCATCACCGGCCTCAACGTCGGCGGCGCGGAGGCGATGTTGCTCAATTTTTTGGGCGCCTTAGACAAGGCGAGCTGGCCGTCTGAGGTTCTCTCGCTGATTCCGGGCGGAAGGCTTGCTGAAAGAGCTGACGCGCTTGGGTTGCGGGTGCATTCGGCGGGAATGGAAGAAGGGCGGCCAAAATTCGCCGCCGTCGGGCGAGTACGTAAAGTGTTCGGCGAGACGCGCCCGGATCTCGCGCATGGCTGGATGTACCACGGAAATCTTGCCGCGAGTTTCGGCTCATCCCTCAGTTTTGGTCGTGTGCCCGTCATCTGGAGCGTCCATCATTCACTCGCGGACATTGGCAACGAAAAGCCGTTGACGCGGAAGATCATCCGCCTGTCTTCCGCCCTCTCGCGATTTACGGCGGCGATTTCATATTGTTCGAAGGTGTCGGCCGAACAGCACGAGAAGATCGGTTTCGATCCACGGCGGCGCGCGGTCATTCCGAACGGCACGGACTGTAACCGGTTCAAGCCAGCCTCTGACGCCAGAGATCGCCTTATCCGCCTTCTCGGGCTGCCACCGGCGCGCCTCTTGATCGGGCATGTCGGCCGATCTCATCCGATGAAGGATCAGATCCGACTCGTGCACGCAATCAGCGCGCTGCTGAAACTTGGCTATGATGTCCAAGGCGTGTTCATTGGTGCGGGACACGAAAACGGGCCTGTCGGACAATCCGCACGCGACCTCGAAATCAGCGCAAATATTACAATGCTCGGCGTACGCGACGACGTGGCCGATCTCACGGCGGGATTCGACCTTTTTGTTTTGTCATCCGCCTGGGGCGAGGCGTTTCCGTTAGCGGTGGCGGAGGCCATGGCGTGCGGCGTGCCGGTGGTCGCGACCGATGTCGGCGATTGCGCGTGGCTTGTAGGCGACACCGGCCGTATCTCTTGTCCAGGCGATACTGAAAACCTGATTGCGGCATGCCGTGAGTTGCTCGATCTGGGAGTGTCCGCGCGGCGCCAGTTGGGGGCTCTTGCGCGTCGGCGTATCGTTGAAGAATTCGGGCTTGACGAATATGTGCGCCGCCACGTCGAACTGTACGAAGTGGCGCGCGATTGCACGCACGGCGCGAGCCGAACGATGTCCTTACCCGCGCAAGGGGATTCGATCCCCATTATTAGGAAAGATTAATCAAGGGGAACAATTCGTCTGGATTGCAGAGGCCGCTGAAAAACAACGCTTTTGCTTGAATTCCGATTGCCGCTGGCGCGCGGGATCCTACTTAGTCTTAACCTGACACGCATTCTCATTCGTATGATGAACACCCGGACAATCGTCTGTTCCGGGTAATTGCGTATACAGAACTGCCTCGGACTTTCGCAGGGCGCCAAAGAATTCGGTGCGGCGAAAGTTCGCAAGATCGGTCACGCCGAATTCCATCATAATCCGCAAAGCGAAAACGTTTGTTGGCGATATTTAATACGCGACGCGGCAATTGCGCGATCGGGTTTAAGGCTGTCGAAACGGACTGAAATTTAGTCTTTACGATGAAGCTTGGCCGGGATTTTGGCAAGAAGTCATTCTACGGATGAAATGGAGAAAACCTGTTGGCGCGGGCCGACAGGACTCTCGTTGGCAGGGGCGCTCCCGCATTGAGGGCGAGCGCAAGCACACAAGCACGTTGTTGAGTTAAAGAAGGGTCTCGGTAAATGCGTACATTCAAGCGACTAAAGGCGGGCGTTCAGGCGAGCATTCTGACACTGGCGGCGGCGACGCCTGCGGCTGCTCAGCAAATCGCCTTCCCGACAGCGGAAGGCTACGGCAAATTCGCGAAGGGCGGACGAGGCGGAGCTGTCTATACTGTCAGCAATCTGAACGATGCGGGGCCGGGAAGTTTTCGCGAATGTGCGGTGGCGTCGGGGCCAAGAACCTGCGTCTTTACTGTCTCGGGCGACATTCTTGTTGACAGTTCAATCAAGGTTACAAACCCCTATCTCACCATTGCCGGACAGACCTCGCCTGGCGGCGTCAATCTCAAGGCGGGTCCGAACCTCAAGACGACGCCTCTTTATATAAACGCTTCGCATGTGATCGTCCGCCATATGCGTTTTCGCACTGGCAGAGGGGCCAATACATCGGCAATCGGATCTGCGAACGCTCTCGATTCGCTTGGCATCTTCCCGCCGGCGCATGACGTCATTGTCGATCACGTTTCCATGGCGTGGGCGACCGATGAAGCAATCAACGCCTACGCGCCGAACGTCACCGTTCAATGGAGCATCATCGCTGAAGTTCTGAAGAACCACTCCAAAGGCTCAGTAATGTGGGGCGCTGGCCAGACCTATCACCACAACCTCACCGCCCACAATAATTTGCGCAACCCGGATTTCACCGGCGGCCGGATCGATTTTGTCAACAACACGCTATATAATGGCGGCGCGCGCAACGGCGAATTTTTTAACCGTCGCGAACCGCTGTCTCTCAATTTTGTCGGCAATTTCAGCGTCATGGGCCCGGACACAGCCGCATCCATCGTAAGCATGGATTTCTTTGGCTACGAAAGCGCCGATCTCAATCCGATTTCTTTCTATATGAAAGACAACATCGACTGGTTTCGCTCGAATAATACGATGGCTGACGACGCCGGCATCGACCCGGCCGACCGAAAATGGTTTGCAACAAATCCGTTGAATGGCGGCGTCTCAATTAACGCGGCTAGTATCTCCGACGCCCGGCAGGCGGCGCTCGATACGCTTGCTTTCGCCGGCGCCGCCCTGCCATCCCGCGACGCGGCGGACGCAAGGGTCATCGCCGATGTGCGAAACTGCACGGGCGGCGCTATTACCGACCCAAGAGAGGTTGGCGGATTTCCTTTCTATAATGCGCTGAACAAGGCGCCCGCCGACGCGGACAAGGACGGCATGCCGGACGTCTGGGAAAATGCGAACGGCCTCAGCCCGGCCAATGCGGCTGACCGCAACGCCGACAGGGACGGAGACGGCTATACCAATCTTGAGGAGTATCTGAACGAACTCGCCGGCGATCAGAGCGCCGCCGGAACCGCCGCTTCCCGCATTGGAAAAGGAACAGGATCGCTGCCCAGTGATCTGTCATGCGGGAAATCATTGACGTCGAGCCCGGCGACCTCGCCGGTGATCGCCTTGAAGGGATCGAGCTCGGGCGTGCCGTCTTCGCAATATCTGACGATCGCGCCCGGCGCGCCGGTGACGATCGACTGGGATGTGACAAACGCGGATCGATGCACCCTTGATGTGGTTTCCGGCATCGGCGGCACGAAAGTTACGGTAAGCGGATTTTCGGGAAGCTACACACACACGCCGAACGCCGCTGCACAATATAAAATGGCTTGCTCACGGGGCGTCAGGTTCAGCCATGAGGCGGTCGCGGTCGCGCTGACGACTGATCCCTATTACGCGGACGGGGCAAAGACCGCGCCGCAGGTGACATTCGCGGCAACGCCTTCATCGATCGCCGTCGGCCAGTCTTCGACGCTCTCCTGGAGCGCAACCGGGGCCGTTACTTGCGTTCCGGTCCACGTGTCTGACGGATCCAGCGTGAAGCCGTGGTCGCTGTCGAACGCACTTTCCGGATCGGTGGTTGTAACTCCCGTCAAGACAACTCATTACGCCCTCGCCTGTCTTGACGGCGAGGGACAGGCTTCGGCCTACGCGACGGTCTCGCTGGGCGGCGCATCGACGACGCCTCCAAAACCGCCGCCGCCGCCTTCGCCGACACCTCCGCCTCCGCCTCCGCCTCCTCCGTCACCGCCGCCCCCTCCCTCGGGTGGAGCGATTGCGGTGGGCGCTTCAATCGCGCTCTCGGGGAACGCCGCGGTGCACGACCCGATTTCCGCCCCGAGGATCGACGTGCAGAAAACCGGCGCCGCCGGAAAGATCATCGAGGGGCCGACGAAAGTCAGCCGCACGATCTGGTGGAAAGTGGACTTCAATTCCGGTGCGGACGGATGGGTGCGCGAAGCGGCCATCAACGCACAGTAACGAGCCTCACGTGAGGAGCCATGGCGCGCGCCGAAACGCATTTTCGGCGCGCGTCCGCGTAATTGGTCTCCTGAAACTGCTCCCGATGCAATTGCGCGCGCAGCCAGGCCGCCTCGCGGAACCGAGCCAGCGCCGCACGCCTTTTTTTCATTTGCGTTAGCCAGTCGCGAGATACGGATCAGAAGCAACGCCGGCGCCGTCCGACAATGGGCCTTTGGCGCTGGCGCGGCTTTTTCCCTATCGCCAGATTTGCGTCCCAACTGTTTTTTGTGCATAGCGGATTCGTATATGCTGGACGCCCCACACGGGCGGCCAATTGGGGAACGGGCAATCCATGATCGAGCCGCTGGTTGCGACCTGGCGACGATTTGGCCGCGCTTTATCGGACATGAAATCCGAGGCGGGCTTGCGCGCGCGAATGAAGAATATCGGCCACCTGCTCGCCGGCAATTTCGGAGCAGCGGCGATCAGTATGGGAACGGTCGCCTTTGCGGCCCGGTCGCTTGGAGTCGAACGCTACGGCGAACTCGCGCTGATTGTCACCTATGTGCAGACGATCGAACGATTTTGCAGCTTTCAAAGCTGGCAACCGGTCATTCGCTATGGGGCGGAACTGAAAGCCCAGGAAAAGCTGTCTGATCTCAAATCCCTGCTTAAATTCGCTGTTTTCCTGGATATTGGCGCGGCGGTGCTCGGCTGGCTGATTGCTTGCGGGTTAGCCATTCTCGGCGCTCACGTCTTTGACTGGCCGGATCGCACGGCATTTGCGACAGCGCTCTATTCTACAGCCTTGCTGTTTACAGTTACCGGAGCACCGACGGGCATGCTGCGCCTCGCCGGAAAGTTCCGCGAAATCGCCTATCTCCAGGTGGCGTCAATGACGGTTCGCCTTGCGCTTTGTTTCGTCGCAATGATCGCCGGCTGGGGGCTTATGGCGTTCGTGGCAATCTGGACCATAACGCATATACTTGCTCTGCTTCTGCTTATCGCAGCCGGCTATCGGGTCCTCGGCGATCTCGGCGTACGCGATTTTTTTAAAGAGCCGATTGGCGACATTCGCGCCCGCTTTCCGAACATTCTGCGCTTCTCGCTGCTGACAAATTTCTCGCTGACTGTGCGCTCCAGCTCTCACCAGATGGATACGTTGCTCGTGGGGGCGCTCACCGGAGCCGGGGGCGCCGGCATTTACCATATCGCGAAACGCATTTCGAAGTTTGCGCTTCAGGCCGGTCAGCAGGTGCAGGCAGTTGTCTTCCCTGACGTTGCGAGGCTTTGGGCGAGAGGCGAATTTACGACGTTCAGGCATGTGGTCATGCAGACGGAAACGATTCTCTTCGCGCTATCCGCCGTTGGCGTCGTTCTTACTTTTATTGTCGCCGAGCCCCTGATCCGACTGATCGCAGGCTCCGCGTTCCTGCCTGCGGCGACGTTGCTGAAAGTGCAGATCATCGCTGTCGCCTTTCTGCTTTGCGGTTCGGTGACGAGAACGGGCCTATTGTGCATGGGTCGGGAAACGACCGTCTTCGCACTTTCTGTCGTCGCAACAGCCGCATTCTTCGCCACGTCCGCAATTTTGCTGCCGCGGGTCGGCGCCGTCGGCGCCAATTTCGGCCATGTGATTGCAGGCGGCTTCCTCGTTGTCGGACTTTGGATAGCGTTCCGTCTCGCTTTCGCCAGGAGGGTCGCGAACCCCCAGTCGGCGCCAAAACCCGTCGCATCTGACGATCCTTCCGACGCAGGCGACCCCGGAGATTTCGGATGAACATTTCAATGTGCGACCCTCAATCGATCGTCGCCGCAAGCAGACCCCGGTCGCCCTGCATTCTGCTCGTGATTCCAACCTTGTCCGCCGGAGGGGCTGAACGCGTGATGGCGACGCTGGCCAATCACTGGGTCGCGGCAGGCTACACGATCGGCATTGCGACGTTCGAGTCGCCTTCCGCCAACCCCTACTATGCGCTTGATGAACGCGTGAGGCTGCAGCCGCTCGATCTTCCACCGCTCTCCAGGCCCCTTTGGCGCGGCATTACCCAAACATTCCGCCGGATTGCGGCGCTCCGACGGACAATCAAGCTCTTCGAGCCCGACATTGTAATCAGTTTTTTGACGAAAACTAACGTCATGGCCGTCGCAGCGGCGCGCGGGCTTGGCGTCCCTGTGATCATCTCTGAACGGAACAATCCCCGCCTGCAAAATTTCGGCCTGTTCTGGAATGTGGCGCGGGCGCTAACCTTTCCATACGCGTTTTCGATGGTGGCGATGACGCAGGGAGCGCTCGATTTTTATCCGGAACGCGAGCGCTCGCGAGCGCGCATCATTCCAAACCCTGTCAGTCTACCGGCCAATCTTTCTTTTCAGCGAACTGGCCGTACACTGACCGCAGTCGGACGCCTCAACCGCCAAAAGCGGTTTGACAGGCTTATCGACGCGTTTTCAATGATTGCCGGAGACTTCCCAGACTGGAAACTGGTGATCTGGGGAGAAGGCGGCGAGCGCCCAGCGCTCGAGGGTCAGATCGAACGGCTTGGCCTCAACGAGCAGGTCGCGCTTCCGGGCCTGACCACCGCCCCCGGGCGCTGGGTTGAAACCGCCGATCTGTTCGTTCTGACATCGGAATATGAAGGCTGGGCGAATGTCATTGTCGAGGCGATGGCGGCCGGGCTTGCTGTTGTTTCCGTCGATTGCGAATATGGTCCGAAAGAACTCCTTCTGAGCGACAACAGCGGCATGTGCCGCGGAGTCGTTGTGCCGAAGGACAATTTGAAGGCTCTTGCGGAGGCGCTCGCCGGATTAATGCGCGACCCCGACGCTCGGGAGCTGCTTGGACGCCACGCGGCGGAATACGCACGCAGGTTCACGCCGGAGGCTGTCGCTGCACAATGGGACGCGCTGATCGCCGAAGCAGTCGATCAGCGATAATGGTTGACCGGCCGCTGCGTCCGTCACTCGGCGCCGTCAACGCGCCGACCCGAGAACGGCATGACGGCGCAATAGTCGCCAGCATCCTTCAGCCGGCCGCATAGCGCGCCGGCTTCGTCTTCCAGACGGAAGGGGCCGGCGATCAGGCGCTGAAATTCCCCGCGCAACGGATCTTCGAAGGCCGCAACACGCGGCGACAGCGCGTCGAGCTCCATCGGATACTCCGCGAGCAGCGCGCGCCATCCCTCCGCTGCAGACGCGACCGTTCGGTACGAACCAAGATGCGCACCGAAAAAAATGCTCGCGAGCGCGATCGGCCGGGAAGCAACCGCATTCGGGCCGGGTGTTGGCGTGGCTGGGTTAGGCCCATGGATCGGGGGCTGCACGAGCGGCGCCGGAGTTCCTTCAATCGCTGCTTCGGGCATCGACGTTTCAATCACTGCCGCCGCGCCGCCGAGTGTCCTGGTCTCCTCAGCTGTCGCCTCGGGCAACGTGTTGGGGGCCGCCGGCAAAGCGCCCGCTTCATCTTCCAAGCGTGGGCTTTTCGTCGCCGTGATCGAACCCGTCACGTCTTCAATACTCTGGCGAAGCGTTGGCCCGCGCCCCCGCGCGACCCGATCCGCCGCCGTCGACAAATAGTCAAGCTTTTGCGCGGTCGCGACTCGCGCCGCCAGTTTGGAGGCGAGGATCGAAGGCCTGATGAACACCATCAGATTCCGGTTCGATCGCGATCGGCTCGTTGATTTGAAGAGATTGCCTACAACCGGCATGTCGCCAAGGACTGGCGTCTTCGTCTCGAATGACTCATCCGTTTGATCGACAAGTCCACCGATCACGAGAATGTCGCCATCATCAACGACAGAGGTTGTCGTGATGGCGCGCTTGTTGGTGATCAGATCGGTCGAGCTGGAGATGATCTGACCGGCAACGCTTGACGACTCCTGGTCGATTTTCAGCGTAATCGTGCCGCCCGCATTGATGTGGGGCGTCACTTTGAGGATGATCCCGACCTCCTCGCGCGAAACGGTCCGGAAGGTGTTGGTGAAATCATCGCCGACGGTCTCGCCCGTCGTGATCGGGATTTCCTGGCCGACCGACAGCGTCGCAGGCTCGTTGTCGAGCGTGACGACCGATGGAAACGACAGCACGCGCGAACGGTCATCGTCTTTGACCGCCGTCAGGATCGCGCCGAAGATCTGACCAGATCCGAACGTCGCCGCGCCGCCCAGCGAAAATCCGCTGACGCCAAGGAGAGAGTCGAGCGCCCTTTGCGCGAGGTCCTCTCGCCGCGCGGGATCGCTCTCAAGCAGCGCCGCGCCGGCGTTCGATAAGAGGCGCCGCTCGGCGTCGCCGAAAGCATTGGCGGAAAAGACGACGCGCTCGCCTTTCTTGTCCGCGGCGAAATAATTGATGCCGAGCTCGCGCGCCGTCGCGTCCGAGACTTCAACAATGATGGCTTCGACCAGGACCTGCTGGCGCCGGACGTCCAGTTGAGCGATTACGCCTTTCAGCGTGCGCTGGGTGTCAGCGTCGCCGAAGATGATGATTGAGTTCGTCGGAAGATAGGCGGTGAGCGTCGGCCGGCGCTCATCGTCGATCGCCGGCCCGCCTTCGGCGGCGATGGCGGCTGGCTGAGCGCTTGTCGCGCCCGCGAGATTTTTCAGCATGCCGACCATCACTTCCGCGTCGGCATGCGCAAGCTGAATGACGGAAAGGCTCGCTCCTTCGCTGCCGACGCGGTCGAGTTCATCGACGATCTCGCGGACCCGCGCCATGGCTTCAGGCCGTGCGCGGACGAGAAGGCGGTTCGACGACGCGATCGGCGTTGTCTGGATTTTTGAAGCGCCAGTGTCGCCTTCTTCCGAAAGGCGACTGGCGAGCGCGCCAATCGCCCGCGCGGCCTCGGCGGCGGCGATGTTTGTTAGCGCAAACGTCTCGACGACAGTTGAGTCGCGATCGATCCTGTTGATGATTTCGCGCACGCGCTCGACATTTCCGGGCGTATCAACAACGATCACGGAGTTCGTCGAAGCGACAGCCGAAACGAGGCCGGTCTCGCCGACAATCTGGGTGATGCTGCCAGCGGCTTCGCGCGCATCGACATAATCGAGGCGAATGATCTGGGTGACATAGCTGGCGTCCCCGTCCTCGTTGACGGGACCCGCTTCGCGGACGCCAAGCTGCGCCGGGACAATCTTGAAAGTGTCAATCGATATCGGCGTCGCGGTGAAGCCATTAACGCGAAGCGCGGCGAGAAACAATTCCCACGATTCATCGGCGCAAAGGCCCGCTTCCGCGCCCGATTTGATCGTCACCTTGCCCTCGACGCGCGGGTCAACAACAAATTTCTTGCCAGTGCGCTGCGCTATTTCATCGATGACGAGGCCGATGTCGATGTCCTCGAAATTCAACCGCTCGGAGCATTCCTCCTGTGCGGACGAAGGCGAGGCGGCGATTGTGATCGCCGCGCTGAAGGCAACTGCTTTCAGGAACCGATCAGTCTGGCGCATTCAATCCGGCCGCAATCGCATTGTCATCGTCGCTGAGGTCTGCGTCCATCGAAACACTGACGACGCCTTCAGCCGCACGACGGGCGTCATCGGCGTTCGCGAGCTGAGCGGAGGTTGCGTCACGGAGGACTGGCGTCACTTGAGCCGGCTGCGCGAGCGGCGGCGTGACGACGGCGAGATTGGTCGGCGCCGCATTCTGCGCAGGCTTCGGTTCCGACACCCGCCGCGGCGGCGCTAGCCGATTGACGATCGATACCGCTTCCGGGACTCCCTGATGGCTGATCACAACATATTCATCATGCACTGCTGCAAGGCTGACGCCGGGAGAAATTTCCTCGCCAATCGCAAAAAGTTTTTGCGGGTCGCCACCAAGGGCCAGTGCAGCGGTCCCGCCGCCCGGCCCTTGCCATGTTCCGTGGAGGTTCATGTTTAACGCCGATTCTGCGAGCGGCGTCGCCACCTGCAGCAGCGCGCCGGTACCGGCGACCGTGAAGGGGTTCGCGCCAAAATTCTGCCAGATTGGCAAGTGGCTTGCCTTGGCCTCAGCGTTCAGATCGAAAGATTGCGAGATCTCTTGCAGCGGCGCCAGCAGCCGCGCGGCGCCCATTCCGCCAAAAGCCAAGATGACGCACACAAGTCCGATTTCAACGCAACCGTTCAGCCGGCGGACGAGGAACGCTCGCAGCGTCGAAATTCCCAGGGAGCGGGCGTGAACCACCAGACGACGCGCAGTCAAAACAGCATACGCTGCATCGTTCTGGGGCGATCGCGCCGAAGGACTGTAGAAATTGGCCACACGCTCACCGAATGCTCACGGTGAGCTAGGGCTGTTAATCTTAACTATTTGCTAACGTCTTGCAGCGGTCGTCGCCCCACATTATGCCGCCGGCTAATATGGAGTCGTCGTCGTCACGCGTATTTTGCCGCGTAGTCGATTGAATCGCCATAACCCCGACGCGCGTGGGCCTTCATGTTCACGCGATTAATGACCGCCGAAACATCGACCCTGCCGAACGCCTTGCGGATTGCTCTCAGAGCGCCCGGGCTGACGCCGCCCCATTCCATGACGACGACCACATCGGTCGCGTTGGCCGCAAGCGCCTTCGCGTCGCGCGATTTCAGGATCGGCGGGGCCTCGATGATGACCAGCCCCCAGCGGTCGTTGAGGTCAGAAAGCTGCGCCGGAAGCAATGGAACCGCTTCGCCCGCCCTCTTGGCGTCGTCGATCGGACGAATGCGGGCTTTCTGCACCGGCAGGTTGTCGCGCCCACCCGGGACGTCATCCGGGCTACGACTGGACCCTTCGAGTTCGACGCCCGTTTTTATATTTGCCGGACCAGACCCGAACCTGCGATCAAACTCAATTACTTTTGCAGCCACGCCAAAAGTCTGTGCAACGGCGGCGAGACCGCTTCCGATTGTCGATTTGCCGTCGCCCGCTTTCACCGACGTAAGGATAACAACGCGCTGTTTTTGCGCCGGGCCTTGGGACATCAATTCGAGATAGAGATTTCGGACTGACTCCGCGAAATCCGACGACGGATCCTTCTCAAGATACCCCTGCAGCGTATTCGGTCCGAGTTTGCGAGAATTGACCTTCGGCACCATCGCAAGCGTCGGCGCGCGCAAATACGCGCGCACTTGATCGGCGGAGCGAACTTTGTTGTCCAGTCCTTCCGCCGCCAAAGCAGCGAATATCGCAATGAACCAGGCGCCAAGCAGGCCGACCCCGAGCTTCTTCAATATTTCACCTTGATTGACGCCCTGCTGCTCGACCGCGCGTGACACGATCTCGACAGGGTCAACAGCGGCGGCTGATTCAGTCTCCGCCCGGCTCAGACGCTGCAGCAGCATATCCATCAGATCAGCCGCCGCGGTCGCCTGACGCTCCAGTTCCTGCAGCCCGGCGTTCGATTCAAGATCCTCAAAATGCTTCCTTCGCATAGAGCGGACTTCTTGCGAAAGCGCGGCGGCGGTGGCGTCGATTTCGGCCCGACGAGCCTGCGTCACGCCGCCGACCTGCAGTCTTTCTGTTTCAATTTCGAAGCCGAGTTCCGTCAGTTGCTGTTGCAACCCAAGGATTTCGGGGTAGCCCGGACCGTAATTGACCGAGAGTTCGGCAAGCCTTGCCTGCAGGACCTTTTGTTCGTCGAGCAGCTGATTGAGCGGCCTTGATGCGCTTTCCGCCTGGCTGTTGGCGAGCGCGACTTCGAGCGCCGACACGCGGCCCTGCACCGCCTGCGCGGCTTGCGGTCCAAGCATGTTCTTGTCGCGCATGTATTTTGCAACCGCGAGGTTGGCGTTGTAAACGTTCAGCTCCGCCTGCTTTATCTGAACTTCGAGCCGTTCGACCTTTTTCTTGCGATCGCGCTGTTGCTCCAGACGCCGCATTTCGGCGTAAGTTTCGGGAAGTCCGTTCGCGATCTTGGTCGCCAGCGACGGAGACCGGGCGAAAGCGGATATCTCGATCAGGCGCGAACTTGAAATCCGCCGGATGTCGGTTTGATCCTGAATCTTTTGTGTCGCCAGACGCAGCCCGACTTCGTCAAACAGTATTTTTTGGCCGAGCTGAGCGAGCGGCTGCGCGCGATCCGGCTTGGCGAGCGCAACCGGCATAGCGGTGGAATTGGCGGACGCGAGCCTCGGCTCGGAGTCGCCACCCTCCACACCCGCAGCGTGACGCTTTGGTATCGCATCGATGTGTCCGAGCTCTTGCGTCAGGACGAGGGCAAGTTGTTCGGCGACTTTCGGCGATTTCAAGAGTTCGACCGTCGTTGATATCCGCACCTCGTCTTCGGCGTTCGCGCGAATTGGGATCGCCGCCGGATCCTCGTACTGGTACATGGACGGCACCATGACGATCGATTTCGCCCTATAGGCGGCTGGCGTCAGGAACACGATCGCGGCGGCGACCGCGAGCGTCAGCAGGAATGCCGCGGAAAAGGTCAGCTGGCGCCGACGAATTACCGCATGCAGATCTGAAAGCCCCGCTCTGTCATCCAGGTAAGCGACGGGCACGTCGGCGCGTCCATCGCCGTCGAAATTCAATCCTCGACCCACAGCATGGCTCCCCAATTTTCCCCAAACACACACGTCCGCCCGCTGCCGATATCCCCAGCGTCGCCTTCCCGTCGCTGCGAATTGGGCTAACGCCGGATGAAGACGCGGTAATAGTATTGCACAGCAACAATGGCGAAATGCAAGGAAAACAGCGGATGCCGCTGTGTTTCCGGGACACTGTCGCCGGGCGGTCGCACACCCGGCGGCCCGCTCCTCGCATTGACTTGTTTGGGGCGGCGAACCCGACGCCCCACCATCGAGCGGGGATCAGTTCGCCGGTTCCAACCACAGCTCGCCTTCGCCGTAGCGGTCTTTGAGCGTAAAGCCGGCGATCCGCCTGTAGCCGTTTTCGAGCGCGAATCTGCGCATCGGCGCCTCCAGCGCCGTCTCGAATCCGAGGAGCAATGCGGCTGGCGGGTCCTTGCGGAACAGCGCTTCGACCGTCTCTGGAGAAGTTGTCTTGTAATATTTAAGCAGGTCAGGACCCATAAAGTCCGACGTTCGATATACAAACTGGCCGGTCGCGAATTCCGGATAAACTTCAAGCCCGCCCTCTAACGCATAGACCGGCATCAAGGTCGCGACCCGGCCTTGAACCCCCGCCTTCGCCATGGCTTCAGCGATCAACCCACCGGCCCGATGCGTTTTTGCCACAGTCCAGACTTGAGGTTCGGCAAGCCTTGGCAGGTGCTGGACGATCCTCGGGGACCCGATTGCCAGTCCAATTACCGCCGCCGTCACGAGCGCGACATCGACGCCCCGACGCGCGCCAGATCCGAGTTTTTCATAGAGGAGCGCTATCAATAGCAGGAGGACTGCGATCGGCGGCGCGAAGTATTGTGGAAAGGAAGGCGTCGGGGCGAACCCGAAAACAGCAACGACAGCAAACGTCGCAAAGGCAAGCAGCAATGCGCCGTCTATCCTGCCCCGCGACTTCCTCGAAGTTGCTGTGGCGATCAGCAGTGCGCTGATGGTCGCGGCGGCGAGGACAAGCAGGAGGTTCGCGCCGGTCAGCCAAATCTCGTGCGCCAGCAGCCCTTTTGCACCCAGCGCCATCGCGACGTCTTCGTCTCCCGACGCATTTCCCGCCCAATAGGCAATATGGGGACCCGTGTGATAGCGAACGACATGCGCAAGAAAAAGTTCTGGGGCGCGCAGGAATTCGACGATGACAGGCGACGCCGCAATCGCCCCGCCGGCGGCTAGCGGGACGAGCGTCCTTTTAACGCGATCGATATAAGCGATCCCGGCGGGCAACAACAAGGCTGCGATCACGACAGGCGCAATGAATGCGATTGCGCTCGCCTTCATCGCAAGCGCGGCCGCAAGAAACGCCCCCGCGCCAAAAATCATCGCCGGATCTGGCATCCGTTTCGTAAGACCAGGGATTTTGCGGACGAGGCCTTGTCCCCGCACGCCAAGGACGAAAAGCGCGAGCCCGATATAGGCGAAAGGCAGCGGCAGGAAATTGTTTGTGGCAGTAACGCCAACAACGCTCAGCAACTGCTCATTCGTCAACGCCAAAATCAGCAGGAAAAAGGTTGCGGCATGGGACTTCGTTATTCTCCAGCTGAAAAAGGCGATCGCCGCAGCAAACAGCACCCAGAAAAAAAAGACTCCGAAGCGTGCTGAAAAAAGCAATCCGCCGGCGCCAAACAGGGCGTTTGAAGCGTGGAAAAACCACGCAGATCCCGGTACATGGTTGTAGAAAAAGTCGACATAAAGTCGATATTGATCGAGCAGAACCGCCGGCGGGACATAGAGTTCCTCGTCGCGCCGCAATTCGTAATTCATCAATCGCGCGAAAATCCCGAGCGCCAAAACGCCAAAAAAGAGAACCGCGCCAATGCGAACGCAAGCCCGTCTCATTGGTGTTGAAGGCAACAAGGGTATTTCAGTTTCGCCGGAAGAGCGCCTGTCAGGCATTGCCGTCTCCATCGCATTCTTCACCAGTGACGACACCGCAAGGCCGCGAATCCGCCGATTGATGTCCGCTAACGCCTTGAATTACCTGCGTCAATGTTTCATTCTAGGAGAGTCGGCATCGACGCGAAACAGTCGCTGAATGCGAGACTAGGGGGTGTGTGGTGCAGGTGGTTCTGTTGGCGGGCGGCCTCGGCTCGCGACTGGCGGAAGAAACTGTCCGTATACCAAAACCAATGGTCGAGATCGGCCAGCGACCGATCATGCTCCATGTTATGGATACTTACAGTCGCTGGGGATTCAACGATTTCATCGTCGCCTGCGGCTACAAATCAATGCTGATCAAGCAGTACTTTCGCGACATTCATTTAATGGGCAATGATTTCACGGTTTCGCTGCGCGACGGCGAAGTTCGCCTTGCGCCAAGCGAAACGATGAACTGGAATATCAGCGTTGTCGATACCGGCGAAAAGACAATGACAGGCGGGCGGCTATTGAGACTGCGCAACTGGCTCAAAGGCGAGACTTTCATGGTCACCTATGCCGACGGCGTCGGCAATATTGACATTAAGGGGCTGCTTGCATTCCACCGCTCACATGGGAAACTTGCGACCGTTACCGCAGTGCAGCCGCCGGCGCGTTTCGGCAGCCTGCAGCTTGCCGGCGACCGCGTTGTCGAATTTGCGGAAAAGGTCCAGCAGAGCGAAGCGTGGATCAATGGCGGGTTCTTCGTTTTCGAACCCGGCGTACTCGATTACATTCCTGGGGATTCAGAACCGCTTGAACAATCGCCTCTCGCCAACATCGCGCGCGACGACGAGTTGCGCGCCTTCAAACACTCCGGATTCTGGCACCCGATGGATACGGTGCGCGATCGGGATTACCTTAATCGTCTGTGGGAAGAAGGAGCGCCGCCCTGGCGGAGCTTCGACCCTGCGCGAGGCGGGCCTTCGCGTTGATCGAATTGACCAATTGCAACGCGGACGAACGGCGCGATGAAACGAAAGACCACACCCTTCTACGTGCGCGACAGTATCGCAGGCCGGCGCGTCCTTCTGACCGGGCACACTGGTTTCAAGGGCTCATGGATGGCGCTTTGGTTGAAGCAGCTTGGCGCCGATGTCATTGGCGTCGCGCTGCCGCCAGTCGATGCGCGCGGGCTTTTCGACGCGGCAAATCTCGCGGCCCTCATCAATCATCGCATCGGCGACATCCGCATACCGCAGGCGTTTGGAGAGGTAATTGCGGACATCGACGCCGACCTCATCGTGCACATGGCGGCGCAGGCGCTCGTGCGCAGGTCTTACGAGGAACCGCTGGACACTTACCTCACGAATGTCGTCGGCACCGCGACAGTCCTCGACGCGGCGCGGCGGATGCGGTCGCTCAAAGGCGTGTTGGTCGTCACCAGCGACAAATGTTATGAGAATCGCGAATGGGTCTGGGGCTATCGCGAAAATGACCCGATGGGCGGGGCCGATCCTTACAGTTCGTCGAAAGGTTGCGCGGAACTCCTTGTCAGCGCCTATCGCCGATCATTCTTTTCAGCGCCGGATGGCCCGCTGCTCGCGAGCGCGCGCGCAGGCAATGTCTTCGGCGGCGGCGACTGGTCGCAGGACCGCCTCGTCCCGGACATCATGAAGGCGGCGCTTGCCGGCGCGCCAGTCGTCATCCGTAATCCGGCCAGCATTCGTCCCTGGCAGCATGTGCTCGAACCCCTATGGGGCTATCTTCATCTATGCGCGCGCCTCGCCAACGGCGAGCGGGCATTCGCGGAAGGGTGGAATTTCGGTCCCGATCCCGAAGGCGTTGCGGATGTTAAGACTCTTGCGGGATACGTCCAGAAAGCGTGGGGATCGGACGGACCGCAGTTTGAATTTGGCGAGACCGCCAAAGGACCGCCTGAGGCTGGCGTTTTGCGTCTGGACAGCACGAAGGCGAAAACCAGACTTGGCTGGTCGCCCCGGCTTTCAATTGAAGAGGCGGTTCGCCTGACGGTCGACTGGCACAAGGCGGCATCTGCGGGCGCCGACATGCTCGCCGTGAGCCAATCGCAAATCGATCGCTACGAAATGCTGGAGCGCTGCAGCGAGGCTAACGTCGGCGACGGTGTTTGGAAAACAGGGATATAAATAATGCGCGTCAATTATGGCCAGACTGTTCACGGCGAAGACGAAATCAAAGCGGTGACGGAAGTCCTTAGAACCTCGACCCAGATGGGCCAACGCGTGCGCGCGATGCAGGAACGCGTCGCCGCGCTCTTTGACAAGCGTTTCGGTGTGATGGTGAATTCCGGCTCGTCCGCGAACTACCTTGCAGTCGAAATCCTGAAGCTCCCGCCCGGCGCGGAAGTCATTACGCCGGCCCTCACTTTTGCAACGACCGTCGGCCCCATCGTCAGGCACAAACTCGTGCCCGCCTTCGTCGATGTCGCGGAAGGAACTTACAATATCGACGCCGACGCGATCGAGGCGATGATCACCGACAAGACGAAGGCGATGATGATTCCTTCGCTGATCGGCAATCTTCCGGACTGGGACCGAATTCGCGAGATCGCCGATCGTCACCGGCTCCTGGTTATTGAAGACAGCGCCGACACGCTCGGCGCGACGCTTCGCGGCAAAAGCACGGGCGCGCGTTCTGAAATCTCGACGACGAGCTTTTACGGCTCGCATGTCATCAACTGCGCCGGCAACGGCGGCATGCTGTGTGTCAACGACGAAGCGTTGGCCCGGCATGCGCTGCTCTTGCGGTCATGGGGACGTTCATCATCGTTATTTGTCGAATCGGAAACGGTCGAAAACCGGTTCAATGTCGAAGTCGGCGGCTACAGTTACGACGCCAAATTCGTCTTTGAAATGCTCGGCTATAATCTCGAGCCTTCGGAAATGGGCGCGGCCTTTGGCCTCGTGCAACTTGGCAAGCTTGATCAAAACATTGCGGCGCGCGAACACAATTTCGAACGCCAGCTCGATTATTTCCGCGGATACGAAAACTGGTTCATCCTGCCGCGTCAGGCGCCAGCGTCGCGCACGGGATGGCTAGCTTTCCCGTTGACATTGCGTGAGCGCGCGCCTTTCACTCGCCGCGACATGCAGATCTTCATGGAAAAGCGCGACATCCAGACGCGCGTCGTCTTCACCGGGAACATCCTGCGCCAGCCGGCCATGGCGGGGGTTGCATCTCACGTCTCCGCGAAAGGCTATCCGGTCGCCGATGCGGTCATGCGTGGGGGCGTCCTTCTCGCCTGCCATCATGGCCTTACCGAGGCGCAGATCGACTACATGCATGAAACATTCTCTGACTTTGCAAGGCAGTATTGATCGACGTAACTCGCGCCGCTGCGGCGCTGCGGCGCATTGACTGGAGAGGTCAATTTAGAACATGGCCGGCGCATTGATCGTTGGCGGCGCCGGATTCGTCGGGTGCCATCTCGCCCGCGCGCTCGTTAGCCGCGGCGACGAAGTTCATGTTCTCATCCGCCCGGCGAGCGACGCCTCGCGACTGGCCGCGATTTCGGACCAGCTATCGACATACCGGGCAGATACGCGCGATGAGCGCGCAATCGCCGAGGTCTTGAACAAGGCGCGGCCCGAAAGGGTGTATTATCTGGCGAGAGCGCGCCGCGAAGGATTGTCACCGCTCGAAGAAGCGGGGCAACTCGTGGACTCCTCGATTGGCGAACTTGTAAAGTTCCTGAAAGCTACGGCGAAAGCAAACGTCGCGCCGGCTGTTTTTGTTCGCGCGGGAACGATTGCCGAATATGGCGCGGCGCCCCTGCCCAATGATGAGGCGGCGCGCGAACGTCCGCTTACCGCTTATGGCGCTTGCGTCGTCGCGGGCACTCATCTCCTCGCCGCCCTCGCGCCTAGCCTTCCATTCCGAATTGCGAACGCGCGCCTCGCGCTGATTTATGGTCCGCTACAATCGACGGAATTCCTGGTCCCATTGATTCTGGAGCGTTGCCTCGCGGGCCAACCCGTTACCATCGATGATCCGGAATCGAGCCGCGATTTTCTTTATATCGACGATCTGGTCGAAGGCATGATTTTGTTGGGCGAGAAGGATGTGGGCGCCGCCGATCCGATCAATTTCGGCACGGGTCGGGCGATCACCATGCGGCGTGTGGCGGAAGTCATCGTTACAGCGGCTGGCGTCTCGCCGTCACTCATTCAATATGGAAAACCGAATCCAAACGCTGGCGCGCGCCATCTTTGCCTGACGACAGACCTTGCTGAACGTCTCGTCGGCTGGCGGGCGAAAGTACCGTTTGAAGAGGGAATTGGCCGGATGCTGACTTCAATACTTGGCGACTCGTCGAGCATGGCGCGATGACGCCGATCTTGCCCAGAAAACTGGTGTCGGTCCTCATACCTGCGTTCAATGAGGAAGACAATGTGCGCCGGGCGTACGACGCGGTCACGCAAGTTTTTGCGACGCTGCCCGCATACAATTATGAGATCGTTGTCACGGACAATCATTCAACGGACCGTACATTCGCGCTTCTGAAGGAAATTGCAGCCGCGGACCCGAGACTTCACGTGATACGCTTTTCACGCAATTACGGATATCAGCGCTCGCTGCTCGTCGCTTACAAAGCCGCAAGGGGAGAATGCGCAGTTCAGATCGACTGCGATCTCCAGGATCCGCCGGGGCACATCCCGGAAATGCTCAAGCGCTGGGAACACGGCCATCACGTTGTGTACGGCGTCAGGCGGTCGCTGAAGGATCCGCCGTTGGTCGCGTTTATGCGACGCGCGTTCTACAAATCATTGAGGGCGATGAGCGAGGACAATCTCCCGATCGACGCTGGCGAGTTCCGGCTCGTCGATCGCAAGATTCTCGACGAACTGCGCAAGGTCGATGACACATCGCCCTATATGCGCGGTCTCATCAGTTCGATGGGTTTTTCCCAAATCGGCATCGAATACGACCGGCAGGCGCGGGTCGCCGGCAAGAGCAAGTTTCCTTTGCGGGCCATGATCAGCCTCGCTGTCGATGGAATCCTCAACCATTCGCTCATCCCGCTGCGGATCGCCTCGCTTGTCAGTCTCGTAATCGCAACAATAACTTTCATCATAATTTTCGTTTATCTCATCGGCAAACTTGTCTTCGGACAGGATTGGCCGGCCGGTTTTGCGACGACGACGGTTCTTTTGCTGATGTCGATCATGCTGAATGCGATGTTTCTCGGCATTATCGGAGAATATCTTGGCCGCATTTACATGCAGTCGAAGCGCCGGCCGATTCCGATTGTCGAGGCTGAGCTAAACAACGATTCCGAGGCCACCGCGCGTATATCGCGCCTGACAAAGTCACCATTGTGATAGACGGATTCCGCCAGTCAGCGTTGCGTCGGCTGGCTGTATTGCGCACTCCAGACCAGACGATCTTCCGTTTCGCAGTCGTTGGATTCGCAACTACCATCGTCGATCTCGCGCTTTTTTCGGCGCTGGTTTTCGCGACCGATCTTTCGCCGGTTGCCGCGAACATTATTTCCTATTCGACCGGCGTCTGCATCAGCTTCATTCTCAATCGGCGGTGGACCTTCGCCGCAACGTCGCGCCATGGCGGAGGGCGCCGGCAGGCGTTTCGTTTCGCCGTCACGAACCTTGTTGGCGTCGCCATTTCAACACTCGTCGTCGGCATGCTGGCAACGATCGCCCCGGAACTTCTGGCGAAAGCGGTCTCGCTGCCGACTGTATTCGTCTGGAACTACCTTTCGTCGCGGTACTGGGCGTTCCGCGCCGAATAACGGATCAGGAACGCCGGACGGTCCATGCGTGATTGATGGGACCGTTGCCGCCGCCATATCCGGGCGCTGTCCGGATCGCTCCGTGCACGTAATCGATCGCGCGCCTGACGGCATCGGCGAGCGGCAATCCTTGCGCGATCCCCGTCGCCACCGCGGAAGCGAGTGTGCAGCCCGTGCCGTGGGTTGAGGTCGTCACAATGCGCGGCGATTTGAAGATGCGCGCGCCGTCGAGCGTTACAAGCGCATCCTCGACTGTGTCTCCGCCGAGATGCCCGCCCTTCACGAGCGCGGCCGTCGCGCCGCGTCGAATAAGCGCCTGCCCGGCGGCGACCAGATCACCGGCGTTTTCGATCCGCAATCCCGACAGGCGCGCAGCTTCGTCGGCGTTGGGCGTGACGATCGCCGACAGCGGAATGAGCCTTTCAAGGATCAGAGCAGGAAGATCGTCAGCGGCCAGCGCGTCACCGCTTGTCGCGACGAGGACCGGATCGAGCACCATGGGTATCGCGGGTGCGTATTCGACGAGCGCGTCGGCGATGGCGACGCCGGCGGCGCGCCCGCCGATCATCCCGATCTTGATCGCGTCGGCGCCGATATCACAGAGAACTGCGATGATCTGATCACGAATAATTGCAGGATCGACGGGGTGAATGGCTGTCACGCTTTTCGTATTTTGTACTGTGAGCGATGTAATTGCTGCTGCGGCGTAACCGCCGAGTGCGGTCACGGTCTTGATGTCCGCCTGCACGCCGGCGCCGCCCGAGGGATCTGACCCGGCAATAATGAGGACGCGTCCCTGCAATGTCGCAAACTTTCCCAAATGCCGCCGCTATCGCCGGCTACGGCGCTTGCCCATCGAGATTAGCGAAGGGAGCGCTTAATGACGACAGGACAATTGCTTTGGGCGGGACTTGCCTGCTGCATCGGCGCCCTCGCCGTGCAGCTTTTTCCGGCGGCGGCCTACGCTTTGGGCGTCGATCTCGGCGCAACCTGGCGACTTTTCGGTTTCGGCGTCTTCCTGATCGCCGCCGCAGCGCTGATGACGGCGTCCGGCGCGCGAACGAACGGCCCGAAAGGCTGAGTTCAGGCTTTCGCCGTCTCAATGGCGGCGCAGATATCGTCAACAACAGAAGCGACGAGCTTCTGGTTTTCGCCTTCCGCCATCACCCGGATCAAGGGTTCGGTGCCGGATTTTCTGATCACAATGCGGCCCGCCTTGCCGAGTTTGGCGTCGGCCGCAGCAATCGTCGCCTTGACGCTTGCGGCTTCTAGCGGCGCGCCGACCGTGACGCGCACGTTCTTCAGCACTTGTGGGACGGGGTCAAACATGCGGCAAGCCTCGCTGACGCGGATTTTCTCGCCGGCGACGACCGCAAGCACCTGCAAGGCCGTCACGAGACCGTCGCCAGTCGTTGAATAGTCGCTCAGAATGATATGGCCCGACGGCTCCCCGCCGACATTCATTCGCTTGCCGCGCATCGCTTCGACGACATAGCGGTCTCCGACTTTTGTCCGCTCAAGCTTGAGCTTTAATCCTTCCAAAAATTTCTCGAGGCCTAAATTGGCCATGACCGTCGAAACGACGCCGCCCCCTTTCAGGTCGCCGCGCGCTTTCAGGGCGCGCGCGATCAGCGCGAGAATCTGGTCGCCGTCGATTGTGCGGCCTTTCTCATCGCAAACGACGACGCGGTCGGCGTCGCCGTCGAGCGCAATGCCGATATCGGCGCGATATTCCGTCACCGCCTTTTGCAGCGCCTTGGTTGCCGTGGATCCGCAGTCCAGATTGATGTTGAAGCCGTTCGGCTCAACGCCAATCGCTTTTACATCGGCGCCAAGCTCCCACAGCACGGTTGGCGCGACCTTGTAGGCGGCGCCATTGGCGCAATCGATGACAACGCGAAGACCCTCAAGCGACAGGCCGCGCGGAAAAGCATTCTTGGCGAATTCGATATAGCGCGCGCCGGCGTCATCGACCCGCTTGACGCGGCCAAGATCGGCAGGCGCCGCAAGCCCCGCCGCCGTTCCTTCGCCCATCAGTCGTTCGATTTCGATCTCCGCGTCGTCAGACAGCTTGTAACCGTCCGGTCCAAAAAATTTGACGCCATTGTCATGATACGGATTGTGGGAGGCCGATATCATCACGCCGAGATCGGCGCGAAGGCTTCTTGTCAGCATCGCCATTGCCGGCGTCGGCAAGGGACCAAGCAGAAACACCTCCATGCCGGACGCCGCAAATCCCGCTGTCAGGGCCGGCTCAATCATATAGCCCGATAGGCGCGTATCCTTGCCGATGACGACGCGGTGCCGATGCTCGCCATTGCGAAAAAAGCGCCCGACCGCCATGCCAAGCCGCAATATCGATTCTGGCGTCATCGCGCCGGCATTGGCGAGGCCGCGGACGCCGTCCGTGCCAAAGATCGCGCGCTCTGGTTTTTTCGTCATCGATGCAGCGCCTTCATCGCCGCGCATGGCGTTTTCTCCCCTTCGACCGGCAGGGTACAATACTTGACCAAGCAATCCCTTAACGTGACAAACCGGCGGAATCTATGGCGAAATGCACCGAAAGCGCCTGACGCGTCGCCGCGACATCGTGGACGCGGACGATCGAAACGCTGCGGCCGGCGCCTGCGATCGCCGCCGCGATCGAGCCGCCAAGCCGGGCGGCAACCGGCGCCTTTCGGTCCAGCGCGGCAATAAAACCCTTACGGGAGGCGCCAAGAAGCAATGGGACGCCAAGTTCAGAAAATTGGTCGAGATTGGCGAGAAGCGAAAGATTATGCGCGAGCGTCTTGCCGAAGCCGATCCCAGGATCGGCGATGATCCGCGCGCGCTTAATGCCACCCTGTTCACAAGCATCAATGCGGCGGGCGAGTTCGGATCGCACCTCCGCGACAACATCACCATAGGCCGGACGATTCTGCATCGTTTTCGGATCGCCTTGCGCATGCATCAAGACGATCCGGCAATCGAGCGAAGCGGCGACGGATAAGCTGTCCTCAGAAAAGCCGAGCGCCGAGACATCATTCCAGATCGAGGCGCCGGCCTCAACGCAGGCGCGCGCGACTGCCGGCTTGCGGGTGTCGATCGAAAGGACTGCCGTGGTCTGCGTTGCAAGCCCCTTGATGACCGGAAGGACGCGCGCCAGTTCGTCCTCCATCGCGACAGGATCGGCGCCCGGCCTTGTCGACTCCCCGCCAACGTCGAGAATGGCGGCGCCCTCTTCGACAAGCGTCAATCCGTGCTCGATCGCATGGGCAGGATCGAGAAACGAACCGCCGTCGGAGAATGAGTCAGGCGTCACATTGACGACGCCCATAAGGAGCGGGAGCTTGCCGCTGATCATTCGGCCGTCGCTTTCGCCGGCTTGCACCGCCGCCGAAAGTCCCGTCCGATTGCGTCAGGCGAAGATGCGGGCGGCAGCGCGGCTCCCGAATTCAAGGGGTTTCACTCCTCAGGATTTAGGCGCGATTGTTAGCGCTGCGCGAGGATGGCGGACGCCTCCCAGTGAGTCGAGCGTGTTGACAAAATCAGCTAGAAAGCAATGCAGGCGTTGCCGGAAAGTCCACATCGCGTCGCTTCGACCCTCCGGCGCCAAGCAAGGATCGCATGCCGGCCACCACCTTCAAGCCCTCCTCGCCGAATGTTCTCGACCCGTAACGTCGCCAGGCGCGGTCTACGGGGGATACTGTTTATGGCCGTCCCTGGAAGTGACCACCACCCGCCATCGGCCGCTTTTTTAGGAGGTGATCGACGTGATGCAGAAAAGCGAACGACATTTTCTCGCGCAACGCGGAGCCCCGCCCGTTCATGTTCAGCATAAGGTTTGGTTGAGTATTCTTATCCCGGTCTACAATGTGGAGTCCTATGTATCGGAGTGCCTGCAATCCATTTCATCTCAGATGCAAGATGGCGTTGAGGCTGTCTTGGTTGATGATAATTCAACCGACGGCTCAATGGCGCTGTGTGAGCGCTTTTGTGAATATTCCGAGGGACAATTCAGATTGTTCGCCCACGCCGTAAACAAAGGGGTTGGCGTAACGCGAAACGCTCTCCTCGCCGCGGCGAAGGGAGAGTATATCTGGTATGTTGATCCAGACGACAGGATTTTACCGGGTTCTATCCGGCGTTTGCGTGAATTGACGCTCACTCACGCGCCCGATGTTGTCATGTGCGATTATATGAAGAAGAATCGCAGACATTCTTCGTTTGCCGGCGCACCGGATGTATTGCGCCATGACAACCCCGACCTGATAAGAGGTGTGTTTGCAAATCGAAGAATGCATCTCTGGTCTAAGGTGTTCCGGCGGTCTCTCTGGGGTGAAGATCTGCGTTTCCCTGATGTTCGGTGTTTTGAAGATGTGGCTGTTACGCCTTGGCTGCTGTTACGTGCGAGAAGTTACTATTACGCGCCAGAACCCTGGGTTTTTTACAGGGTTCGTCGCGGAAGTCTCACTGGGTTGGTGTCCAGGACCGCTGGAAAGTTCGATGATCAGAAAAACGATGATCTCGCATTGGCTCTGGAAGGCTATGCGGCCGCCGTAATAAACTCGCGCCCAGATGTAGACCAGGAGACACTATTCGCAATAGCTCATTTTTGTGGAAAGGAATTCACCAAGATTTCAGCTCGTATATTGAGTGCGAGGCTTGGACGTGATGATTGGCGCTGCATCAGGGAGCGTCTGAGGCGGTATCGTGTTATGATGGAGGGCAGCTCTCCAATTTCATTCGACGCTCTCTTGAAGGCGTATTTATCCAGGCATCAGTTTGGAAAGTGGCTTATTCTTAGATTGTCTATATTTTTTTCTCGGCCGTGGTGACGGCGATGAAAGCGATGCGAATTCGCCTTCAGGTCACCCAGCCAAATTTTCGGAAGAAAGTCACATTATCGTTCGCCGGAAAGGAAATGCGCTAAGCAATTGCGTTAGAGCGGGGCACAATTAATCCTAATCCGCATTGGACGCGAACCTCGTTCCGTCATGCTGACGAAAGTCAGCATCCAGAGCCGCGAGGGACTTGCTCGCCATTCTGGACCCTGACTTGCGTCAGGGTGACGTCGTCC
>JBGTLL010000225.1:0-16363 GCA_041744115.1 Parvularculaceae bacterium | reverse complement strand
GAATGCGACCGGGCGAGGCCCGTCTTGCGACGCCCCGCTTCGCCCGGCCGGCACAGGGTTCTACCAGGCGACAAGTCCGGCGGCGGTCGATGAAACGCCGACGCCGGAAGGGCCGCGGGCGAGGCCGCCGTCGCCGTTGATGGTGAAGGAAACAATCCGCCCGATTCTCGGCGAAAGCACAAACAGGCGCTGGTCTTTGGCGACCGCGTCCAGCGGATTACCCTCTGTGACACCGGTGACGCCGTTCGAGCCAAGGCGCGAAAGCGCGCCCTTGCGGCTGACCGCATAACCGGTGACCGTGCCCGACCCGGTATTGGTCACATAGGCGAAGCGGCCGTTCTCGGAAAATGCGACCCAGCATGCGGCGGACTGATCCGTCGCGGCAGAGCCCGTCAGAACGGTGAGGGCGCTCGAGTCGAGATTGAGACGATAAGACGAAAGTGCGGAGGCGTTCGGCGCCCCGCCGAAGGCTTCGCTGACGAACAGATTGTCGCGCCGGTCGAACTCAAAACCAAACGGCGTTGCGCCATTGGAATCGTTGACGGCCGGATTTCCCAATCGGCCGTCCTCATTGACCGGGAAAACGAGGATCTTGTTCGTCGCGCGCTCAGTCACCACGAGGGCGTCGCCGCTGCGATTGAAGCCGACCTCGGCCGGCGCCGAGGCAGAGGTCGAAAGCGGGCGCGACGAATTCGGGAGCGCGTTGAGGCGGCCGTCCCTGTCAAGACGGAAGCCAGAGATGTTTCCGCTTCCGCCAGCGTTCAGAACATAGACGAGGTCGCCATCGACCGCGACGCTGGTCGGCCGCGCGCCGCCTGACGGAAAGGTTCCGATCCGGACGAGCCTGGTTCGGCGGACCTGGAACGTCGTTACGTCATTGCTCCCGGCGTTCACCGCCAGCAGGACGCGGCCGTTTTCCGACAATGCGAGCGCGCCCTGGCTTCCAAGTCCGCCGCCGGCGCCGAGGCCGCCCGTGGCGACCGGATCTCGCGCAATGAGCCTGCCGTCAGGCGCCGTTTCATAGATAAGGATCTGGTTGGCGCCGGCGGCGTTGCTTTCGGTGTATATGGTCGTCGCCGCGGCTGGAGCGGCGGCGGCAAACGCCAGTAAGGCGCCTATCGAGACTGCGACAGCCCCGAATTTCGACGAAAAGTTCACTGTGATTCTCCTGCTTGCAGCCCTCAAAGGGCGGCAAGTCGGTACGCGACGAATGTCACGCGGTTATCACGGGAGGGTCACGGCGACAGCACGGCGTCTTCGCAGGCGTTCAAGCGTGCGAGAGCAAACTCGACGGTCGTGCCGACGCCCTTTCGCGATGTGATCCGCACGTCCTGTCCGTGAAGGGCGATAATTCGCTTGGCGATCGGCAGTCCTAACCCTGCGCGCCCAAGATCCCTCGGACGCCACTCGCGCTGGGGCCAAGTGAATACCTCCGGCAACAGATCGGCGTCGACGCCGTCGCCTGTGTCTGTCACCTGAACGATCACCAACTCGCGGCCGGCGGTCATCGATATCCGAATCTCGCCGCCGCGGGGCGTGTGTCGAATTGCGTTCTCGACAAGGTTTGAGACGGCGCGTTCGACAAGTTCTATATCGGCATCGACGATGACGCCGCTCGTATCGAGACTGGTCACCAGACGCAGGCCCGCCTCCTCGGCGAGCAGGCGAAATTTCAACGAAATATCCTGCAGAAGTTCGGCGATCGATACAGCCTCCCGCCGAATTTCCATGATTCCCGATTCAAGGCGCGCAAGCTCAAACAGCGATTCGATGAGCCGCCCCAGTTGATCGGCTTGACGCAAGGCAATCCGCAGATAGGACGCGAGATCGGAATTCTTTGCGGTCGCCGCCCGCAGATGCGCCGTCTCGATGTAGCCGCGCAAGGATGCGAGCGGCGTTCGAAGATCATGCGATACGCCGGCGAGGAACTCTCGGCGCATTCTGTCGGTCGCCTTGAGTTCATCAAGATGCGCGTCAATCGCCGCCGACATCGCCTGAAACCGCCGCGACAGCCTATCGATTTCGTCGCCCCCCGCGACCGACGGCTCGGTCGGCGCCGGTTTCGACGGCCCGGCCGATGACCAGGCGGCCATCGACTTTTCAAGCGAACGCAACCGTCGCGTCAGGCCGAAGAATAATCCGGCGGCGGCGATCATGGTGATGACGACGACGGCGCTGAGTGAAAGGGCGCCGACGCGCAGCGTGTAGCTTCCGGCGATCCGATCGGCGACGGAACTGACGGGCCGCCCGCCCAGAACAACATATAGATATCCCGTAAGCCGGCCGGAATCCGCGATCGGCGCGACAGAAAAGACGCGCGCGCCGTCGTGGCTTTTCGGGTCGTCGGCGTAAATCGGGCGGTCGGAGGGATTGCGCAGAAACCGTTTGAGCGGCGCGAGATCGATGCTTTCGCGCTCGAACGCGCCAGGTGGCGCGATAATGCGGCCCCGAGGATCGAGCAAATAGACCTCGGCCGACGGATTGATGATCATCGCCCGTTCGGCAAGCGTACGAAGGGCGCCCGTATCGACGCGTCCGCCGGGCATCAGTCGCATTTCATCGACGACATACATGGCGACGCCCGCATCGAGACGCTGCCGGATTTCGTCGGCGTACTGTTCGCTCGTACGTTCAGTGATGAAGATGAGAACGCCGCCGAGAAGGCAGAGAAGAACCGCCACCGCGAAAGTCAATCGCGCATGCAGCGATCTCATGAAAAGGCCGGATCGCCGCGCGCATTGAAGCGGTAGCCGACGCCCCACACGGTGACGACGAAGCTCGGATTGGCGGGGTCGGGTTCGATCTTGGCTCTCAACCGGTTGATGTGCGAATTCACCGTGTGTTCATAATTGTCACGGGCGCCCCAAACGTCTTCGAGAAGCTGGGCCCTCGAATAGACGCGCGCGGGATTGCGCATGAAATGCGCGAGCAAATCAAACTCTTTCGCCGTCAAATCGACTGAAAGGCCCGCGCGAAGCGCGGCGCGGCGCTCAAGATCGAGCAGGAGATCGCCGGAACACAAGACGTCCGATCGGATCCCGGGCGGCCCCGAAAGCCGCTCGGCGCGGCGCATCATCGCCTTGGCGCGCGCGGCGAACTCGACAACGCTGAATGGTTTGACGACATAATCATCCGCGCCGGATTCGAGCCCGAGGACGCAATCTCGCTCTTCGGCTCTCGCCGTCAGCATCAGGATCGGGGCGCGGCCGCCCGACGCCCGGACGCGCCGGCAGAGTTCCATTCCGTCGATCGTCGGCATGCCTATATCAAGGACGATAAGGTTCCAGGGCCGCCCATGACGGCGGCGTTGAGCCCGCCGCCGCCCTCATTGGCGACGGTCACCGCGCATCCCAAATCCTCAAGATGCAACTTTACGAGATCGCTGATGTCGGGGTCATCCTCGACGACCAGAACGTTTCGCGACATGGGACCCCTCTTGGAGGCGATTTGTTTCGCCGGACGGTCTTTCCGAAAACCGGTCTGCATTTGCAGGAACGCGCCATGGCGGCGCCGATTCAAGAACAGGTCCCGCGCCGGCTCACAGCATGGCGCCCACGGATACGATCGCGCCAATCACGAATAATTGAATGTCGTCCGCCACCGTCATGAACGGGCGCTTTTCGGCTTTCTTCGACCGCAACTCGTCGACGTGTCTTCTCACCTCCGCCGGGATGAGCGGCGTTTTAGCAAAAGGTTCGGCACCAGGGCGGAGATCTGTCAATCGCTTTCACCGAACGTAACTCGCACCATTGATGTCAAAAGTCGCCCCCGTCGCCGATTGACAGGCGTCGGTCAACAGGAACACGACCATCGCCGCGACTTCGTCGGGCGCCGCGACGCCTCGCGACGCCGCAAGCCTCGCCTTCGCACTCTTTATCATCGGCTTGAACCGCTTGTCGTTCCGGATCGGATCGAGGCAAGGGCCGGCCTCAATCCAAACGACCGATTCCATATGGCAATTGGAAAGTTCTGATTCGAGCAGGTCAATCGCGCGCTCGGCCTGCCGGGTTGAGCCATGCCGCAGGCGAGATTGTAGCGCAGATGATAGTCGCTCGACGATGAAGTCTCGGCGAATGAATATCCCAGCTTCGCCAAGAGGTCGATGACGCATCTTTCCCGGCTTTCCGGCCTTGGCGACCGGTCGCCGCGCAGCTATCAAAGCGCCTTCTCGGGAGGAAGACCCCTGACGGCGATGAAGGACCAGACGACGCTCGCCGCCGCGGCGACGAGCCGCATTTCCGAGATCGACATGATGCGCGGCCTCGTCATCGTGCTGATGGCGCTCGATCACGTGCGCGATTATTTTCACGTTGGCGCGTTCAGGTTCGATCCGCTCGATCCGGCGCAGACGACGCCGCTCCTTTACGCGACGCGCTGGATCACGCATCTGTGCGCGCCGACCTTCGTCTTTCTTGCTGGCGTCTCGGCCTATCTGCAGGCGGTGAAAGGCAAATCAGGCCCGGCGCTGTCGTCATTCCTCGTAAAGCGCGGGCTCTGGCTGATCTTCCTTGAACTGACTGTCCTCAGTTTCGGCTGGTCGTTCGGCTTTCCCTATGCCTTTTTTCTTCAAGTCATCTGGGCGATCGGCTGGTCGATGATCGCGCTGGCGGGCCTTGTCCTGCTCCCGCGCAGCGCATCGCTTGCCGTCGGCCTTGCGATCGTCGCGGGACACAACCTTCTTGATCCGTTGACGCCGCAGCAATTCGGCGGTGCGTCACTCTTGTGGTCGGCGCTGCATGAAGGCGGTCCGATCTTCGTCGGAGGGGCGCCCATCGGCCTGTTCGCCTATCCGATCCTGCCCTGGATCGGCGTCATGGCGCTCGGCTATGGGGCGGGGCCGCTTTTTGTCGAGCCGGCGGCGACGCGCAACAGGAAACTTCTTTTCATCGGCGCCGGGATGATTGCGCTTTTCCTGCTGCTGCGCTTCATCGACGGCTACGGCAATCCGGCCCCCGGGACGGCGGGCGGGCCCTATGGCGGCGGCGAAAGCTGGCGCGACCAGAACAGCTTCGGCGGCGCCGCGATGGTGTTCCTTGACGTGCAGAAATATCCGCCGTCGCTGATGTTCACGTTCGCAACCCTCGGGATCATGTTCCTGCTGTTGCCATTGCTTGCCCGGTTGAAAGGATTGCCGGCGCGCGTGCTGCTGACCTTCGGCGCCGTGCCGTTCTTTTTCTATGTGCTGCACATCTGGCTCGCGCACGCGATCGCGATCGCGGCGAATGCGGCGTTGGGGCGCGACGCGAGCGGCCTCTTCAATTATCTTCGAAACGTGTTCATGGCGCCGGAACGCCTCCAGTCCCTCGGGTTTTCGCTGCCGTGGGTTTACGTCGCCTGGATCGCGGTTCTTTCGATGCTCTATCCGCTGTGCGCCTGTTGGGCCGATTTGAAGCGGCGGCGCCGCGATTGGTGGCTGTCCTATTTGTGATCGGTCGGGCGGTTAGCGAACATAACTCGCGCCATTGATGTCGAAAGTCGCGCCCGTCGCCGACGGACAGGCGTCGGTCAACAGGAACGCGACCATCGCCGCGACCTCTTCCGGCGCCGCGACGCGTCCCAGCGGAATTTCGGCCGTCGCCTTCCGCCGCGCGTCGATATCCTTCGGCGCCATCCGCGTTTCGACCCAGCCCGGCGCAATCGCGTAAAACAGAATGTTTTCCGGCGCGAGGGCGCGCGCAAACGTCTTCGTCATCGCGAGCATGGCGCCTTTTGACGCGGCATAAGCGGCGCCATCGATCGCATCGCCGCGGTGGCCGGCGCGCGAGGCAATATTGACGACGCGGCCGCCGCCGGCGGTTCTGAAATGTGCAATCGCCGCATGGCACAGATCCGCCGGCGCCTGGACATTGACGGCGAACGTTTCGGCCCAGGCGGCGCCCCAGGCGTCGCGCGCTGGTCCAAGCGGCGAGTCAATATAGACGCCCGCATTGTTGACAAGCGCGTCGATACGCGGGGCGGCGGCGAGCGCCTTTTCGAACAGACCGAATCCGGCCTCCGGTTTCGACAGGTCTTCGAGGAGAACAAGCGAGGCGGGAACCGGCAAGTCGCGCGCGACCGCCTCGATTGCCTCGCCGCGTCGTGTCGCATGCAGGATGACGACCGCCCCGGCTTCGTGGAGCGCTTTGGCGATCGCCGCGCCGATGCCGCGAGAGGCGCCGGTCACCAGAATGGTCCTGCCCCTGAGATCCGGCATAATTCCGTCGCCCTCTTGAAATGAACTGTCACGCCTTGGTATGGCCCCCTCTTCATTACATCAAGTACGAGAGGGCGAGGCTGCCGATGGCCGGGCATTCGAAATGGGCGAACATCCAGCACCGCAAGGGCAAGCAGGACGCGAGACGGTCAAAATTATTCTCAAAGCTTTCGAAGGAAATCACCGTCGCTGCAAAAATGGGGGCGCCGGATCCGAACTTTAACCCGCGTCTTCGTCTCGCGATCCTCGCGGCGAAAGCCCAGTCGGTGCCACGGGACAATATCGAGCGCGCGATCAAAAAGTCGACGGCGGGAACGGAGAGTTTCGAGGAAATCCGTTACGAGGGTTTCGGCCCCGGCGGCGTCGGCGTCATCGCCGAAGTTCTGACCGACAACCGCAATCGCGCGGCCAGCGAAGTCAGATCGGCGTTTGCAAAGAACGGCGGCAATCTCGGCGAGACGGGATCCGTCGCCTTCCTGTTCGACCGGGTCGGCGCCGTTGAATATCCGGCAGGCGTTGCGGCAGAGGCGATGCTTGAAGCGGCGATCGACGCCGGCGCCCGCGATGTCGATTCCGGCGAGGACGGCCATCTCGTCTATACGGCGCCCGACGAACTGGCGAGCGTCGCGGCGGCCCTTGAAACCAAATTTGGCGAAGCGTCGTCGGTCAAGCTCGTCTGGAAAGCGCAAAATCTGATCGAGGTCGCCGACGGGCCGGCGTCGTCGCTGATGAAGATGCTCGATGCGCTCGACGACTGCGACGACGTTCAAAATGTTTACGCCAATTACGACATCGCCGCTGAAGAGATGGAACGGCTGGCGAACTAGCGCGACCCGCCCGAAGCCGCAAACACCGCCGAGAGGCAGCCCCGGCAGACAACGCGGGATGAAGCGATCCTGACTCTGCCGGCGCGCCAGATTATTGTTGAGGCTCATCCTGCGCCGGCGAACTCGGCGCGGTCTCGGTTGCGGCTTCGGCCTCGGGTTCTTCTTGCGATGCGGCAGCTTCCGGTTCGGTCGCCGCGGCGTCATCGCCTTCAGCCGCCGTTCCGGCCGTTGCGGCGCCTTCTTCGGCCGTCTCATCGTTTTCATTCAACGCGGTTTGGCCGCGCGAATTCCGGTCACGCGAACCCGTTCCATACTGGCGCGCCGGGATATCGAGATCCCGGCCTTCAAACACAAAATCAAGCAACTCCGCCATTTCCGCGCGATTGTTGGTCTCGAAACTGGCCAAGATTGAGCCGCCCTTCAACGGCGGCGCCGCCTGGACCATGAACGGCGATCCGGAGGTCGGGATCCTGTTTTTGATCGGTCCCGCGGCGTCCGTGTCGGTTTTTGCTATATTGGGTAGAGCGGCGTCGGTTTGCGCGCTGGCGACGCCAAGGGCGGTCGCCATGACAGCGACGGCGATCAGGGATGTCTTCATTGAGGTCAACTCCATCTGGATGTTGACCTGAAAACAGCGGCGCCCCGGAAACGATCCGCCCCTTACGCCGCGTTAATGACGAATTCAGGCTTAAGCGACCGCGGACTTCGCCATCTCGCCGGTTGTCCAGCGGGCGATGACAACATTGAGCTTTTCCTGGCTGATCGGCTTGGCGAGAAAATCGTCCATGCCCGCTTCCATGCTCTGCTCGACGTCCGACGTCATCGCATGGGCGGTGAGGCAGACGATCGGCGTCCGCGCGCGTCCGTCCCGCGCTTCGATGGCGCGAATGGCGCGCGTCGCCTCATAACCGTCCATCACCGGCATCGACACATCCATCAGGATCACGTCGAACGGCGCCTCGGCGCCGGCAAACTGTTCGACGGCATCGCGGCCGTTCGGAACGATGGTCACCGCGTATTTTTTCGGCGACAGCATGTGACGGATCACCAGCTGATTGACGTCATTGTCTTCGGCCACAAGAACGCGCAGCCGGTCCGCGGGCGTCGCCGCCTCTTCCGGCGGCGCGATCGGCGCGGCGGGCTTTGCATCCGGAGCGGCGGGGCCGCGGAGGATCTGCTGGATGGTCGCCAGCAGAAGCGCGGCGCGCGCGGGCTTCACGAGATAGCCATCGACGCCAATGTCCTTGAAGCGCTTGGCGTCGCCCGGGAGATCGACCGATGTGAGAATGAGGATCGGCGTCTCGCGAAGTTCCGGATCGCCGCGCATTTCCCCGGCGAGGGTCGCGCCGTCGACATCCGGCATGAAATAATCGAGGATCGCGAGCTCGAACGGATCGTTATCGCGCAACGCCGTCCTCAGCGCCGCGATCCCGGCGGCGGCGCTGTCTACCGCATCGACCCTGAAGCCCCAGGCGCCGAGCTGCTCGATGCCGATCCGGCGATTGACTTCGACATCATCGACGACGAGGACGCGTTTTCCGTGAACGGACGGCAGCGACTCGGCGCGCGGCTGCGCGATTTCGACGGCCGGGAGCGTGATGTCGAACCAGAAGTTCGACCCGTCGCCGAGGGCCGAGGCGACGCCAAGGCGTCCGTTCATCGCTTCGATGAGTTTTCTCGAGATCGAAAGACCAAGTCCGGTGCCGCCGAAGCGGCGCGTCGTCGAGGAATCGGCCTGCGCGAACGATTCGAAAATCTTTGACAGCTTGTCCGGCGCGATGCCGATGCCGGTATCGGAAACTTCAACGCGGAGCCTCGCGGCGCCGTCAAGCAATTCGCCGGTGACGCTGATCAGCGCGTAGCCTTTTTCGGTGAATTTGATGGCGTTGCCGACGAGATTGGTGATCACCTGGCGGATGCGGCCGCCGTCGCCGATCAGCCCGGTCGGCAGACCAGGCTGATAGCGGACGACGATTTCAACCTGTTTTTCATGCGCGCTCGGCGCAACAAGCGCGGCGACGTCTTCGATCGCCGACCGGAGATCGAACGGCGCTTCGTCGAGTTCAAACCGGCCCGCTTCGATCTTCGAGAAATCGAGGATGTCGTTGATGATGGTCAGGAGCGCGGCGCCGGACTTGTGGATCGTTTCCGCATAAAGGCGCTGGCGCGCGTCGAGGCTGGTCTGCGACAAGAGCTCGGCCATGCCAAGAACGCCGTTCATTGGCGTACGGATTTCATGGCTCATATTGGCGAGGAACATCGATTTCGCCTGCGAGGCGCGCTCGGCCGCCATGCGCGAGGCTTCAAGTTCGCGGATGAGCGTTGCGCGTTCGGCGCTCATTTTTTCCATTTCGGCCTGCGACAGATAGCCGAAGATCAGGACATAGCCGACCGTCGCCGCCAGCACGGGAAGCGCGGCGAGCATCGCCCAGACCATGGGCGTACCGATGCTGGCGATGAGGAGATAGAAGAACGTCGCGCCGTAGGGCGACGTTACAATCAGCGCGTTCGACGGGGTCGACCGCAGTTGCGCCGTCGCCAGCATGTATCCGCCGACCACATAGAAGAGCGCGGCGGCAGGTCCCATCGGATGGCCGGAATGCCAGGCAAGGATCGGCGCCGCCGCCCAGAAACTGCAGGCGGTCATGCCGACCAGAGCGTAGGTCCGGCTGGAAAACGATGCGCCCAGATTGGCGCGCATCCGCTTTTCGACGAGCGACCGGCCAATTCCCCCGGCCATCGTCAAGACATACCAGATGAGGGCGATATCGAGGCGGACGATGGTTGCGAGGAGCAGGCCCCAGAGAGAAATGTGAATGTAGCGGGCGGCTTGCGTCGAAAGGATCGTCTTCAGGGCGGCGGCGCTGGCGTCGTTTTCGACCGCGACCGGGGCGGCTGGCGCGGGCGCGGCTTCGCCCGCGCGTTGCTGCAACGAAATCATCGGGCTGTCCCCTGCGGTGGCTTCCCCTGAACCCGTTGTAGCGATCGTTCGTTAACCCGGCGTTTCACCCATGGTTAACGCCTTCGGAAATTCCGCGATTGGCGATAGCCGGGTGAAGCGGGAGGCGCTAGAATGCGAACGCCCGTGGGGGGTCTTCTTTGACGTGAGACCAACCTGACGGCGCGAAGCGCGACCGATTCCGTAACAATTTTAGCGTAAAGCGTATGACGATGAAGCCGCGCGCCGCCACCTTTGGTATTGCGTTAGTCGCCGTTTCGACCGCCGCGGCCGAAGAAAGCGTCGATTTCACGACGTATACGCCGCGGCTCGAAGCGGTGCGCATTTCAAACGACGAAGCGCCCAAAATCGACGGCGATCTTTCCGATCCCGCCTGGGCGAAGGCCGCGATCGTCGACCAATTCTATCAGGTCGATCCGGTCGAGGGCGGAACGCCGTCGCAGCCGACGCGCGCCTACCTCATGTATGACGACAAGACGCTCTATGTCGGCTTTTACCTCTACGACAACGAGCCGGACAAGATCGTCCGCAATCTTCTCGAGCGCGACGCGCAGCTCCGGGACGATGACGGCATCCGGGTGATGATCGACTCTTTCGGCACCTTTCGCGACGGCTTCTTTTTCGCCACCAACGCCAACGGCGCGCGCATCGACGCGCTTCTTGAAAACAACACGACGTTTCGTCCAGAATGGAACACCATCTGGACCGTCAAGTCGCGGGTCGTCGAAGACGGCTGGATCGCCGAATTCGCGATCCCCTTCCAGTCGATCTCGTTTGACGGATCGCTTCAGGAATGGGGAATGCAGCTCACGCGGACGATCCGGCGGACCAATGAGGAAATCCGCTGGTCGAACATCGACCGCTCGCGCGACCGCATTGATCTCACCAATACCGGCAGATTGTCCGGCATCCGGAATGTCCGGTCGGGCATCGGCCTCGAGGCGCAGCTTTATGCGACGGGAGCGACCAGCTACGATTGGGAAAGCGGCGATATCGACGTCTCGTTCGATCCGAGCGCCAACATCTTCTACAAAATCACGCCGAGTCTCACCGGATCGCTGACGCTGAATACCGACTTCGCGGACGCCCCGCTCGACGAGCGGCAGGTGAACACGGGACGCTTCGACCTGTTCTTTCCGGAGACCCGCGACTTCTTCTTGCAGGACGTCGCCTCCTTTGAATTCGGCGGGCGCGTCTTTCAGGACAATGTGAACGGGCTGCCGTTCTTCTCGCGCAATATCGGGATCGTCAACGGCACGCCGGTCGATATCATCGCCGGCGCCAAGGTCAGCGGCAAAGCGGGACCGGCCAATCTCGGCGTGCTCGCGGTCAGGACAGGCGGCGCCGGCGCCTTTGACGGTCAATATCTCGGTGCGGCGCGCGCGTCGGTCCCGGTCCTCGGGGAATCGAAGGCGGGCGTCGTCTTCACCCAGGGCGATCCGACCGGCGCCTTCACCAACACGCTCGGCGGCGCCGATTTTCAGTACAAGAATTCGACAGGCTGGCCAGGCACTCTGTACGCGGACTTTGCCTATATGCGCAGTTTCGACAGCGACGGCCTCGACGCCGCGAGCGGCCAGTTTGCGGGTTCCGACATCGCCTACCGAAGCCTCAAATGGAACTGGACCGCGCGCTTCAATCATCTCGGCGAGGATTACCGTCCGCGGCTCGGCTTTGCGAACCGCACCGGCATTCGCCGCTATAACGCGAATTTCTGGCGCGCCTACCGTCCGGAAAGCGGTTTCCTGCGGCTCGCGGAAACCGGAATTTTCACGACCGTCGTCACCGATCTCGATGACAGCGTCCTCGATCGCGACTCGGGCGGCTGGGTTTTCGCCATGAACAACGCCGGCGACGAGGCCTTCGTTGAAGTCAGCCGCAACTTCCTCGATATTCGCGAGCCTTTCCTGATCGCCGGCGTGCTGCCTGTCCCTGCCGACAAATACAGCTTCACGCGCTACCGCGTGCGGGCCGCGATGACGCAGGCGCGCCCTGTTTCTTTGTCCGCGGAAGCCGCCTGGGGCGGCATTTTCGGCGGCGATTACCGGGAGTGGAACGCCGGCTTTCGCGTTCGCCCGAGCCGCCATATCGATCTGTTGGCGGAATATTCGCTGACGCGGTTTTCGCTGCCGACCGGCGACCTCGACGTTCATGTCGGCGTCATCAACTCGACGATCGCCGTCTCGCCGACGATGTTCATCAAATCGGATATTCAGTACGACAACATTTCAGAAAGCTTCAGCCTGTTGTCGCGATTCAGCTGGGAGCCCCGGCCGGAACAGGAGATTTTCCTGTCGTTCGGTCACACCGCGCTCATCGAAGACGCGCGCTTCCCGCAATCCTTCCGCGCGCAAGGATCAAATCTCGCGCTAAGGCTCGGCCATACGTTCAGGATGTAGCGTCGCGTCGACCCTTGCCTGGACGAAATTAATGTGCGCCGGGATCCGGGCAATTCGCGGTCCTGGGCCGGCGGAGGAGCAGCGCCAGCAGCACCAGCGCGATGATCGGCGAGCCGACGATGAAGAGCGTCAGCGCCACCGCGCCGCCGGCGGCGACGAGGCCGATCGAGGCGCCGACGAGGCCGACAACGATCCCGATCGCCGCGCCAAAGAGGCCGAGGATGATGCCGGCGAGGCCGCCGAAACCGGCGACAATTGATTCAGCGACCGTCAGGCCCGACTCGGAGAAACTGTAAGCGGCGACCGACAAGGCGCCGCCAAGGAAGACGATGAGAACGACCGGCATATAGAGCCACATCAGGCCCGACCCGCGCCGGCCGCCTTGATAGTCCGTGTCGAGATTGGTCATGATAAACGCCCCTTTGTCGTTTTGGCTGTTTTCAGGATTTCGGAGTCTGTAACGCGCTCCACTGTCCCCTAAACTCGCGCGCGCCGGGCAAAGGCGCAAGTCGGCCCGTCGCAAACCCTCCCCTGCTGGTCGCAGACTAAGGGCCGCCGGGCTTTGCGCCCTGTTTCGGGGGCATCCGGGCGTCGATTTCACAGACGACGCCGGTCGGCGGAAACGTGATCTCGATTTGGGCGTCAAGGTTGTGCGCCAGCGCGCGTTCAATCAGGCGCGAACCGAACCCTTTGCGCTCGGGCTGCGTTACCGGCGGGCCGCCGCTTTCGGCCCAGCGGACATTGAGGCGACGGGCGCCCTCTTCGCCGGTCAGCCGCCAGACGAGGTCGATGCGGCCGCCCTCCGCCGACAAGGCGCCATACTTCGTGGCGTTGGTCGCCAGTTCATGCAGCGTCAAGGTGAATGAAAGCGCGGCGGAAGGAGCGAGGCGTACAAAAGGGCCGTCAAAGCGCAGGCGGCGCACCGCGTCGTCCGCATGCGGTTCGAGCGCCGCGCGGGCGACGCTTTCGAGATCCGTCCCTTCCCAATTGGAACGCGTCAGCAAATCGTGCGCATCCGACAGCGCCGTCAGCCGCGCGACAAACGCCGCCTGCGCCGACTCGACCGAAGCGTTTGCGTCGAACGACTGCGCCGCGATCCCCTGGACGATCGCCAGCGTGTTCTTGACCCGGTGATTGAGTTCGCCGATGAGCAATTCCCGCTGTTCGTCGCCGCGGCGCCTTTCGGTCAGGTCCCGCAGAAATCCGATAAACAGCGGCGGGTCGGCGTCGACAACGGGAATGATCGCAAGCTCGACGGGGAATTCGACGCCGTCGGCGCGGAGCGCCGGCAATTCCACGCGGCGATTGACGACCGTTCCGACGCCGGTCGCCAGATACCGCTCAAGGCCCTGCCGATGCGCAGTCCGCAACCGTTCAGGCACAAGGAGATCGCCGAGCAATTCGCCGACCGCCTCGGCGCGCGAAAGTCCGAACATTCGTTCAGCCGCGGGATTGAATTCAACGATCCTGCCGGTGTGGTCCATCCCGATGATGGCGTCGAGCGACGCCTTGAGGATCGCGTCGCTCCGCGCCTCGCTGCGCTGCAGTCTGGTCTGAACTTTTGACGCCACCCAACAGCCCCGCTTGCAGCCGACCGCGCCGTTCTCGAATACACGCTGGCGCAAACCGCGCAATAGTCATGGAAATCCTTGCGGGGCGCTTTTGCCTGCGTTACGCGCATCAACGGGATGATCCGACAGCTTTCGCAAATGCAGAAAAAATCGCGGCCGCCGGTCGCGCCGCCCCGCGCCTGGCAGCGGATGCTGTCGGGGCGGCGGCTTGACCTTCTCGATCCGTCGCCGGTCGATATCGAAATCGAGGACATCGCGCACGGCCTTGCACGGGTCGCCCGCTGGAACGGCCAGACCTCGGGGCCGCTGCCGTTCACGGTCGCGCAGCATTCGCTTGTCGTTGAAGATTTCTGCGTGGCGCTCCGCCCCGATTGGCCGGCCAGATGGCGGCTCGCCGCGCTCCTGCACGACGGCCCGGAATTCGTCATCGGCGACATGATCAGCCCGTTCAAGGCGGCGCTTGGCGACGATTACCGGCGCATTGAAAAAAGGTTGCAGCGGGCGATCCATTTGCGCTTCGGCCTCCCCGCCGATCTCCCCGAGGCGATCGAGAAGGCGATCAAGCGCGCCGACCGGGCGAGCGCCTTTTTCGAGGCGACGCAGATCGCCGGCTTCGGGCCCGAGGAGGCAAACCAGCTTTTCGGCGCGCCGCGCGGGGTGCCGGCGATCACGATCAGCACCGAGCCGACCGCCAAAGTGCAGGCGCGCTATCTCGCGCGCTTTGCGGCGCTGATGGCGGAGGTCGATGGCTCAAACTGAGCCAACAACTCGGGTCAACTTGCCGCGACCTCAAGCCGGCGTGATCGCGGTGTTCTTTTATTGGCAACGATCGAAGGCCATTATCGCCCCATGTTGATCGTTTCGTCCCTTGCCGGCGCGGCGCAAGCCTTCCGCGAGCAGGCGCCCAGCCGGGTGATTTCCCTGCTCTCGGAGGAGGAGGCGGCGCCGCCGTTTCCGGGACTGGAGGCTTCAAGGCATCTGCTTCTCTATGTCGATCGGGAAAGCTGCTCGCAGACAATCAGCAGGGCCGCCCGCGACCGCGCCCGTGCGCTCATCGATTTCGTCCGCTACTGGGACGGCGACGGCAACCTCCTCATCCATTGCAACCGCGGCGTTTCGCGCTCGACGGCGGCGGCGTTCATCGTCATGTGCATGAAGGAACCCGGCGTTTCGGAATGCGCGCTGATGAAGCGCCTCAGAGCGGCGGCGCCGCACGCCGATCCCTGCCCGCTGTTCGTCAATTACGCCGATGAGCTTCTGGCGCGTGACGGCCGGATGACGGATGCGCTCGACGACCTCTGCCCGCCCTGCCCGGCGATTTCGGCGCCGCTCGCCATGGTGAAAATCGCGGCGTGATTGTCATTATACGGACGGAATCCGCCTCTCCTCCAAAAATGGGAAGCGGATTGCATCCGCCCTTCTGTATTCCGGCAAAATTCATTAGAATGCCGGCGTGCCGCGCCAAAGTCCCCATCCGATCGCCATCGTCCTAAACGCCGTTCTCGCGGTCGTTGAAGGCGAGCAGCCGAAATCGCTTTGCGTCCGCCGCGCCGACGGCATCGGCCTTCCCTACGGCCCGTTCGATCCCGCGGCCCACCGCACGTTCGAACTGGGTCTCAGAAACTGGGTCTCCGAACAGACGCAGGTGACGCTCGGCTATGTCGAGCAGCTTTATTCCTTCGGCGACCACGGACGCGAGGCGCCGGCGGCGGTCGTTTCCGGCGGCGACGCCGAGGCGCGCGTCGTTTCCGTCGGCTATCTGGCGCTCGCGCCTGAGCCGGCCAAGGTCGCCGAACGTCAGGCGCAATGGCGAAGCTGGTACGATTTTTTTCCGTGGGAGGACTGGCGGCGCGGCGAGCCGGCGATCCTCAAGGATGCGATCACGCCCGCCCTCGCCGCGTGGACCTTGCGCGCGGAAAACGACGTCCACGGACGGGAACGCCGTGCGCGCATTGCGCTCGCCTTCGGGCTTGGACAGGCGGAAGGCGGAGAAGGCGGATGGGAAGAAGAGCGCGCGCTTGAGCGCTACGAACTGATGTACGAAGCGGGCCTCGTCGAGGAATCATGGCGTGACCGCGACGCCGCCGGCCTTGCCGTACCGCGCGCCGACCGCGCTGGCGCAAGCGCCGCCGGCATTGCAATGACCTCCGATCACCGGCGCATTCTCGCGACCGCAATCGGGCGGCTTCGCGGCAAGCTTAAATACCGGCCGGTGATTTTCGAGCTGATGCCGGATGAATTCACGCTCCTCGCGCTGCAGAAAACCGTCGAGGCGATCGTCGGCTTTGAACTCCACAAACAGAATTTCCGCCGCAGCGTCGAACAGGGCGGTCTCGTGGTCAAAACAGCGCGGGCGGTGCAGCAGGCGAGCGGAAGGCCGGCGGCGCTGTTCCGGCCCGGCGCCGCGGCGAGGG
>JBGTLL010000224.1:0-22630 GCA_041744115.1 Parvularculaceae bacterium | reverse complement strand
GGCCGCGCCGTCTTCGCCGCCGCCGGCTGCGCAACCTGTCACGCGGTGCGCGGCGAAGGCGCAGACGGCGCGGTCGGCCCGGACCTCACGCATTTTGCGAGCCGGCGCACGCTCGGAGCCGGCATATTTCCCAATGACAGCCGCACGTTACGGCGCTGGATCGATGACGCCGGCGCGATGAAACCCGGCGCGCGGATGCCGTCTTACGAGCGGCTGACGGATGATGATCTCGAAGCTGTCGCGCGCTATCTGGAGTCCCTCCGGTGAAAAGCGAAACCGGGTTCGATACCGCTCTTTACGACCGCTTTCCAACCAAAGGCGAGAGGCCGGATGATGAGCTTTCCAGGCTGGAAGCCGTCTGGCAGCCGCCTCGAGGCATCAGCATTGTCACCGCGATCAACAACAACATTGTCGGCATCAACTACATCGCCGCGGCGTTCCTGTTTTTTGTGCTCGCGGGCGTCTTGGCGCTGCTGATGCGCACGCAGCTCGCGCTGCCGCTTAACGGGTTTCTCGACGAAAAAACCTACAATCAGGTCTTCACCATGCACGGCACGGTGATGATGTTCCTGTTCGCAGTGCCAGCGGTTGAAGCGATCGGCGTCCTGCTGCTGCCGCAAATGCTGGGCGCCCGCGATCTGCCGTTTCCGCGCCTCTCCGCCTATGCATTCTGGGCGTATTTCATCGGCGGTCTTTGCTTTTTTTGCTCAATATTTTTTGGCGTCGCCCCCGACGGCGGCTGGTTCATGTATCCGCCGCTGACGAGCAGCGCGCATTCGCCGGGCGTCAACGCGGATTTCTGGCTGCTTGGCATCGGATTCATTGAAATATCGGCAATAGCCGGCGCCATCGAAATCATCGTCGGCGTCATGAAAACGCGGGCGCCAGGGATGAGCCTCGACAAGCTGCCGATCTTTGCCTGGTCGATGCTCGTCTTCGCCGTGATGATCGTGATCGGGTTTCCGGCCGTCATTCTTGCAACCTTATTGCTTGAGCTGGAACGGGCGCTCAACTGGCCGTTCTTCGACGCCTTGCGCGGCGGCGATCCCATACTGTGGCAGCATCTGTTCTGGTTTTTCGGGCATCCCGACGTTTACATCATCTTCCTGCCGGCGGCCGGCATGCTGTCGATGATCATCCCGACGATCGCGCGGACGCCTCTGGTCGGGCACAACCTTGTGGTGCTCGCGATCCTGACCACAGGATTCATCGGCTTCGGCGTCTGGGTGCATCATATGTTCACCACCGGCCTGCCGCCGGTTTCGACCGCTTTCTTTTCCGCCGCCGGGATGGCCGTCACCGTTCCCGCCGGCCTGCAGGTCTTTGCGTGGATTGCAACGCTCGCCGCCGGAAAGGTGAAATGGTCCGTACCCGCCTATTTCGCTGTCGGGTCAATCATCATTTTTGTCATGGGCGGACTGACGGGCGTGATGCTGGCGCTCGTGCCTTTCGACTGGGTGGCGCATGACACCTATTTCGTCGTTGCCCATCTTCATTACGTCCTGATCGGCGGCATGGTGTTTCCGATGTTCGCCGCGTTTTATTATTGGGCGCCGATGTCGAGCCGGCGCCGTCTTTCCGAACGGCTCGGCCGATGGGCGTTCTGGCTGATGTTCATCGGCGTCCATGTGACTTTCCTGACCATGCATCTGACCGGCCTCATGGGCATGCCGCGACGGGTCTTTACCTATCTCGATGAGTGGGGCTGGCAATTGCCGAATTTCATTTCGACGGTGGGCGCGTTCATGATCGCATCAGGCGTCGGCATTGTCATCATCGACCTCGCCCGGAATTTTCGCTTCACCATGGCCGGAGGGCCCGGAAATGTCTTTGGCGGCGGAACGCTCGAATGGCTTCCTTCCGAAGCCTATTCCGTACGCAGCATTCCCGTGGTCAAGAGCCGCTATCCCCTGTGGGATGACGCCAACCTCGCGGACGATGTGGAACAGGGCCGCTATTTCCTGCCCGGCAGCGCGATCGGCGAACGCGAGACAATTATTACCAGCGCCTTGCGCGCTGAACCGCTGTACCTGCAGCGGTCGCCGCAGCCGTCGTGGAGTTCGTTTGGCGCCGCTGTGTTCACGGCGGCGTTCTTCCTGCTGCTGACGGTCAAACTTTATGCGCTGTCCCTGAGCAGCGGCGCCGCGGCCATCTATTGCATCGTCCGGTGGGCCTGGTCGCTCGACCGGCCGATTGAGCCGGCGACAGCCGATATCGGCGCCGGCATCATGGTTCCGACCTATGCCAGCGGCTCGCAAAGCCATGGCTGGTGGGCGATGGCGATCGTCCTGACCGTCGCCGGGATGATCTTCGCGATGCTGATTTTTTCGTACATTTTCCTGTGGAGCCGGCAGCCCGCGGCCTGGCCGGCCCCGCCGGACGTCTCGCATTTCGCGGTTGCCGCCATTCTATGCGCCGGCGCGGCTATCTGCGCTCATGCGGCGCGGAAGGTTTATGCGACAACGACGAAAGGCGCGGCGATTCTCACCCTCATTGGCGCGGCGGGGCTCGCGGCCGCGTGGGCTGCAAGCTGTTTCAGCTGGCGGTCCGCCGGATTGGCGCCGGAATTGACAAGCCACGACGCGCTAGTCGCGACGATTCTCACCTGGGACGCGCTGTTCGTGGCGACCTCGGCAATAATGGCGCTCTACGCTGTCGCGCGCCACTTTGCCGGTCTCCTCAATGCAGGCCGTCCCGCCACCATCGAAAGCATCAGCCTCTTTCTGACGTACTCAGCCGTGCAGGCGGCGGTCGGCCTTGTCGTCACGCGCCTGTTTCCGCTGGCGGTCTGAGATGCGGCGCTGGCTCATCTTTCTTGGCGGCCCGTTGATCTGGGCGGCGCATTTCCTCTTTATCTACTTCGTTGCGAGCGTTTCCGAAGTCGTCGCCGGCGAAACCAGTTTTCCGGCGCGCGCCCTGATCGTCGTGTCGGGCATCGCCGCGGCGATCTGTAACCTGTTACTGCTTTTCAGAACCCGGCGCCTTCCTGGCGTCGAGCCGTTGGAGATTTTCTGGCGGTCGGTTACGGCGACGGGCGCCGCCATTTCGATCATCGCCATCGTCTGGCAGAGCCTGCCAGCGTTCACGCGCTGATCGAAGCGGACAGCACCATGAAGAGTATCATGAGGGCGTGTTTTAGTTCGCTGGCGACTGGAACCCGGACCGGCCAGAATTGTTTGACTTGATGTTCTGTGACCGCAAAGCCCTCCCCGCCCGGTGGTCGCAACAGTAGGCGGCGAAGCGACAAGCTTCGCCGCCTTTTTCCTTTTGCCGAAAGGATACTTTATTCGCGCCCTCCGCGGGGGACGTGGCCGAAGCGCCGATGGCGGCGCTTTCAGCGCATGCACTGAATCAAACCGTAGTGCGACTCGCGACGCGCGGACAGTTCAGTGATCGAAGTGAATTATGAGGGAACGTCATACACTCCGGCGAACGCCAATCGCCATTCGCCGGAATGACCTTCAAAAATTACCAATATCGATCGGCGTTATAATGCGTAAAGGCCTTGTCGCGGAAGGCCTGGCCGTCATTCCCGGTCAGCTCGTCGATCGAGCCGGCCGGCGCCGATTCAAGATCCTGCTTGCTATAAGGGACGACGTAGCCCGAATTCGCCTCGTCATAGTCGAGCTGCGCCCACGGGATCGGGTGAAATTTTTCACCCATTTTCAACAGCCCGCCGAAACCGACGACCGCGTACATGATGTTGTTCGACGTTTTGTCGAGGACGATGTCTTCGACGGTGCCGATCTTGTCGCCTTGTTTATTGTAGACCGAGGTGCCAATCGCTTTTTTGGCGCGAATGGCGGTGGTGTGGCCTTTTGGGGTTGGCATTTTCAACGCTCCTTCTTTCCGATGAGCCAAGCGGCTAGGTAACGAGCGTCGGAGCCTAGGGTTCCAGCGGTCGCCCCGACCGCCTTTCCCATGAACGAACAGGCGTCACATCGCCGGCGAGATGAGGATCGTCAGCCGCTTGCGGGCTCGTGACAGTCTCGACCGGATGGTCCCGATCGGCACTTTCAGCGTCGCCGCCGCTTCCTCGTAGCTGAGGCCGTCAAGAACGACCAAAGCGAGAACGATCTTGTCGCCGATCGGCAGCTTCTGGAAGCATTCGGCGGCGCGGCGGATCTGGAGATTGAGTTCCTGGGTCGTGTTGACGCTGAGCGCGCTTTCCGGCGCGTCGTCGATCGGCACCGGGATTCCACGAACTTTCTGCCGGCGGAGGTTGTTGTAATAAATCCGGCGGCACATCGTGCACAACCACGACCGCAAATTCGTGCCGTCGAAAAGGTGCGCCTTGATGAGGGCGCGTTCCATCGTGTCCTGCACGAGGTCTTCCGCGCGCTCAAGATTGCGGGTCAGGGAAAGCGCGAAGCGCTTCAAAGGCTCCTGTTCGATCGGGAGCAGTCCCGCCATTGCCTGTGTGTGCATCGTCTCTCTCCATTGCATCGACGATTCACCATAACGCGACCGGAACGCTTTACAAATAATACCGTAGGACAGTGACGCGACTGTTGATCAGGGCTTAATGGTTAATATCAAGGTTCCTCAATGTCATCATCGATAGTGTGCGTACTATACTTGATATGATTGAAACCCCCATGATGCGGGAGGATGTGAGGTCCTTCCTCATGCGTCGGTCACTCCTGCGAGGTGGGTTGACATGAATTCCGGGGAAATAACGCCAGCCGACGCGGTTTCGCCGCATCATTTCGCCAGCCGCCTTGCTTCGCGACGCGGCGCCGGACGCCGCTTATCGGGATAAGGGGAAATCTTTTTCCACAAGGACCGTTCTCATCCGAGTGATGCGAACGGTCTCGTCTCGGTGAAGGGCTAGCCGGGCGCGCGGCTGGTTCTTATTGCTTGCGCAGCGCGCTGATCAGGTCAGCGCATTCCTCGCCGTGCAACTCGCTGAACTTCAGCCCGAGCGCCATCAGTTCGCGCACGGCGGAAGACCGGTTCTCGGCCCGGTTGTCAAACCGCCAGTCGTCAATCTTTGCGAGTTCGCTGTCAGTCACGAGGATCTGCAGCTTGACCAATCTCTTTTCCGGTCTGTCGTTCATGAGCTTGTCCCGTAGGCTGTCGCTCTGGTGTCGATGCAATGAGCGACCGCTGCTCTGATGGTTTCCAGCCGGTAGGGCTTGGCGATGACAAAATCCGGCTCGATTTCTTCGCCGCGCAGCACCTTGTCGGGAAAACCGGTAATGAAGATGATCGGGCAATCATGCGATTGCACGATTTTCGCAACCGCATCGGCGCCGGTCTCGCCGTCTTCGAGATTATAATCCGCCAGGATCAGATCCGGTTGCACTTTGTTGGCGAGCGAGACGGCCTGCGCCGCGGTTGTCGCCGAGCCCCCGACCTTCACGCCCATTTTCTCCAGCAGCATTTTCAGCTCCGCTGCAATCAGCGGTTCATCCTCAATAATGATCGACGTCGCGCGCCGCGCTTCATCGACAAGCTTTCGCCCTTCGGTGAGAGCACGCGCGGGATCGGTCGCCATCGGCGCAAGAATATCGCCCGCTTCTTCCAGGGTGAAGCCGATAACATCGACAAAAAGCAGCATCAGGCGCTCTTCGCTCGGCGGCGGCGGCAGCGCCTGCAACAACGCCCGATCGGAAAACATCGCGGACGATCCCGACTGATTTGCAGCCGCCGACCGCCAGGACCGCAAAAAAGCGCGCATCAGATCGCGCGGATCGTCGGGATCGGCTTGCGGATCGATCGCGGTCTTGGCGACGGCAAGCCGCGTCAGTTCGTCGCCGATCAGCCGGTCGGCAAGCACCGCGCGGGCGAATTGACGGATTAACGCAACATTCGACTTCAGCATTCGTTCAACTCCGCCCATCATCCAGGGAGCGGAGCCCGGATCTGAAATAACGCGCATTCCCAAAGCCAATCGCGCACCGGTGCTGGCCCAAACAGTCCGATTTCTCCGAGCGACCTATCACGAAGAGGTGACCGCCGTCCGGGAATCCAGCAACGCGCCGATCGTCGCGCGGACTGACTCGAAATCGCAGGGTTTGGTCAGCACAAGCGCGTCAGAATAACGGCGGCGAATGTTTTCCCCGCTGAGACCGGTCATGAAGGCAAAGGGCAAATTGCGCCTTACGAGCTCGTCGGCGACCGGAAAGCTGTCGCCATCGGCAAGCTGCACATCAAGGAGGGCGGCGTCAATCGTGTTCTCGGTGTCGAGATACGCGACCGCCGAGGCGGCATGGTGATGCGGGCCTCCGACCACGTGACCCAATTCGGCGATCCAGTCGCCAAGCATCATCGCGATCAGCGCCTCGTCTTCAACCAGCAGAATCCGCAACCCCAAATTCACCCTTCTCGATCCCGTCCGTTCCAAGCATGGATTTTAGCCTCCCGATTGCGAGATTGCCAGCCATTTCCGCGTTGTCGCTCCGGCTCGTCCGTCTAGAGGCACGGGGGCCGCTCGACGACAATCGACGCCAGCGGCGCCTCCAGCCGCCATTTAACGCCGTCCGCGTCGTAGGCGAGTTCAACGTTTCCATTGAAGGCGTAGGCGACCATTTCCCGGACAATCATCTGGCCAAATCCGCTCCGCGTCGGCGGCTCAACAACCGGCCCCCCGGTTTCCGCCCATGCCATTTGAAATTTCGCATCGTCATCGGCCCCGGAGGTCGACCAGGAAATATTGACGTTTCCGGTTTTGCTCGACAGCGCGCCGTACTTGCAGGCATTGCTCGCGAGTTCATGGAGCGCCATGCCGATGTGCTGGACGGCGGATGGCCGGATTGTGACGCTTGGGCCGCCGACTTTGATCCGAGCGTCGTTGCGGGGGACGAAGGGCCGCAACTGCTCCCGGACGATGTCGGCCACGGCCGCGCCGGCCCATTCGCGCGAGGAAACGAGGTCGTGCGAGGCCGAAAGCGCCGCGAGGCGAGACACGAATTGCGCCTCGAAGTCCTGCGAGGTGATGGTGTGCTGGGCGATCTGCCGCGCCAGCACCTGAACGATGGTCAGCAAATTCCGGGTGCGGTGCGAATGGTCCTGGATCAAAAACCGCTGATGCTCCCGCAGCCGCGTTTCGTCCGTGACCTCGTGCGCGATCGCGACAATGAAATTGTCGCCGCCGGCGTCCTGGCGCAGCAAGGCGATCGTCAATTCCACCCAGACGATCGAATCGTCCTTGCGAAGAAACCGCCGGACGATCGAGAAAGTGGACAGTTCGCGCTTCAGCAAGCGATCGAGAAGATCGCCAACCGATCGGCGATCCGACGGATGAAAAAACCGGATAAAATCACTTCCGACCATTTCACCGCGCGCATATCCCGCGATTTCACAAAGGCGATCGTTAACCGTCGCCCAACCGCCGCCGGTCGCCGCCGCGACGACGCCGACGCCGGCAGTCTCGTATGTGTCGCGAAGCCGATTGGCGGCGGCGCGCTCCGGGTCCCGCGCTTGACCGGCGCGTTCTTCGTTCAATCCGCCGCCGTTGGCCGCCTCAGGCATCGGTGTCCTCACAACGGCGTTGCTCCTCCATCATCGGCCTCAGGGGCGCCGCCTGTCGAGTCCGGGCGCCGTGAACGGAGGAATCAGCCGATTTCGTTCAACGCTCCGCGCGGGCCCCGCGTTCCGCGCGGAGCATTCAATCCCCGCGCGCCCCGCCGCGCAGAAAATTCGCGCCGATGTGGAACCGTGGCCGCAAATTTGCGTTTGTGAGTTCGTGCGTGCTGACGATTCGCCCCTCTGTCCCTAGTTAGCGCGTCGGCGGCGCTCCCACACAAGGGAGCGCCGCATTTTTTCCGATACGCGCGCGATCGCGCGCGGGCGCCTCCCTGAGGGCGTGCGGGGATGCTGCGTCTGGCGAATGCGCGTTTTCACTCAGCGTATCAGGACTTCCATGTCGGCGGATGCTGGAGCGCGACGCGACGAATTGTCTGCTTGTCGAATTTCTCGGTGCCGAGCTTCGGCAAGGGCTGCGGCGAGATCCAGATGCGCTCGGGGCATTTGTATTTCGCAAGCTCCCTGCCCATGAAATCGCGCAGATCCAGCGGGTCAATTTCAGCGCCGGCTTTCGGATAGACGACAAGGCCGACCCGTTCGCCGAGCGCCTCGTCCGGAACCGAAAAGGCGATGGTCTGGGCGACCGCCGGATGCTGGCAAGCGCGCGCCTCGACTTCGAGACAGGAGATGTTTTCGCCGCCGCGAATGATGAGGTCCTTGATGCGATCGACGATATAAAGAAACCCTTCCTCGTCAAGCCGCCCGAGGTCGCCCGAGCGGAACCAGCCGTCCGGCGTCAGCGCGCGCGCGGTGTCGTCAGGCAGGTTGAGGTAGGCGCGAAAATTTGCCGCGGTCCTGATCCACACTTCGCCGACTTCGCCGGTCGCGCAGTCGCCGTTGTCGCCAACAATCTTGATGTCGCAGCACGGCGGCAGCGCCCGGCCCGTCGAGTCGGGACGCTTCTGATAATCATCGAGCGATATGACGCAGCCGCTGGCGTTGGTTTCAGTGAGGCCATACCCCGACGAAGGGTTTGCGGTCGCGAACTTTTCTTTCAGCTTCCTGACATGATCGGGCGGACGCTTGGCGCCGCCGGAACCGATGTCGATCAAACTCGGCATCGGCGTCGATCCCGCCGCCTCCATCAATTCGTAAGATTGGCTCGGCACGCCGACAAAGTTTGTCAGGCCGTGACGATTGATGAGATCGACGGCGAGACTTGCGTCCCAGCGATACATGACGGCGACGCGCCGGCCGACGATCCACGACATCAGAAAGATCGCGTGGCTTCCGGTCACGTGGAACAAGGGAATGCCGAGCAGGACGCCCGGATTGTCGCCGAAGAGGGAGACGCCCCCGCGCGCGTCCTTGATCGCGGCCGCGACAAACGCCCACGACAAAAGCGTCGTCATCGCGCTTCTGTGGGTGAGGATGACGCCTTTGGGATTTCCCGTCGAACCGGACGTATAATAGATCGCGAAGTCGTCCTCCGGATCGATCGCCGCCGCCGGCAAAGTGTCGCCGCGGCTGTTCGCCAGCAGATCGGCGTACAAATGATCGGCGCCTTCCGCGTCCGCGCGGACGAGAATGAGGATCAGGCCGAGATCGTCCTTGAGCGGACGGATGTATCCATGCCGCTTGTCATCGACGAGGACAATCTTCGCGCCGCTATCCTTGAGGGCAAAGCGCAGCTCCTCGCCTTTCCACCAGGCATTGAGCGGAACGGCGACCGCCCCAAGCGAAATGATCGCCATGAAGGCGGCGCACCATTCCGGGTAGTTGCGCATGGCGATGGCGATGCGGTCGCCCTTCTTCACGCCAACGTCCGACGCCAGCGCATTGGCGAAGCGCGAGGTCTCGGACCACATTCTGGCGTAGGTCCAGATTTCTCCCTCGTAATAGAGAAAATCCTTGTCGCCGTGGGTCGCCCCTTGCGCGAATATGCCGACGAGGCTGGGCGGCGCATTCTCGAAGATCCGGTAATCATTGCCGCGAATGGTCGCTGTTCCGACCTTGAAGAGCGGGTTTTCGACGAGAAGTTTGAAGGCGCTCGCAACGATCTGGTCGGTGGTCGGGTTTGGCGTTGGCGGCATGCGTTCGAGGCTCCATTGGCGAGGCGCGATCCCTCATAGCGGACCGCCTTCAATGCGGGAACCGCCGATCGCAAAAGACGGCGATCAGCCCGCGCGGCTGACAAATTTCCCGACCAGCGGCGCCAGAAGCTGAACGGTCAGGCGTTCGACGCCGTCGGGCGATCCTTCGAGCCGCCACAGCAAGGCATGAACAACAAGATATGCGGCGGCGCCCAGCGCAATTTCAGCCAGGACCTTGAGGATCAAAGGCCAACCTTCCGCAATTCCGGCGGACCGGAGCAAGATCAGGACAACCGTCATCATCAGCGCGGCGACAATCGACCGGCGCACGCGCCAGGCCGGCCCAAAGAAAGCCTGTCCGCTGGTCTTGGCGTAAAGCGCCAGATTGAGCATGATGTGAACGACGCCGCATCCGGCCACCGCCCACGCAGCGCCCATCAGGCCAAAATTGATCGTCGCCACGACGAACACCGGCGTTCGGATCAGGAAGAAGATCAGCTCGCGCTGGAAGACGAGGCGTGTCGAGCCGAGCGCCATCGCGTAATACTGCGTTGCGATCAGCGGCATTTGCGCGCCCATCACCGGGGTGATGATTTCAACGACCGGCACGGCGTCCAGCCATTTGTCGCCAAGCAGCAGCGGCACGAGATCGCGCGCGACCATCGCAAATCCGATCGCCGCGGGCATCGCGATCGCCGCCATCGCCTCGACGCCCTTGAGGAACGCCTGATTGGCGCGGGCCGGGTTTTCCTGAAGCTCCGACAGACCCGGGTAGATCGCGCGGGTCACGGGAAAAGCAAGCTCGCGGGTCGGCAGCTCCGCAAGTTGCAGCCCGATAAAATAATGCCCGGCGCCGGTGAGCCCGATCGCGCGCGCCAGGATCAGCGGATCAAGCTTGTTGTTCAACGCGCTCATCAGGCCGACCCCCGTCAGCCAGCCGGAAAATCCGAGGATGCGCTTAAGGGATGCAAAGGACACTCTTGGCCGGTAAGGCCGCATGAAATAGGAAAGCCCGAGCTGCACCAGACCGTTCGTCGCCAACCCCAGAATGATCGCCCAATAGCTCCGGAAAACGACGGCGATTATAATTGAAACCGCAACGCCCGCGAGTTTGTTCAGAACCGCGGCGAAAAATTCCTTTGAGAAATCAAGCGCGCGTTCGAACTCATAGAATCGCGGATTGATAAAGCCGGTGACCAACGGATACGCGGCGACGCCGGCAAATACCCACAATACCCGTTCGTCATTGTAGAATGCGGCGGCGAAAGGCGCGGCGAGCGCGAGCGCGCCGGCGATCAGCGCGCCGCGGAGCGCGGACAATGTGAACAGCGTGTCGAGATCATTGCGATCGGCGTCGCGAAAACGGATCACCGCCTGACTGACGCCGAAATCGGAAAGATTGGTCAGGATCTGCATGGTCGTCAGCCCGATCGCGACAATGCCGAAATCTTCCGGTGCAAGGAGCCGCGCGACGATGATCGTATTGAGAAAGCCGAAAAGGCCCATGACGAGCCGGCCGCCGACGATCCAGCTGGCTCCGCGCGCGACCCGCGAGGACAGGGAGCCTTGGGGGGATTTGCGCACCGGCTCGGTCGAAGCGTTGTCCAAATCGCGAGACTTTCCAGGGACGCGGCCATGCATAGACTGATCCCGATCCAGACGCCAAAGGCTCGTCGCGAGAGCCGACGCGCCCTTGTGATTCGACCGGTCGCCGCTAAGGTGCGCCGCTTTCCGCAATCGCTCCGGAAGATTTCATGCCGCACGCCTCCGCCCTCGTGACCGTGATGATCAACGCCGCCCGCAAGGCGGCGCGCGGGCTCGCGCGCGACTTTGGCGAGCTCGAAGGAATGCAGACTTTGAAGAAAGGCGCCGCGGATTTTGTGTCCGCCGCCGATCTCAAAGCGGAACAGATTCTGTTCGAGGAATTGAGCAAGGGCCGGCCGAAATACTCATTTGTCATGGAAGAGAGAGGCGAGATCGACGGCGCCGACAATTCCAATCGCTGGGTCGTCGACCCGCTCGACGGCACAACCAATTTTCTTCATGGCGTGCCGCAATTCGCGGTCTCCATCTGCCTTGAACGCGATCGCCAGCCCTATGCGGGCGTCGTCTTCAACCCCGCGACCAATGAGCTTTATTGGGCCGAAAAAGGCGAGGGCGCGTGGATGAATGACCGGCGCCTCCGCGTATCGTCCCGATCGTCGCTCGACGAATGCCTGTTTGCGACGGGGCTGCCGTTCAAGGGCCGGCCGGGCCGCGAACGCGCGTTGAAGGAAACGGAAATTGTCCTGTCGGAAACCGCTGGCGTTCGCAGATTCGGATCGGCGGCGCTCGATCTGGCTTTTGTGGCGACGGGGCGATTCGACGCCTACTGGGAACGCGACCTTAACCCCTGGGATGTCGGCGCGGGGATTGTGCTGGTGCGCGAAGCCGGCGGCGCCGTCGCGGAAATTGAGGGCGGACCCGCGCCGATGCATGCCGGATCCATTCTCGCCGCCAACGTCGAATTATTCGACAGGGCCAGAAAACTTCTCGCCGGCTGACCGACGCCTGCGCCAAGAAGCGCCGTTAACCACGATCGGCGTGGCTGGACGGCATTAAGTCCCTGGCAAGAATGCCCCTTGCCTCGCCAAAAAAATATTTCCAAAAAAAATGCGTGGGACTTGTCACACTCGGGGGTTCTCGTTCGTCTTACCTGCATGGGCGCGTTTTTGGCGCGCCCGGTTTGACAAGTCCGGTTTGTCGCCGGTCCGGTTCTCACAGGCTGGCCGGCGATGCGTAGATAACAGCGGGCGGCGCGAGGCGCCGTATTCGCAAGGCGCCCGGCTGCGCGTCAGCTGTTGGTTAACGCTCCGCACGAAAAACGCCCGCCCTTGCAGGAAGGGCGGGCGGTTTCCTCGGCAACTTGATCTCGCAATGCGGAGTCAGGCGGCGTTTGACGCCCTCAGCACGTCGATTTTGCTCTTACCGGGATTGATTTCGATCTTCCGGGGTTTCTTCGCCTCGGGGATTTCACGGCGCAACTCGATATCCAAGAGGCCGTTAACGAGGCTGGCGCCTTCGATTTTCACGTGATCGGCAAGCTGGAAACGGCGCTCGAACGAGCGGCCCGCGATGCCCTGGTGGAGATAAGTGCGCGAGCCGTCGTCCTCGGGCCGGGCGCCGAGCACCTTCAGCGCGTTTTCATGCAGCTCGATTTCGAGATCGCCTTCTGAAAAGCCGGCGACGGCAAGCGTGATGCGGTAGCGGTCTTCATCGACCCTTTCGATGTTGTAGGGCGGATACCCGGTCGCTTCGGACTTGCCGACATGATCGAGAAGGTCGAACATCCTGTCGAAGCCGACGGTCGTGCGGTAAAGCGGGGTCAGGTCATAATTGCGCATTGTCTTCCTCCTTCAAGAAGCAAGGGTTTCAATCGCGATAGCGAACCGGCGTGTCGCGGTCGGAGCCGTTTCGGCCTCCGACGGAGGCCTAAATAGGAGCGCAAAATTCGCGATCAAGGGGTCGGCTTGAAGCCTCTGCGGCAAAGCGTGCTAGGACCGCATCGATGAGATTGCTGGCAATGAAGGCTGCGGGCGTCGCCGTTCTGGCGGCGGGCGTTTTACTTTATGGGTGCGGTCCCCGTGAGACCCGTGAGGCGCCGGCCTCTGTCGCCGAACCCGCCGTCGAAGCGACCGCACTTCTCGACGCCGCGATCAACGGCCCGCATCGCCCAACGGAAGAGCGCGCGCGAGACGCGTGGCGGCATCCGAAAGAGACGCTTTCGTTTTTTGGCGTCGATCCGTCGATGACGGTTGTCGAAGTCTGGCCGGGCGGCGGCTGGTATACAAGGATCATCGCGCCTTATTTGAAGTCGGGCGGCGGCGTCTATTACGCCGCCCATGTCGATCCCCAAGCGAGCGATCGCGCGGCGATGGCGGTCGATCGATTCAAGACCGCGTTCGCCGATCAATCCCTCTACGGCGACATTCGCTTGACCACCCTCGGCGCGGGCGACGTCGCACCGGAAGCGTCCGCCGATATCGTGCTGACTTTCAGAAACGTCCACAACTGGATCGGGAGCGGCGCCGCCGAAACAAATTTCAGGGTGTTTTACCAGGCGCTGAAACCCGGCGGCATTCTCGGCGTCGTCGAACACCGCGCCAGCGAGGATGCGGCCGAAAATGACGGATCGTCCGGATACGTCAAGGAATCGACGGTGCGGACGCTTGCGGCCGCCGCCGGATTTGAATTTGTTGTGGCGTCGGAAGTGAACGCCAATCCGGCCGACACCAGGAACCACCCATTTGGCGTCTGGACTTTGCCCCCGGTCCGTCGCTCCTCGGCGTCGCCGGGCCAGGAAGATCCCGCGTTCGACCGCGCCCGATATGACGCCATCGGCGAGAGCGATCGGATGACCCTGAAATTCAGAAAGCCTCTTCCGTGACCGCGGGCGATCCGCTCGCCGTTGCCGCGGCGGCCGCGTTCAAGCGCGGTTTTGGCGCGACGCTGAGGATCGAGCCCGCCCATGCCGCTTCCTTCGATATCGACGGCCGCGGCGAATTTTGCGTGATTGTTCCTTCACCGCCGACCGTCAGACCCGACTGTGTCTGGAGCGCCTCCGCCGAGACCCTGATGCGCATTTTCAGCGGCGGGCGGGCGCTCGAAAGCGCCTATTTGTCGGGGCGCCTCCGGATTGCCGGCGACATGAGCGTGATGGCGCGGCTGATCCTGGAGAGTCCGCAATAGCCGAATTCATCAAAATTCCGACGAACCCTGTCCCCGCCGGCGGCGAGGCCCTGGATTTTCGCGGCGCCGATGGCGGTTTTCTCCGCGCCGCCATTTTTCCGACCCCCGGCGCGCGGGCGACCGCCGTCCTTGTCGCCGGTCGCTCGGAATTCATCGAGAAATACTTTGAGGTCATCAGCGACCTGCAGCGGCGCGGGTTTGCCGTCGCCACCATGGATTGGCGCGGTCAGGGCCTGTCTGAGCGGCTTCTGCCGGTCCGCGAGAAAGGCCATATCCAGGATTTTGGCGCCTTCCGGTCTGATCTGCGCCAGTTTTTCGGAGAGTTCGTGTTGCCGCGCCTGCCTGGACCTTACGTCCTGATGACCCACTCCATGGGCGGAACGCCAGCGCTCCAGATACTGGCGGACGGCGATCACAATTACTGCGCCGCCGTTCTGTGCGCGCCGATGACCCGGCTGTACGACGGCCTGATGCAGCGGATCGGCGTCCGCCTGATCGCGCAGGCGGCGACCCGGATCGGGCTGTCGCGCTCGGCGATCGCGGGCGTCAAGGAACACTCGATGGCGTTTGAGGGCAATATCCTCACCTCCGATCGCGTCCGCCATGCGCGCTTTCGCGAGTTGCAGTCGGCGGCGCCGAACGCCACGATCCGGGAGCCGACTTATGGCTGGGTCCGCGCGGCGACCGAAGCGATGGATGATCTGCACCGGCCGGGGCGTTATTCAAACTTAACGACGCCGACCCTGATCGTTTCCGCCGAGTTCGACCATCTGGTGCGATCGAGTGACCATTTATGGATCGCCGAACAATCCCCGCTGATCGAGCGGGTGATCGTGACGGGCGCGTTGCACGAGATCATGATGGAGCGTGACGAAGTGCGCGACCAGTATTGGAAGGCGTTCGACGCCTTCGTCGCCACGCGGCTTCATGCCGTCGCTGCTTGACGTTGATCCTTGCGCAGGGCGCGAAATTGCTGAGGCGCAAATGACGCAGCTGTGAAAAACCGCCGCAATCCGCCAAATCACAGTCGCATCGCCGCCGCAATCCCGTTACATTATCCGCTTCAGTCGCCGCGCGGAATTCCAGTCGCAATCGGGGTTTCTTAAAAGGAAAATTAAGCTCCGCGGCGTTAACCTTCTTTCGTGCTGGCGGCCGGACGCAGGCGCGAGTTTCGGATCGGTGGACGAATTCCGGCCCGCGGGGCGCCCGGCGCCCTTCGAAAGACGGAGCGAAAAAGACTTGTAATTCAAGGCTGAAGTTCGAGTTATCCCGGGTGCAGTATGGCAAGCGCATTTGGCCAACCGCCGGACCTCTTGAAGAGAGCGCCGGCTTGTTCTGAAAGCTCGCAGTCCCACATATCAATTGTGAGGAGAACGGATGTCGGGCGCGCCCTCGATCGGGCGAGGAAAACGGGGCGGCATGGCGGCGCCGATTTGGGGCGGATCGGACGTAGAATGAACAGGGGCGGGGATCGTGACGATCCGCGCCTTTTTTATTTCCGGGCGCTGCTTGAGGGCGACCGGATATTCAGCGGCGGCGACCGGTTCCTCGGCGCGGGCGCCCCAACAAGGAAGTGAGTGATCGATATGAGTGACAAATTCGACGTGTTTGACCTCTTTTCCGAAAGCTATTCGCGGGTGAAGCAGGAATCGATGTCGCTGCGCGATTATCTTTTGGCGGCGCGCGACGATTCGCTTCTGTACGCTTCGCCGGCCGAACGGATGGTCAAGGCGATCGGCGAACCCGAACTCCTCGACACGTCGAAGGATCCGCGGCTGTCGCGGATTTTTTTCAACCGGACGATCCGCCGCTACAAGGCGTTCGATGGGTTCTACGGGATGGAGGACACGATCGAGCGGATTGTTTCCTATTTCCGCTACGCCGGTCAGGGCCTCGAGGAAAAACGGCAGATCATCTATCTCCTCGGCCCGGTTGGCGGCGGCAAATCCTCGCTCGCCGAGCGTCTCAAGGATCTGATGGAGGTTCATCCGATCTATGTCCTCAAAGCCGGCAAGGAAATCTCGCCGGTGTTCGAGAGCCCCTTGGGGCTGTTCCAGTCCGAAGAACTGCAATCGCTGCTCGCCGAAAAATACGGCATCGAAAAGCGCCGCCTCACCGGCGTGATGAGCCCCTGGGCCGTCAAGCGCCTCGACGAATATGGCGGCGACATTTCGAAGTTCGAGGTCGTCAGGCTGTACCCTTCGAAACTTCGTCAGATCGCCATTTCCAAGACCGAACCCGGCGACGAAAACAACCAGGACATCTCCGCGCTGACCGGCAAGGTCGATATCAGAAAGCTTGAGCATTTCAGCCAGTCGGATTCAGACGCCTATTCCTATTCCGGCGGGCTTTGCCGCGCCAATCAGGGCCTTCTTGAGTTTGTCGAAATGTTCAAGGCGCCGATCAAAGTGCTGCATCCGCTGCTGACCGCGACGCAGGAAGGCAATTATATCGGCACCGAATCGCTTGGTCCCATTCCGTTCAATGGCGTCATTCTCGCGCACTCCAATGAAAGCGAATGGATCCAGTTCCGCAACAACAAGAACAATGAGGCGTTCCTCGACCGCATCAGCGTGATCAAGGTTCCCTATTGCCTGCGGGTGACCGAAGAGCGCCTGATCTACCAGAAGCTGCTGACAAGCTCGGAGCTGGCGAGAGCGGCGTGCGCGCCCGAAACCCTCGACCTCCTTGCCCGGTTCTCGGTGCTGACCCGCCTCAAGGAACACGAAAACTCGAATCTTTATTCGAAACTGCGCGTCTATGACGGCGAGAAGCTGAAGGATTCCGATCCCAAGGCGAAGACCTTGCAGGAATATCGCGACGCTGGCGGCATTGACGAAGGGATGGACGGCGTTTCAACGCGCTTTGCCTATAAAGTGCTTTCCGAGACCTTCAATTTCGACACTGACGAAGTTGCGGCGGATCCCGTGCACCTCATGTATGTGCTCGAAAACGCCATCAAGCGCGAACAGCACCCGGACGAAGTCGAGAAAAAATATCTCGAATTCATCAAGGAGGATCTGTCCAAGCGCTATGCCGACTTCATCGGCAAGGAGATCCAGAAGGCCTATCTCGAAAGCTATTCTGAATACGGGCAGAATCTTTTCGACCGCTACATCGCCTACGCGGACGCATGGATCGAGGACCAGGACTTCAAGGACTCCGACACCGGCCAGCTGCTCGATCGCCAGACGCTCGACGCCGAACTGTCGAAAATTGAAAAGCCGGCCGGCATCGCCAACCCCAAGGACTTCCGCAACGAGGTCGTCAAGTTCACCTTGCGGGCGCGCGCGGCCAACGCCGGCAGGAACCCGGCGTGGACCTCCTACGAAAAACTCCGCAACGTCATCGAAAAGCGGATGTTCAGCCAAGTCGAGGACCTTCTCCCGGTGATTTCCTTTGACTCGAAAAAGGACACCGAGACCGAGAAGAAGCACGAGAACTTCGTCGATCGGATGACCGAGCGCGGCTACACCGCGCGCCAGGTCCGCCGGCTGGTCGAGTGGTACATGCGCGTTAACAAGGCAGGATGAGCGAATAGGGAGTAGCGATTAGCGAATAGTCCGAAAAGCGTCTATTCGCTATTCGCCATTCGCCATTCGCTGAACGCAAGTGAACCCATTCCACTTCATCGACCGCCGCAAAAACCCGAAAGGCAAATCGCTCGGCAACCGCCAGCGCTTTCTTCGCCGGGCGCGTGTGCAGATCAAGGAAGCCGTCAACAAGAGCCTCCGCGAGCGCTCCGTGCAGGATCTCGACAAGGGCGAAAAGATCACGATCCCGTCGAAGTCGACGGCCGAGCCGCGGTTCCGGCTGAATCCGGAAGCCGGCGAACGTGAGTGGGTCGCGCCCGGCAACAAGGAATTCGGCGTCGGCGACCGGATCAAGAAACCCCCAAGGCAAGGCGGCAAGGGACAAGGCAAGGACGCCAGCGATTCAGGCGAGAGCGAGGACGCGTTTCAGTTCACGCTGACGCAGGAAGAATTCCTCGACATCTTCTTTGAAGACCTCGAGCTTCCAAATCTCGTCAAACGGTCGCTGAAAGAAACGAAAGCGACCGCCTATCGCCGCGCCGGCATCACGATCGCCGGATCGCCGACCAACCTCAACCTCGTCCGCACCATGAGGAACGCGCATGGCCGCCGGCTCGCGCTGAAGCGCCCGTCGAACCGCGAGATGAACGAGCTGAAAGAGCGCCTGTTTGAACTCGAGCGCATTTCCGAACCGGACGAAGCCGAGATCGCCGAGAAGAAAGCGCTTCTTGAAAAGCTTGAAGCGATGGAGGCGCGCCGCCGCTGGGCGCCGTTCATCGACCCGCTTGATGTCCGCTACAACGCCTTTGCGCCGACCCCCATCCCGACCACCGCCGCCGTGATGTTCTGCCTGATGGACGTATCGGGATCGATGGGCGAACGTGAAAAAGACCTCGCCAAGCGCTTCTACATGCTGCTCTATCTGTTCCTGAAGCGGCGCTATGAGCGCGTCGATGTGATCTTCATCCGCCATACGCATCACGCCGAGGAAGTCGACGAGGAAACGTTTTTCTATTCGCGCCAGTCGGGCGGCACCGTCGTTTCGACCGCGCTTGAGAAAATGCTCGAAATCCAGCGCGAGCGCTATGCGGCGTCCGAATGGAACATCTATGTCGCGCAGGCCTCCGACGGCTACACGCAATCCGGCGACGCCAAGCGCTGCGTTGAAATGCTCGACGAGGAGGTGATGCCGATCTCGCAATATTACGCGTATATCGAGATCCTCGACGAGCGCGAGCTGGAAGTTTTCTCCGACAAGGATTCGGGCGCCGAACTCTGGCGCGCCTATCGCACTTTCGCGCCGGGCTGGAAGACGTTTGCGCAGACACGCATCGCGAAGGCCTCGGACATTTTCCCGGTGTTCCGCGAGCTGTTCGCCAAGAACGCGCGGGAGGCGGCGGCGTGAGCGCCGCGCCATGAGCGAATTCACGCCACGGCTGGACATCCTGCCGCCCCCTCAGCGGAGGCTGTGGGAGGAATTGGGCGCGACGCCGCCCGAGTTTACGCTCTACGGCGGCACCGCGATAGCGCTCCATCTCGGGCACCGGCAAAGCGTAGATTTCGATTTTTTCGGCGCGGAGGAGTTTGATCCCGACCCGCTCTTCAACGCTATCCCCTACCTGCAAGGCGGCGTCGTCACACAAAGCGCGAAAAGCACCTTGTCGGTCAGGGTGGCGCGCGGCGGCGACGTGTATCTTTCATTCTTCGGCGTGCCGGAACTGGGCGAAGTCGAGAGACCTTTGATTGCGGAGGACATCAACATCAAAGTCGCCTCGCTGATCGATCTTGCGGCTTCAAAGATGCGAGTGATTCAGGCGCGGGCAGAGATGAAAGACTATGTCGATATCGATGCATTGTTTTCAAACGGAATCCGACCCTCACATGCGCTTTCCGCGGCCGAGGCTGTCTACGGCGATAGATTCAATCGTAATATCAGTCACAAAGCTCTGACATACTTTGAGGAAGGCAACCTCGGGAAACTGCAGGCGGCGCTGAAAAAGCGCCTTGTCGCCGCGGCGCGCAGCATTGACCCTAATCGGAGAGAGATGATTTCCATCAATCGCCGCTATGGCGAGGCGAGGCGCGGATGAAACAACTCACGCTTACGCCGTCGCTTCGCAAATCCGCCCGATGCTTGTGGTTTGAAACCCCCGAGGAAGCAATCGAGGACTCGGCGCGCTTCGCGGCTTATGTTCTCACCCATGGCGACTTCGATGATGTTTCCGCCCTTATGGAGCAGCTCGACCTCGACGACATTCGCGAAGCGCTGGATAATGCACCCCCGGGCATTTTCGACCCTCGTTCGTGGGTGTATTGGAACGCAATGGTCGGCCGCGACGAACCATCGCCGATGCCGGTAAGAAAGCTCCCCACATGACCGCCGCCCTCCTGTGGTCCGACTCGGAATGGTCGTTCGATCGCCTCAAGGCGACCTATGACGCGATCGAGGATATTGCGCTGAACGATTTAAAACTCGACGTCTATCCCAACCAGATCGAGATCATTTCATCGGAACAGATGCTCGACGCCTATTCTTCGCACGGCATGCCGCTGATGTACCGCCACTGGTCGTTCGGCAAGCATTTCGCGCGCGACCAGATGATGTACCAGAAAGGCTGGTCGGGTCTTGCCTATGAGATCGTGATCAATTCGCAGCCCTGCATCGCCTATCTGATGGAAGAAAACACGATGACGATGCAGGCGCTGGTGATGGCGCACGCCTGCTTCGGGCATAATCATTTCTTCAAGAACAATTACCTCTTTCGTCAATGGACGGACGCGGAAGGAATTCTCCCCTATCTCGACTTCGCCAAGAAATACATTGCGAAATGCGAAGACGAATTCGGGGTCGAGGAGGTCGAGAAGATTCTCGACAGCGCGCACGCGCTGATGGATCAGGGCGTTTTTCGTTATGCGCGCCCGCCGCGCCTGTCGGAAGCCGATCAGCTGGCGCGCGCCGTCGCAAGGGCCGAGCACGAACAGCAAACGTTCAACGACATCTGGCGGACCTTGCCGAATTCGGAAGAGCCGGAGGCGGACGCCGAAGAGCGCCAGCTTGAAGTCCAGAACATCAAGTTGCCCGAGGAAAACCTGCTTTATTTCATCGAGAAGGCGTCGCCCGTTCTCAAACCATGGCAGCGCGAGCTCGTCAGGATCGTCCGCAATGTCTCGCAATATTTTTATCCGCAGAAACAGACCAAGGTGATGAACGAAGGCTGCGCCACCTTCGTCCACCACTACATCATGAACGAGCTTTACAATCGCGGCCTCATCAATGAGGGAGCGATCCTTGAATTCCTGCATTCCCATTCCTCGGTCGTCTTTCAGCCGGAATTCGACGACCAGCGCTATTCCGGGCTGAACCCCTACGCGCTCGGCTTCGCGATGATGGAGGACATCCGGCGTATTTCGACCGATCCGACGACGGAAGATCGCGAGTGGTTTCCCGAGATCGCGGGAAAGGGAGACTGGCGCGACGTTCTGAAGGACGGGTGGTCCAACTACCGCGATGAAAGCTTTATCCTGCAATATCTGTCGCCGACGGTGATGCGGCGATTCCGCATGTTCGCCTTGCGCGATGACGCCGAAGAAAGCCACGTCGAAATTGAGGCCATTCATGACGACGCCGGCTTCCGGCGCGTGCGCGAGACCTTGGCGCGGATGTACGATCTCGGCATGCACGAGCCGAATATTCAGGTCGTCTCCGCCGATCTTGAAGGCGACCGCATGATTTCCCTGCGCCACGAAATGCGGGCCGGGCGGACGCTGGACCCGAAAACAAAAGAAGACGTGCTCTGGCATGTGCATCGTCTGTGGGGCCACAAAGTCCGCCTCGACGAAGAAGCGGGTTAGCTTTTCTCGTCTCGCCCAAAATTTGGCACGTCCCTTTCCTGACCCGCGGCGACGATCGCCCGTCTCAGCGACCGGCCGCGCGCGAAGACGCGTTCGAGCGTTTCGGCGTCGCCCCAGCGGATCGCGCGCTGCAACAGGGAAAGCTCTTCGGTGAACCGGCCGAGCACTTCGAGCACCGCCGCCTTGTTGTTCAGAAATACGTCGCGCCACATCACGGGATCGGACGCGGCGATGCGGGTGAAATCGCGAAATCCCCCGGCGGAGTATTTGACAATCTCCGCCTCATTGACGGACTCCAGATCATCGGCCGCGCCGACCAAGGTGAACGCAATCAAATGCGGCAAATGGCTCGTAATGGCGAGCGCAATGTCATGGTGCTGATGATCCATGAATTCGACTTCCGCGCCGACGGCGCGCCATAGCGCGGCCGCGGCCTCCACCGCCGATTTGTATGCATCGTCGCCGCGCGCGAGCGGCGTGATGATCGACCACCGGTTCTGGAACAGCGACGCGAACCCCGCTTCCGGGCCGGACTGTTCGGTGCCGGCGACCGGATGACAGGGGACAATGTTAATGCGGTCGCCAAGCTTTTCCGCCGCCTCGACGACCGCCCCTTTCACCGACCCGACGTCGATGACGAGCGCGCCGGGGTCGGCTTTTTCCGCGACTTCGGCGAGAACGCCGGCCATGGCGCCGACCGGCGTTGAGACGACGACGATGCTGGCGCCTGCCAGGGTTTCTGCGAGCGTTTCCGGCGCGGCGTCGATTGCGCCGCAGGCGACAGCGCGGACGCGAACATCCTCAGCCTGATCATAGCCGACGACAAGGTCCGCGACACGCGCCTCCCGCATGGCGCGCGCCATCGACGAGCCGATAAGCCCCACGCCGATGATCGCAGCCCTCGGATATGTCGCTCTAGCGGTCATGCGTCTTCGCTTTCCCGACGCGCGCGCC
>JBGTLL010000223.1:0-3152 GCA_041744115.1 Parvularculaceae bacterium | reverse complement strand
CATCCCGCCGCTGCCGGTGATCGTCGAACCGGCGGCGCTGGAACGGAGCGAGCCGGTCTATCCGCCCGCCTGTGAAGCCGCCGCCGCGGCGCTTGAAACGGTCGAACTCGCCTTCACCATCACCCCCGACGGGAGGGTTGTGAGTGAGCGCGTCGTCGCCTCGAGCAATGGCTGTTTCGACCGGGCGTCGCTGAATGCGATCAAGCGCTGGCGGTATTCGCCGCGCACGATCGACGGCGCGCCGCGCCCCGCCTTCGAGCAGCAGGCGAGTTTCCGCTTCGAGCGGCCGTAGGGCGTTGGGCGCGATCGTGCCTTGCGACTGGCCGGACCGTCACCCTGACGAAAGTCAGGGTCGAGGCAGGCGCGTAATGCCGGTGCGGCTCTGGAGGCTGACTTTCGTCCGCATGACGGGCCGCTGTCGGCATGACGGGACGCTGAAAGACGGGCCCCTGAAAGTAGGTCTCGCGGAATTGAATTCCGCGCTATAATCGGCCAGATGCAGCCTCGCCGCCGTTTGGATAAGGGTTAAGGATCATGTCTTTGCGTCCCTGGCGCGATATCGCGCGCCGCAAATCCCGCCAGATCATGGTCGGCAAGGTGGCCGTGGGCGGCGACGCGCCGATCGCCGTGCAGTCGATGACCAATACCTTGACCTCCGACGCGCAGGCGACAATCCGCCAGGTGAACGAGATCGCCGAGGCTGGCGCCGATATCGTCCGCGTCTCCTGCCCGGACGTTGAATCGACGGCGGCGCTGAAAGAGATCGTGGCGAACGTCCCGGTTCCGATCGTCGCCGACATCCATTTCCACTACAAGCGCGCGATCGAAGCGGCGGTCGCTGGCGCCGCGTGTCTTCGCATCAACCCGGGCAATATCGGGTCCGAGGCGCGCGTCAAGGACGTCATCAAGGCGGCGAAGGATTACGGCTGCTCGATGCGGATCGGCGTCAACGGCGGCAGCCTTGAAAAGGACCTGCTCGAAAAATACGCCGAGCCCTGCCCCGAGGCGATGGTCGAAAGCGCGCTCGATCACGCGAAGATTCTACAGGACAACGACTTTCACGAGTTCAAGATTTCGGTGAAGGCGTCGGACGTCTTCCTGACCGTCGCCGCCTATCAGCAGCTCGCCGACGCGATCGATTGCCCGTTGCATCTCGGCGTCACCGAAGCGGGGGGCTTGCGCATCGGCTCGGTCAAGACTGCGATCGGATTGGGGTCGCTTCTCTGGGCCGGCATCGGCGACACCATCCGCGTCTCGCTGTCGGCGGACCCGGTCGAGGAGATCAAGGTCGGCTTTGATATTTTGAAGTCGCTCGGACTTCGTCATCGCGGCGTCAACGTCATCTCGTGCCCCTCCTGCGCGCGGCAGGGGTTCAACGTCATCGACACCGTCGAAAAGATCGAAAAACGCCTCGCCCACGTGATGACGCCGATGTCGCTGTCGATCATCGGCTGCGTCGTCAACGGCCCCGGCGAAGCGCGCGAGACCGACATCGGCTTCACCGGCGGCGGCGCCGGCAAGGAGCACGGCCAAGTCTATCTCGACGGCGAACCGCACCACCGGCTCGACAACGACAAAATTCTCGACCACCTCGTCGAGTTGGTCGAGAAGAAGGCGGCGGAGATCAGGGCGCGCGAGGAGAAGGAAGCGGTGGCGGCGGAGTAGGGCGATTCCCGTGCTGGCGCGCCGGGCTGACAGGCGCTATCTTGGCTCGATGAACGTCGATCTTCTTTCGCGCATCACCATCCGCATGGACCAATGCCATGGCCGGCCCTGTATTCGCGGCATGCGCATCCGCGTTATCGATATTCTGGAGATGCTCTCCGCCGGCGCCAGCGAAGATGAGATCCTGAAGGACTTTCCCGATCTGGAGCGCGAGGACATTCGCGCAAGCCTTGCCTATGCCGTCACCCAGTTGGGCCACCCGGTTCTCGTTGCTGCAGAATAGCCGCCGTCATGAAATTCCTCGTTGACGCGCAAATGCCGCCGCAACTTGCGGTCTGGCTGCGCGCGAAGGGGCATGACTCCGTCGCCGTCCGCGATATCGGCCTTCGCGAGGCTATCGATCCGGACATTTGGGTACGAGCTGAAAAGGACGGCGCGATCATCGTCACCAAGGACGAAGACTTTGCAGAACTCGCGGGCCGTCTGACGGAAGGACCGCAGGTCCTGTGGGTGCGCACCGGTAACCTCGTGAACCGGGTGTTGATCGAGCGGTTCGAAAATGCCTGGCCGCAAGCCGAGCCGCTGCTGGCCGAAGGCGGTCGCCTGGTCGAAATCCGGTGACTCGCTGCGCGGCTTGCCCCGCCGGTCGATACACGGCGAGGCGCGCGAGACCGACATCGGCTTCACCGGCGGCGGCGCCGGCAAGGAGCACGGCCAAGTCTACCTCGACGGCGAACCGCACCACCGGCTCGACAACGACAAGATCCTCGATCACCTCGTTGAGCTGGTCGAAAAGAAAGCGGCGGAGATCAGGGCGCGCGAGGAAAAGGAAGCGGTGGCCGCAGAGTAGGGCGGGTTGAGCGCAGCGATACCCGCTGCTACGCTGGTCGCTGGGGCAACGACCGCATCTGCGGATCAATGGAGGGGGTTATGGATTCATATGTTTGGTTGGCGACGAGCTATGCTCTCGTCGGTCTGGTGGCGTTCGGGGGGGGGGGTATGCGCTCAGACATTTTCAAAAGCGTGAACTGAAGCGGAAAATTGAGAACGATCTCGCCGCCGTAAATTGGGAAACGTTTGTCGCTGTGATCGAAATATTGGACTCTGTGCGAAAGATGGGCCCGAGCATTGAAGCAAGTTGGCATTCTTACTCTCTGATCGAAGAGAAGCTTGAAAAGCATCGAGGGGAATTGGACGACGCGCAAATTAAGCGCTTGGAGAAAATCGCGGACGACGTTCGCAAGCTGAAAGCTGGGTAACTTGTAGGGCGGGCTGAGCGAAGCGATGCCCGCCAACACTGGCGCCGCGAGGGGATCGGCGGGTATCGCTGCGCTCAACCCGCCCTAGGGAGTGTCAGGGTTTTTGTGTAAGGGGCGAACGCCGGCATGCTAAGCTCGAAGGAGATTTGCATGACCGAAGCGACGAAGGCGCCCGAAATTGCTGAAGCCGTCCTTGACGCGCTTTTGAAGGATTACAAGAACCCGGAG
>JBGTLL010000222.1:0-5530 GCA_041744115.1 Parvularculaceae bacterium | reverse complement strand
CGAACCTCGTTCCGTCATGCTGACGAAAGTCAGCATCCAGAGCCGCGAGGGACTTGCTCGCCATTCTGGACCCTGACTTGCGTCAGGGTGACGTCGTCCGCGATTCTGAGATATTGCTCTTTGCTCTGAATGCCGGCGCACTACCCGTCCGCCGTCTGGTAATGGCGGCGGTTCGGACGCGCTTTGGCGGCGAGCTCCGCCGTCTTTTCGTTGATCTTCTCACATTCGCGAAACAGCTGATATTCGCCGGATTTAAGCTGCGCCGGCCAGCCGAGCGGCGCGCCCGCGACGCGCCTGACGCCGTAATGGCCGGCGGCCTGACGCGTGAAAAACGGATTATTCAGGTGCGGGCGCGCCAGCGCGCACAGATCGGCGCGCGACGCGGCGACGATCATGTTCACCTGTTCGGCGAGCGTGATGTCGCCGACGGCGATCGTTGGAATGCGGGCGCCTTGTTTGATGAACTCGGCGAACGGCGTTTGCCACATCCGTCCGTAGACGGGCTTTTGCCCTCTGACGGTCTGGCCGGACGACGCATGGACAATGTCAACGCCCGAATCTTTGAACGCGGTCGCATAATGCCGGATATCTTCCGGCGTGACGCCGCCCGGCGCCCAGTCGCTGCAGGAAAAGCGCACCGACATCGGTCTTTCATCCGGCCAGACGGCGCGGATCGCTTCGAACACTTCAAGCGGAAACCGCACCCGGCCCCGCGCGTCGCCGCCGTATTTGTCACTCCTCATGTTTGTCAGCGGCGACAGAAAACTCGCGAGCAGATAGCCGTGCGCGCAGTGAAGCTCCAGCATGTCGAAACCCGCGCGCGCGCCGCGCCGCGCCGATGCGACGAAACTCTCGCAAATCCGATCCATGCCGCCACGGCCGAGTTCCGCGGGGATTTCGGAAACGCCGTCAATATAGGGAATGGGCGACGCTGAAACGAGCGGCCAGTTCCCGTCGGCCATCGGCAGGTCCTCGCCGTCGGCCGGGGTTTTGGTCGATCCTTTTCGGCCCGCATGGCCGAGCTGCAGCGCGACCTTCGACGGCGTCGAGCCATGAATGAAATCGACAAGCCGCTTCCAGTCGGCTTCCTGCCGGTCGCTCCACAACCCGGTGCAGGCGTTGGTGATGCGCGCATCCGGTGTCGGGCAGGTCATCTCGGTGAAGATCAGCCCGGCGCCGCCAAGCGCGCGCGCCGAATAATGCGAGAAATGCCAGTCGGTCAAATTGCCGTCCGGCGCGCAATACTGCGCCATCGGCGCCATGGCGACGCGATTGGGGATGGCGACGCCGCGCAGATCGAACGGCGTGAACATCGGCGTCGGCTTTTCGGCGGCGACATGGCGTCCGGTTTGCCGCCGATAGCGATCGTAGAATTCGCTTTCGACGCGATCAAGGAACGCCGCGTCGCGAAGGCGGATATTGTCCCAGGTCAGCGCCTTGGCGCGCGACATCAGGGAGAACGCGAATTCGTACCGCTCTTTCTCCCAATGCATCGGCATGTCTTCAAACCACCGGAGCGATACGTCGGCGTTATGCTGCGTGATCTCGACCGGCGTCCGACGTTCGGTCTCGTATTCTTCGAAAGCGGCGCTGACATCAGGCGCGTGTCTGACGACCGCGTCCGACAGCGCGACCGCGCATTCCATCGCGAGCTTCGTCCCCGAGCCGATCGACCAGTGCGCGGTCGCCTTGCAATCGCCGAGCAGGACGATCGGTCCGACGCTCCATTTGGCGCAGACGATTTTTGGAAAACTTCGCCAGATCGAGCGGTTGGCGATCAGCCCGCAGCCTTGAAGCTCTTCTCCAAACACGCCTTCGAGCGTGCGCGCGCTTTCTTCTTCCGACATCTTCTCAAAGCCGCTCGCCCGCCAGCATTCCGGCGTCGTTTCAAAAACCCAGGTCGATGCGCCGTCTTCATATTGATAAGTATGCGCGCAGAAATGCCCGTGTGCCGTTCGCCGGAAGAAAAAGGTGAAGGCGTCGAGCGGGCGGGTCGAACCCATCCAGGTAAATTTGTTGCGCTTGTCTTCGACGACGGCGCCGAATTCTTTCGCGTATTTCTCGCGAATGCGGCTGTTGGCGCCGTCGGCGACGGCGATGATGTCGGAGTCGGCGAACCGCTCTTCGAAAGTCGCCGGGTCGATTGGCGCTGAAAAATGCAGTTTCACGCCGACCGCCTCGCACCGCCGCTGCAAGATCCGCAGCAACGTCTTGCGCGAACAGCCGGCAAAGCCATTGCCGCCGATGACGGTGCGGTTTCCTCCATGCTCGATGACGATGTCGGACCAATAGGCGAAGCGGTCCTTGATCATCCCGTAGCTCTCGGCGTCCGCGCTCAGGAATTCGTCGAGCGTTTCATCGGAAAAGACGACGCCGAAGCCGAATGTGTCGTCGGCGCGGTTCTGTTCGTAGACGTCAATCTGGCAGTCCGCGATCCGCTTTTTCGTCAACAGCGCGAAGTAAAGCCCGCCCGGCCCGCCGCCGATCACGGTGATTTTCTGGGGCGCCGCATCTTTCATGAGACGATCAGCCTCCCAATACCGGTCATCCCGGCGAACGCCGGGATCCAGACTAAAGCAGCGGGCGCAAAATTCGCATCACGCCTGCAGCACATCCTTCGAGACGCGCGCAAAGAGGCGCGCTCCTCAGGATGAGGATTTGAGTATTTCAACGCTTACAATCCTCATCCTGAGGGCCGCGTTCTTCACGCGGCGTCTCGAAGGATGGCCGCAAGCGAAACCGTTGCGATTTTATCGCCCGACGCTCCAAAGTGGTTATTGAGCGCAGCATCGCGGCCCTAAAAGAGACTGGATCCCGGCGTTCGCCGGGATGCGCGGGGGAGAGGTGTTTCACGCATCGACCACCGCCGTCGTCTCGATTTCAACTTTAGCCTCGTCTTCGATAAGGGCGACGATCTGGACGACCGCCATGCACGGAAAGATTTTGCCGAAAACCTCGCGCCACGCCGCGCCAATCTCCGCGGCGTTCGCGAGATAGTCGCGTTTGTCCGTCACGTAACAGGTCATGCGCACGACGTGACGAGGCTCCGCGCCGCCTTCGGCAAGGATTGCGCGCGTGTTGACAAGCGCCTGCCGGAACTGGCCGGCGACGTCCCTGGCGACGAATTTTTCCTCTTCGTTCCAGCCGACGACGCCGGCCGTGAACACAAAGCGCCCCGACGCGGCGATGCCGTTTGCATAGCCATTCGGGCGCGGCCATCCGGGCGGCTGCAGGATTTCGTGCGTCATGGCTTTTCTCCGGCGAAATTCTGGAGATGCTGGCGCGCGATGACGATCTTCTGCACTTCGGAAGCGCCTTCATAAATCCTGAGCGCGCGGATCTCGCGGTAAAGCGCTTCGACCTTGACGCCTTTGGTGACGCCAAGACCGCCGAAAAGCTGCACCGCCTTGTCGATGACAAGCTGCGCGTGATCAGTCGCAAAAAGTTTCGCCATCGCCGCCTCGCGGGTGACGCGGGTCTTCTTCACGTCCTTCGTCCACGCCGAGCGATAAACGAGGAGCGCCGCGGCGTCGATGTCAAGCGCCATTTCCGCGAGCATGGCTTGCGCGATCGGCTGCTCGGCGAGCGTCGCGCCGAACATCGTGCGTGTCAGGGCGCGGCTTGTCGCTTCGTCGAGCGCCCGCCGCGCGAGCCCCAGCGCCGCCGCGCCGACCGTTGTCCTGAAAATGTCGAGGGTTGCGAGCGCGATCTTCATGCCGTCGCCTTCGGCGCCGATGAGGTTGGCGCCCGCGATCCGACAATCCTTGAAGCGAAGGCGCGCCATCGGGTGCGGTGCGATCAATTCAATGCGTTCGGCGACGGCAAGGCCCTTTGCATCGGCGTCAACGACGACGGCGCTGATGCGGCCGCTGTCGCCGCGCGCGAACAGCGTGTAAAAATCGGCGATGCCGCCGTTTGAAATCCAGGTCTTTTCACCGTTGACGACGTAATCCGCGCCGCTTTGTTTTAAGGCCGTCGTCATCGCCGCGACATCGGAGCCGGCGTTTTCTTCGGAGAGGGCGAAGGCGGCGATCTTGTCGCCAGAAGCGACGGCGGGAAGATAGGCGCGCTTCAGCGCTTCCGTTCCGAACGTCGAGAGGGCGCCCGAGCCGAGCCCCTGCATGGCGAAGGCGAAATCGGCAAGGCCCGAATGGCGCGCCAGTGTTTCGCGGATCAGCGACAGCGCGCGGACATCGAGCGTTTCCAACGCGCCGCCATACGCCGCCGGTACGCAATAGCGCAGCCAGCCGCCGCGCCCCAGCGCCTTGACGAGCGCGCGGCAGGTCTGATCGACGTCGTCGTGGGCGCCAGGCCCGTCGACAATCGCGGGCAGCGTAGCCGCCGCCCAAGCATTGAGTTTTTCAGCGAGGTCGCGGTGATGCGCCTCGAAGAACGGCCAGTCGAGGAAGCTCTTGTCCGCCATCAATCGCCCTCGAATACGGGTTTTTCCTTGGCGACGAATGCGTCATAGGCGCGTTTGAAGTCATTCGTCTGCATACAGATCGCCTGCGCTTGCGCTTCCGCTTCGATTGCGGTGTCGAGGCTCATGTCCCATTCCATATTGAGCTGGTTCTTGGTGACGCCATTGGCGAAAGACGGGCCGGCGGCGAGCTTTTTCGCCATCGCCATCGCGTGCCCGTCAAGCTTGTCCGCCGCAACGACCTCGTTGAAAAAGCCCCAGGCGAGGCCTTCTTCGGCGCTCATCGAACGCCCGAAAAAGAGAAGTTCCGAGGCGCGCCCATGCCCGATCAGGCGCGGCAGGATCGCGCAGGCCCCCATGTCGCAGCCGGCGAGTCCGACCCGGTTGAACAAAAACGCGGTCTTCGCCTCCGGCGCCGCGTAGCGCAGATCCGACGCCATCGCAATGATCGCGCCGGCGCCGACACTGACGCCATCGACGGCGGCGATGATCGGCTGCGGGCAGCGGCGCATCGCCTTCACGAGGTCGCCGGTCATGCGCGTGAAATTCAACAATTCGGGCATGCCCATTTTCGTCAGCGGGCCGATAATGTCGTGGACGTCGCCGCCGGAACAGAAATTGCCGCCTTCGCCGCCGAAAACGACAACCTTCACGTCGCTCGCATAGACGAGATCGCGGAACAGATCGCGAAGCTCGGCGTAGGAATCAAACGTCAGCGGGTTCTTGCGCTCCGGCCGATTGAGCGACACGCGCGCGATTGCGCCGTCGAACGTCCAGTTGAAATGCTTGGGCGTGAACGTTTCGGGGGTCATGCGGCGTCCTCTCTTTCATCGGCGGCGTCCGCCGGCAATTCGATCCGTTCGAGCAGCCGGCGCAGCGATTTCATCTGGCCGGCGGAGAGGCCCGAAAACGCTTCGTCGATCCAGGCGCGATGCCCGGACGCCATCGCCGCGAAGATCCGCTCGCCCTTGCGGGTCAGCGAGAAAATCGCCGCCCGCGCGTCTTCGGCGTCGGTTGCCCGTCTGACGAGGCCGTCGCGGATCAGCGGCGCCGTCACCTGCGTTGTCGCGCCGTCCGTCACCATCAGCCGCTGCGTCAGCGCGCCGGCGC
>JBGTLL010000221.1:0-1934 GCA_041744115.1 Parvularculaceae bacterium | reverse complement strand
GGAGCTCGACCAGCTCGAAACCAATATCGAGCAGGGAACGGGTCTCACTGAAAAGCCCGCCGGCGAGGGCGGGCTCACGGGCGGATCGTCCGCCGACGGATCAACCGGCGGCGGAGCCCCGGGCGCGGCGCCGGAAGGGCCTGCAACGGACGGCACGACCGAGACCATCGAAATGGGCGCCGAGCGGCCGTCAAAACATGAAAAGCACGACGTCGATGCGCAGCTGCAGTTCGCGTTGTTCGTGATTATCGTGCTCAGCGCCGCTTATATTGTTTTCGCTCGTATCGACGACTGGTTCCGGTATCGGCGATAGAGTGTGCCGGCGCCCTACCCCTTCCTCCGCGCCTGGAAGCGGGTCACCTGCAACTGGCCGGCTTTGATGGCGTCGTAACGCTCCGCCCACAGATGCGCGTATTGCGCGAGGAGACGAAGATTATCCGCGCGGTCGCGGCGGTCGGAAAACTGCAGCGCGCGGCTATAGGCGGCGCGCCAGCGCGACCATCCGCGCGCGATCAGCGGCAGGAAGGCTCGGGTTTCATCAACGGTGTCGGCGACCCTGAACCCTGATTTTTCGAGCAGAACGGCGAACTGGTCCGCCTGCCGCGGCGAGCCGCCCCAAGGGGCCTCGAAACAGGATTTCAGCCGCGCGCCTTTTCGGGCGACGGTGAATTCGACAAACGAAAACGGCGCGTTCGGCCTGACGAGTTCCGCCGCAAACAGCGCAATCATCGCCGGGTCGGGGTCGCGGTGGAGTTCAAAGAAGGCAAGGCCGCCGTCAGCCGACGCGCGGCTGATGCGCGACATCGCCGCTTCATAGGGAAGGACATCGACGCCTTTGACTTTTTCGCGGATGCGCGAATAGCCGGAGAGTTTCCAGCGGGTGCCGTTTTTGAGATCGCGGACGGGACCGCCGGCGCCGGCGCCGAGAATGACGACTTCCGCCTTCAGCGCGACGCCGAGCGTTCTTGCATGCCGCATCGTCCATGCGGGATCGCCGGGATCGAGCCGGCCTTCGCCCCAGATCGCGATGGCAATATCCTGATCGGGCGGTCCGTGAATTTCCGCACCCGCTTGCGCGTCGGATGTAATGGCGGCGCGCGTCGCGGCGGCGTCAAAGGCGTAGCCCTCCCACCAGGCGTTGAACCGGCGGCTTTCAAAGGCGAACCTGTCGCGCCAGCCTTGCGGCGCGTCGTTTCGATGCGAGGCGGCAATCGCCATCCGATGACTTCCCGGCAGCAAGGCCCGATTCATCGCGCGTTAAGGCTGACATTCCGTTAACGGAGCGGCGTTCGCAAAAGTGGAAACCGGTTTTGCGATCAACGCCGCGACAAACAGCTATCTGGTTAAGAGGTAGAGCCGCACCGACAGCAGCGCCGCCGCGGTAAAGAGGCCCGCCAACAGCCCCCACCAGACGCCGACAGCGCCGATTTCCGTGCCGAGGCCAAGCCACGCGGCGACCGGGAACCCGACGACCCAATAGGCGATGCCGGTGATCACCATCGGCACGCGCACATCCTTGAGGCCGCGCAGCGCCTGCGCCGCCGAGACCTGCGTCGCGTCGAACAGCATGAACGCCGCCGCGATCACCAGGAACCGCGCGACCATGCCGAGGACCGCGCCATTGGCGGGATCGGCGCGGTCGAGATAAAAGCCGGCCACCAAATGCGGCGCGGCCATGATCGGCAAGGCGACGCACATGATCGCCGCAACCGAGAGGGCGATGGTCTCGTGATGATCATCGGCGGTGACCGGACAGGTCATCCACGCCATGCCAGCTCGACGAAAGTACCTGAGGTGATGACGATGCCCCGAAGCACGCAGCAGATCATCGACCATGCCGACGAACTTGCGCGCCGGTTCGAAGACGGCGAACCAGGCCGCCCCCTGGACATCGAGGCCCTGGTTGCCCTGCGAGCAGCCGCACTGCACCGGGC
>JBGTLL010000220.1:0-1638 GCA_041744115.1 Parvularculaceae bacterium | reverse complement strand
GCGCGGCGCCCGGCAAGTTCCAGCGCGTGGGCCGCCGTGAAAATCTCGATGCTGAACACCTCGCCCCATTCCGTCGACGCGCCCACCTTTCCCTCCGCGAGAACGGGCCGTCGCGCCAGAAGCACGTCGTAAGCCCGCTCGGGCTCACCCGCCCTGATCAGCGCGTGGGCGAGCCCCGCGGCGGGCCAGTTGGACGGAGATTGAAGTTGGCGCCCCGCCTCCGCAATCCGCAGTTCGGCTTCCCGATCTCCTTCAAGGATGGCGACGTTGAGGCGCGCCAGCTGGTTGAAAGGCGGGTGTTCGGCCTCGCCCGTCCTTGCGAAGAGAAACCGCGCCTCAGGGGCGGCGCCGAGGCTTGCGAGCGTCAATGCGCAGAGCCAGCTCTGATAGCTGACGCGGTCTGTCATGTCCCAGTCGGCGAACAGCGCCTCGCCGACGAGCGCGAGGTCACCGAGTTGTATGCCCGCAACCGCTGGCGGCCAACGCGCGTCCGGCGCGAGCGTCAAGGACTGCCGGGCGACCGCGCCCGCTTTGGCCCGGTCGCCGCTCGCGGCAAGGGCGATGACGAGATTGAAGCGCGCATTGCCGTGCGCCGGGTCGATTTCGAGAATGTGCTCATAAAGATCGATCGTCTTCTCCGGGGACGGTTCGGCTCTTGCGAAGGAAAACAGGGCCTCGACATGACGCGGATTGGCGCGCACCGCGCGCTCGTAGAAATCGACGATGGCGGAATTCGTGATGGGTCTTCCCACCTCGCCGTCTAGCATTTCCGCGACCCGGCCCTGCGCAAAAAGCACGTCGGCCGCCTGCGGCTTGAGCTTCACCGCCTCGGCAAGCGCCCGCGTCACCAGCGCCTCCCGGTTCCGTTCGAACCCGGGAAAGGAAACGCCGTTGGCGATCGCGTTCGCCCCAACGACGGCGAGATAGGCGTGCGCCAAAGCGTGGCGGGGATCGACCTCGATCGCCGCACGGAATTTCTTGAAGGCGGGCTTCCATACTCCACCTCCCGCCGCCCACCGCGCGCGGCCTTCGAGAAAAAGCGCGTGCGCGCGCGGATCGACATCGCCGACGGCGGCCGGATTGGCAGCGCCGCTCTCCGGGATCTTGCCGAGAAGCTCGGTGACGACGGTGCGCGCGATCTCGTCCTGGATGGCGAAAATATCGGCGAGTTCGCGGTCGTAGGTTTCGGACCACAGGTGAAAGCCGGTCTCCGCCTCGATGAGCTGCGCGGTGATGCGCAAGGCGTCTCCGGATCGGCGGACGCTTCCCTCAAGGATGTATTCGACATTCAGCCGTTCGCCGATAGCGCGCAGATCGCCGGCCTTGCCCTTGAACTGGAAGGAGGACGTGCGCCCGGGAACCTTCAGCCCCTCGACATTGGCGAGCCAGTTGAGAATTTCTTCGGTCAATCCGTCGGCGAAATGCTCCTGCTCGGGATCGGACGACATGTTGGCGAACGGAATAACGGCGAGGCCGACGCCGCTGTCCGTTTGTTCTGCGTTTGCGGGCGCGACCACGGCTTCCGCCGCCGGCGCGGAAGTCGTCGGCGTCGGCTGCGGGCGCAGGAAAAGCATGCTGGCGACGATCGCGACCGTCGCGACGGCGGCCGCTGCAATGAGCGGAACCTTGTGCTTGCGC
>JBGTLL010000219.1:0-2975 GCA_041744115.1 Parvularculaceae bacterium | reverse complement strand
CCGGGTTCTTGTAATCCTTCAAAAGCGCGTCAAGGACGGCTTCAGCAATTTCGGGCGCCTTCGTCGCTTCGGTCATGCAAATCTCCTTCGAGCTTAGCATGCCGGCGTTCGCCCCTTACACAAAAACCCTGACACTCCCAGCAGCGATGTCGTCATCAACATTCTGACGCGTCAGCGCGAACCGGAGCCGCCGCGCACCATCATGACGCCGGACGCCTTGCGCCTTCGCTTTGAACCCGTCGCCGATTGCAACCGATATGACGCCTTGAGGAGGAGCTATGGAACGCCAGGACATTCTTGAACTGATGGGAACGCTGAAGCTTTACGGCATGCGCGCCGCCTTCGACGAGATCATCGCCAACGGCGTCAAGCGCCAGCATGGCGTGCAGCGCATCCTCGCCGATCTACTCAAAGCCGAGATCGACGAGAAGCAGGCGCGCTCGATCAAATACCAGATGACGATTGCAAAGCTGCCGCTGGCGAAAGACCTGCGAGAGTTCGAGTTCGCCGGCTCGCCGGTCAATGAAACGCTGGTGCGGGAGCTGGCGACCGGCGGCTTTCTCGCGCAGCAGCGCAACGCCGTCCTCGTCGGCGGCACGGGAACCGGCAAGACGCATCTGGCGATCGCGATTGCGCGGTCCTGCATCCGGACCGGCGCGCGCGGGCGCTTCTTCAATGTCGTCGATCTCGTGAACAGGCTCGAAGCCGAAGCCAGAGCCGGTCGCCAGGGCCGCATCGCCGATCATCTGACGCGCCTCGACTTCGTCGTGCTCGACGAGCTCGGCTATCTGCCGTTCGCCCTTTCGGGCGGCCAACTCCTGTTCCACGTCATCAGCCGACTGTACGAGCAGACCTCGGTGATCGTGACGACAAACCTCGCCTTCGGCGAGTGGCCAAGCGTCTTCAATGATCCGAAAATGACGGCGGCGCTCCTCGACCGTCTCACCCACCATTGCGACATCATCGAGACCGGCAACTCATCCTGGCGCTTCAAAAACCGCGAAGCCGCCTGACCATAATATCCCCAACTTCCCCAGCTTCCACAGCCGAAACAACAACTCAAACCCCGCCCGCAGGCGCCGCCGCCAGCGCGGTAACCCGCGCGTCGGCGCCTGCTACGTCGTACCCCGATCAACCAAAAAGAGGGTCCCTATTGCATGCCGATAAGGGGTCCCGTTTCAATGCCGATTGACAATCGGACTCTTTAAGCGGCCGAGCCGCGCATGCTGGAAGGCCGACGAAGCGACTGTCGCCTTAACCGTCGTCGAACGGCACCGAGAAATTACACGTGACGAAATTGCGGTGACCTCTAACTGATAGCGCGAGCAGCCTGACCCGAAATTGGATTCCAACTGGTAGCTATATGGTAGCTGGCGGCAAAAATGTTCTGCACCCCGACGATCTTGGAGGCAAAGAAGTTATTGTTTTTATTGAGGAAAGTTGGGTGCGGGGGCTGGATTTGAACCAACGACCTTCAGGTTATGAGCCTGACGAGCTACCGGACTGCTCCACCCCGCGCCAACGAGGGCCGACCGGGCCGAAAGCCGTCAAGGAACGTCTTGAAGTCCGGAAGGAAGCGGCGATATAGCCTCCGCGGCGGCGGACTGCAAGCCCTCGACGCGCGCGCGCCCTTGCGCTCATCCGGCGTTTCCCATCCCCGGCGCAGGGCGCTAAGGTTCCCGGCGCGTTTCCGCCGATGAAGGACTTGCCGATGCAAAACCTGTTGCGCGCCGCCGCCGCTCTCACCGCGTTCGCCGCGATGGGCGCCTGTTCGCGCGCGCCGGAGGCGCTGCCGGCCGAGGAAAAGGCCGCGCCGATCGAGCCGAAGGTCGATGCGCTGCGACTCTACGTCCTCGATTGCGGCCGAATTGATGTCGCCGACTTCGGCGATTTCGATCGTGGCGGCGCCTATGATGGCCAGCGCCGGTCGATGGTCGACAGCTGTTATCTGGTCCGCCACCCTGCCGGCGATCTCGTCTGGGACGCCGGTCTCCCCGACGCCATCAACGATGCGGAAGGAGGCGTCGCCGAGGGCGGCTTCAACCTCAGCGTGCCGAAGACGCTCGAGGGCCAGCTTCAACGCATCGGCGTGCCGCCGGAAGTTGTCGAATTCTTCTCGGTCTCGCATTCGCATTTCGATCATGTCGGCAACGCCAATCTGTTCAAGAACTCGACCTTCATCGTCAACGACGCCGAACGCGCGCACATGTTCCGCGACGACGCGAAAAAGGACACGGAAGGCTTCGCCAGCTATTCCGGTCTCGAAGCCGCGAAGAAAGCCAGATTCGCCGACAGCTATGACGTCTTCGGCGACGGCAAGGTCATCATCATCGCAATGCCGGGCCACACGCCGGGCCATTCCGTGCTCTTCATCAATCTTGAACACACAGGGCCGGTGCTGCTGTCGGGCGATCTCTATCACCTCAGTGAGGCGCGCGAGAAAAAGACAATCCCGACATTCAACGCCGATGTCGATGCGACGCGTCGCTCAATGGCGAAGTTCGAAGAGCTGGCGCGCGAGAGCGGCGCCCGCGTCATCATCCAGCATGAGCTGGCGGATTTCGAGAACCTGCCGCGCGCGCCGGCGTATCTCGATTAGAGCGGGGCGCAATTAATCCGCATTGGACACGAACCTCGTTCCGTCATGCTGACGAAAGTCAGCCTCCAAAGCCGCGAGGGAGTTGCTCGCCATTCTGGACCCTGACTTGCGTCAGGGTGACGTCGTCCTCGATTCCGAGATATTGCTCTTTGCTCTGGCGTCAATCCAGAAACCCGCGCCCCGCGCGGTCTTCGATCTCGACGATCCAGAGATCGGCATCGAAGCGCTTTTCCTTGTCGAGATATTTGTCGATCTCGGCCTCGCCGACAGCGCCGTCGAACGGCTCGCGCCAGATCGCCTTGCCGTCCTCGTCGCGCGCCTCGACGAAGAGCCGCGCGAGGGCCGCGCCGAGCCAGACCTTGACCGCGATCGCGCC
>JBGTLL010000218.1:0-6585 GCA_041744115.1 Parvularculaceae bacterium | reverse complement strand
GCCTTTGTCGTCGAGGCGCTGATCCGGATTTCGCGGCGGGCGCTGAAGGCGCGAGCCGACCTCATCGTCGCCGCCGTCGCATTCGCCGCGCTGACGCTGTTTTCGGTCCCCTTCCCGCTCCTCATTCTCGCGGCGGCGCTGATCGGCGCCTGGCAGGCCGGCGGCGCAAAAATAACGGGGCCAGCGCTTTCGGCGGCGGCCGGTTCGGCGCGCAAGACCCTTGCGACCGCCGCTTTGTGGGCGGGCGCATGGGCGGCGCCGTTGGTTCTCGTCCTTCTCACGCTTGGACCGGATCACGTATTGACGCGGGTCGGCGTTTTCTTCTCAAAGCTTGCGCTCGTCACATTTGGCGGCGCCTACGCGCTCCTTTCCTATCTCCGCCAGCAGGCGGTCGAGGTCGAAGGCTGGCTGACCGCGACGCAGATGATTGACGGTCTCGGCCTTGCGGAGACGACGCCGGGGCCGCTCGTCCTCGTCAATCAGTTCGTCGGGTTCCTCGCGGGCTGGCAAGCGGAAGGCGGCGGCCTGATGCTTGCCGTCGCCGCCGCGGCGATGGCGAGCTGGTGCACGTTCGCTCCGTCCTTCCTGTGGATTTTCGCCGGCGCTCCCTATGCGGAGCGTTTGCGCGCAAATCCCCGAGCCGCCGGCGCCTTGCGGGCGATCACCGCGGCGGTGATCGGCGTCGTCGCCAATCTCGCTTTCTGGTTCGCCGTGCACGTTCTTTTTACAAAGACGTCAGTTCTCGCGGCGCCGTGGGGAGCGCCGCTGACCCTGCCGGTATTTTTATCGTTTGATCCCGTGGCGGCGACGATCGCCATTGCAGCCGCCGTCGCGCTGATCCGCTTTCAAGCGAATGCGATTGTTGTGGTCACGGGAGCGTTGGCCGCGGGGTTGGTCGTCGCATATTTCTAGATCAACCCCCGTCATGCTGACGAAAGTCAGCATCCAGAGCGGCAAGGGATTCGCCCGTCTCTGGACCCTGACTTTCGTCAGGGTGACGAAGAGTGGAGGTCAGGGTGACGTAGGGTTGGAGGTCAGGGTGACGAAGAGTGGAATGCCTTCACCCCCTTCCGTCATGCGGACGAAAGTCAGCATCCAGAGCGGCAAGGGATTCGCCCGTGGCGCTGGACCCTGACTTTCGTCAGGGTGACGAGGGTGGGAGGTCAGGGTGACGAAGCGTGGAATGCTTTCACCCCCTTCCGTCATGCTGACGAAAGTCAGCATCCTGAGCGGCTAGGGAATCGCCCGTGGCGCTGGACCCTGACTTTCGTCAGGGTGACGAAGAGTGGAGGTCAGGGTGTCGAAGGTTGGAGGTCAGGGTGACGGCCCACCATATTCTACGCCTCGACGGGAACGCCCTTCGCCTCAAGCAGCTGCTTCAGTTCGCCCGATTCAAACATCTCGCGGACAATGTCGCAGCCGCCGACGAATTCACCTTTTACATAAAGCTGGGGAATGGTCGGCCAGTCGGAATAATCTTTAATCCCCTGCCGGACATTCGCATCGGCGAGGACATTTTCCGTGGCGTAATCGACGCCGAGGTAATCGAGGATTTGAATGAGCGCCGCCGAAAACCCGCATTGCGGGAATTGCGGCGTTCCTTTCATGAACAGCATCACCGGATTGGCGTCGATCTTCGACTTGATGGCGGCAAGGATAGGGCTGTCGCTCATTGAGGAACCTCCGCGGGGGTTGCGCTGATTAGCTAGGCGCCGCCCCCATCCGGGTCAAGGGAGAGGCTCTTCAAAGCTGCGTATGCCGCGGGATCGGGCGGCTTTCGCGCCGCGGCGAGCGATTGCGCGAGGTGGCGGGGTTTGGTCGTCGTCGTCATCACGATATCGATATCGGAATTGGCGAGAACGAAGCCGAGCGCGGCGTCAGCCGGATCGAGGCGGCCAAGATCGGCGAGCGCGGAACGGAAAGCGTCAATTTCGCGCCGGCGGTAGCGGCGGCGGAAGGCGGCGCGACTGAGCCGCCAGATGTCCGAGGGCGTCGAGGGCATGAAAAACTTCGGGTCGAACAGTCCTTGCGCCAGCGGCGCGATCGCGACGGTCATCAGGCCGTTCCTTTTCGCGGTGGCGAAAGTCGCCTCGTACCGGCGGTCGATGACATTGTAGACCGCCATCACCGCGTCGAAGCCGGTTTCGATCGCGCGAATGAGCGGCGCGCCTTCGCCGCAGACGCCGATGGCGGCGATCTTTCCCTCGCGTTTCAGCGCCGCAAGCACCGGGCGCGCGGCGTCCATTTCATCCGATGTCGGGCCATGCAGATACAAAAGGTCGAGGCAATCGCGGTCGAGGCGGCGCAGGCTTTCCGCGACATCGGCGCGGATCGCCGTCTCGCTGAAATCCTTGACGAGGCGGCGCCCCTCCCGCCTTGTTCCCGTCTTGGTGCTAATGAAAATCCCCGCCCGGCCATATGCCTTCAGCGCGGCGCCGAGCCGCGCTTCGGCGCCGGAATAGAACGCGCCGGTGTCGAAATGCACAACGCCGCCGTCGAGCGCCTGTCCGATCAGCGCCTCGAGCTTGCGCTCGCTGAACCATCGCTGGCCGAGCGGCCCGGAAACGCCGAAGCCGATCCTCGTTCGTGGTTCGTCAGATGACATGGGCATCGCTAGCCACGAGTCGCCGCGCCGCCGCCAGCCTCGTCACCCTGACGACAGTCAGGGTCCAGCGCCACGGGCGACGCCCGCTCGGCTCAGGATGCGGATTTGCGTCAGCATGGCGCGTGGGACGTAATGTCCGCCGTGCGAAATCAATCGACGCAGATCGCGTTGGTAATTTTGCCGTCTTCAACCTCGGCATAGCAGCCAAACGGACTGTCGTCCGCCTGGCAGGCGCCGACCGTTTCCTCGTCCGGCATGGCGTCGTCGGTCGCGAGGCACTTTCCTTCGCAATCCGATTTCGAGCGGCACGTCTTGCCGGCGTCGGCATATGATTTGACGCAGCGATACATGCCGAGCATTCCTTCCTGACGCACCTCGCCGCCGGCGCCTTCGCAGGCCTCGCGATCGATCGCCGCCAGCGATTCCGCGCGCATTTCCTCGATTGTCTTTTCGCCGCCCTCATTCGCATCTGCGAGATCGACTTCGTCCGCTGCGGGCTCGCCAATCTGCCCGGGCGGCGTTTCATCGGATGTTTTCGGCGCCGAACAGGACGCGGCGAGGCAAAAGACAAGCGTCGCGAGAAAAATGCGCATCGATCTCTCCCTAAAAGCGAAGGCTGATCGCAGCATAAGCGGGTTGCGTCCGGCGCGCAATTTTGAGACGTTGAGCGGTGCGGGGGCGGAGTAGCGTTGACATGCGTTTGTTGTTTTGGCTGGCGGGGCTGATCGCGCTCGCGTTCGGCGGATATTTTCTGTGGAACATCATTCCGGCGTCCGGCGTTTTCGCCGGCCTTGAACCCAAGCTCATCGAGCAATGCCGGCGCGTCGATATATTTCCGGGAACGGAGGATGTGACGATCGACCCGGAGATCGGCGTCGCGTTCATATCGGCTGACGACCGCCGCGCGACCGCCGCCGGAAGCCCGGTTCAGGGCGGCGTTTACGTGCTGAAGCTTGACGGTTCGGACCGGGTGATGAAGGCCTCGCCCGACAGTTTCGGCGAGTTTCATCCGCATGGCCTCAGTCTCTGGCGTGGCGACGACGGGCGCAAGCGCCTCTTCGTCGTCAATCATACGCTGCGCGATGGCGAGAAGGTTGAAATCTTCGATGTCGGCCTTGGCGGCGCGCTGCTCCACGTCGCCTCCGTCGCTTTCCCTGAAATGACGTCGCCGAATGACGTTGTCGGCGTCGGGCCGCGCAGTTTCTACGTCACCAACGATCGCGGATTCGACGGCGGGGTGATGGGAACGCTCGAAGCGTATCTCGCGCTTCCATTTTCTTCTCTTGCCTATTTCGACGGACAGAAAGGCGCGTTCGCCGCCCGCCGCCTCACTTACGCCAACGGCGTCAATATCTCCAATGACGGCGCGACGCTTTATGTGAGCGAGTTTCTGCGGCGCCATGTTTCTGTTTTCGACCGCGACCCGGAAACCGGGCGCCTCAAAAAGGTCAAATCGATTGCGGTCAATACCGGACCCGACAATATCGAGGTTGCCGCGGACGGCGCCTTGTGGATCGGCGGCCATTCCAAAGTGTTCGATTTCCTCAAGCACGTCGAAGACCCGCGGGCCATCGCGCCGTCGCACGTCATCCGGGTCAATCCCGAAACCGGCTTGCGCGAAGACGTGCTGATCGACACCGGCGGGACGCTCAATGGCTCGTCGGCCGGCGCCGTCAGCGGCAATACGCTGATCGTCGGCGCGGTTTTTGACGGCCATGTGATGCTCTGCCCGGTTCGCTAGGGGCGCTGGATGCTGACTTTCGTCAGCATGACGCGAAAGGAATTGGTGACCCGCCCTCTGGCGTCACCCTGACGGGGACGAAACGAACGCCCGCCCTTTGCCGTCACCCTGACGAAAGTCAGCATCCAGAGCCACGGGCGATCCCCGTGCGACTCTGGATGCTGACTTTCGTCAGCATGACGGGAACCAATCGGAGCCCGCCCTCTGGCGTCACCCTGACGACAGTCAGACGCTTCAGGCCCCGGTGTCGCGGCGGCGCGGCGCCGGCGTGATCGACTGACGCGCGCCGACGGCTGCCGGTTCGTCAAAGCTCGAACTCGACTTCAATTGCGGTGCGATTGCCGCTTCGGTCGACGACAAGCACTTCGGCTTTGGCTTCGGTGTTGTCAGGATTGACGCCAAGAAGGAATTCGTCCGGCACTTCGACCGTCCGCGCGCGCGGCGGCATGTCGACCGCGAATTGCCGGCTCCTGTCGGTGATGGTGTTGGTGAACTCGACAAAGACCTGCACGACAACGGGCGTTACGGCGTTGGCGGCCGAGCAGACGCCGGTGTCTGGATTGTAGGAGCCCGGCCGTAGTCGCCATCTGATCGACAGATCGCCATCGACGACCCGCGGCCGCTGCACGACCGGCGGGCATGGCATCGCTCGCGTCAGCACGTCGCTGCCCCGCATCGGCTGGTTGGCCGTTGTTGTCCCGGTGAACGTATAGGTTCCTGGCGGGAACAGGGTGAGCAGCTCGGCGAAAGACCGCTCGTCAAGCGGCGGCTCGTTGCTTTCGAAGAACAGTTCCGTCATCCCGAATTCGGGTGAATCCTGGTTGGCGATCGCCCGGATGACGTCGAAGGTTCCGCCCGGTCCCTTGATTCGCGTCGTCTTCCACGCGTCGCCGTCGAGAATGCCATGGAGGCCGGCGTCGCCGTCGGTCGCGTTCAGTTCGAAATAGAGATCGCTTTTTGTAAACGGCACGGGGGATTGCGCGAGCGATGCGCCGGCGATCGCGGGGATCGCCGCGAGCGCGCCGCAAACAAGGCGGGTTCCGCGTCTGGTCATGTCGATGGCTCCTTTGATTTGCGTTGGTGCAATCCATGGATGCCGGGCAAGCGCCGCGCGTTGCTATCCGGCAGATGACGGAAGCGCCAAATGCCTATAAGGAACAGCGCGCTAGCGAATTAGCGGTGATGCGTTGCGGCGCTCCTGCCGCCGCCGTTCGCCTTGCCGGCGTCGGTCCGGGCCGCTTCGGGGCTGAGCAGGTCCTCGAGGAAAAACGCCGACAGCGCGTTTTTCCCGGCCAGCCCGGACTTCCGATAGACGCCTTGCGCCTGCTGGCGGATCGTCCGTTCCGAGGTTTCGCGCAAGGACGCGATCTCCTTGTGGCTGAACCCCTTGAGGATAAGGAGCGCAACGTCGCGTTCGGCCGGCGTCATCGACCAGTCATCGAACTGGCGGTCGATCGCGGCTTTGAGGCCCTCGATATGATGGTCGACCGCCGCCCGCCAGGCGGCGCCCTCCCGCCGCGCCTGATCGAGGCCGGCGATGACGACGCGCATGTCTTCCCGCTGACGGTCGATCCGCACGAATAGCAAGACAGCCGCGGCGGAACTCGCGATCGTCAGAAACAGGGTCAGCGCATCGACGGCGATATCCTCGATCGCAACCGCGTCGCTTTCCGTCGCGATTTCGAGGGTCATGATCAATAGAAAGGCGGCGATGGCGACGAGCACCAGAAGGGTGCGAATACGCGCTTCCGACATCGGTCACTCTCCCGCCGCCCGCAACCGGCAATCATCACCCTTCGGGCCCCGGTGTCAATTCGTATGCAGAGCGGGCATCGAAACGATAATCCTTGATGACGTTCACCGGCGCCGCGCCTGTCCTAAGAGACACGCGGTCATTCCGGAGATACGCGTCATGCGATCAATGCTGCGTTGGGCAAGCGTCGGGCTTTTCCTCGCGTTAAGCCTCTTCCTGATGGCTTTTGGCGTCCTTTACGCAACGGCGGGGAATCTGTTGTGGTTTCATGCGGCCGCCGTGCCGGACCACGCGCTCGATGCGGTCCGGCCGCTCTACTTTGCGCTGATGAAACTGATCGGCGGCGCCGCGGGCGCGCTCGGGGTTCTCGGCGCTTACGTCGCGCTCGTCCCGCTGCGGCGCGGCGTTGCATTCGCGGGCGCCAGTCTCGCGCTTGCCTTTGCCATCCCGCTGGTGATGGCGGCGATTGTGGCGGAAGGGCTTGCC
>JBGTLL010000217.1:0-6832 GCA_041744115.1 Parvularculaceae bacterium | reverse complement strand
TCTCGAACAGAACGGAAAGTCATTCAAAGCCGCCATCATCGCCGTCGCCAGAAAACTCCTCACCCAGATCAACGCCATCGTCAAAGACGCCAGAAATTACGACATCAGAACCCCTGCGTGAAAGACAGTTGCTTCGAGACGCCGCGTGAAGAACGCGGCTCCTCAGGATGAGGACATTCCTTGTTGCAACATAAAAAATTCCTCATCCTGAGGAGCGCGCTCCTTAGCGCGCGTCTCGAAGGATGCGCGGCGAGCGCCGCTGTTCGAGACAGATCACTCGACGCCCTAGCAGCACTCACCCGACACCGCCGAAACGGCCGACGTTTGCCCGAACGGCGATGTCGCCCCGCAGCCCGGAAAAATTCCGTGATGCGTCGACCAGTCGCCGATGAAATCGAAGTGCGGCGCAAACCGGGATTCTGACAGCATCCGGTAAGTATTGCCGCAGACCGGGAAGGCGCGGCCCCTGTCGATCCGGTGATGGCTGTCAAGGACAAACACCCTGTCCGCGTTTTCGATGCCGCCCTTGTAGATCACCGCCTGGCCGTAATCCTCGCAGGCCGGCTCAAGTCCATCGATTGCAAACAGACGGTACGTCGCGGAGTGAAATGTCGCCGGAGCGAGCGTTTCCCGCAGCGCCTTGTTGTTGATCGCAAGCGGGCGATCGGCGACCAGCCGCGGATCGGTGAAGCCCGCCGACTTCGCGGTACTGAGGAAGTTCCAGTAGAGCGCGCCGCCGAGAGCGGAAGTGATCGCAAGGGCCTTTCGCTCGAATTGAGCCGCACTTTGGCTGCAATGTCCGGCTTAATGGGAGCGCGTTGAAGGGGCCTAGAATGCAGTCATGAGTTTCCTGAACGTGCGCGCGCGGTTATCCGCCCCGATCCGGTCGCGGCTCGATGGCGCCGCGTCCGAGTTCCTTGCTGGCGGCGGCGCGCTCGCCATCGACTTTGCCGCGCCTCCCGGCGAGCCGGCGCTGGTGTCGCCGGATTCAATCTCATGGCGCGTGTTCAAAAATCCCGTCGCCCTGTTTATCGGCGGCGTTGCCGCGGTGATCCTCGAATTCGCCGAGCCGCGGGTCCGGACCGGCGTCTGGGAGCACACGACGTTTCGCGCCGATCCGGTATCGCGGCTTCGCCGCACGGGCCTTGCGGCGATGGTGACGGTCTATGGCGCGCGCAGCGTTTCGGAAAAGATGATCGCCGGCGTCCGCCGTCTGCATGACCGCATCGAAGGCGCAACGCCCTCGGGTGAGCGCTATCGCGCCAACGATCCGGAACTCTTGTCCTGGGTGCAGGCGACCGCGGCCTTCGGATTTCTCGAAGCCTATTCGAATTATTGCGCGCCGCTGACGCCGGCCGAGCGCGACCGCTATTTCGGCGAAGGCCGCGAAGCCGCCGCACTGTACGGCGCCGAAGGCGCGCCGCGATCGGAAGCGGAATGGCGCGCGCTCTACGACCGGATGCGGCCGCGCTTTGAAAAGAGCGCCATCGTTTTCGAGTTTCTTGATCTGATGCGCCGCGCTCGCGCCCTGCCGCAGCCGGTGCGGCTGACGCAAGGAATGCTGATCCGCGCCGCGATCGATCTGTTGCCGCCGGACGCCCGAGAAACGCTCGGGCTTGATGCGGCTTACGGACTGCGTCCGTTCGAGAGACTGCTCGTCCGCCGGATGGGAAAGCGCGCCGATCGCTGGGTGCTGCCGTCAAGTCCCGCCGCGCGCGCCTCGGTCCGCATGGGCCGGCCGGCGGATTGGCTGTATCGCCGACGGTAGGCCGCCATCGAGGCAGTTGACCGCGGCGCAAAATGCACTACAATGTATTGCGTTGTAATGCAGAGGGACTCCGATGCCGAATGATGCTTCCATTTCCATCCGGCTCCCGGAAACCACACGTCGAGCTTTGGACGCCGCCGCGAACAAGGCGCGCCGATCGCGCGCCTTCATTGTGAAGGAGGCGCTGGATCAATATCTGAAAAATGCGAGGCGCTCGAAACTCCGCCTCAAGGAATGGACCGCGGAGGAGCGGCGGGCAGGACTTCAGCGGATCCTCGAAATTCAAAGGCAAAGCGCTGACCGAGAAAACTACCGGACGGCTCAGGAAGTGATCGATTTCATCCGGGACATCCGCGGTGATTGATCTTGCGCGGGCTTATTGCGCGTATTTGGACACCAACGTCTTCATTTATTTGCTTGAGGGCCCGCCGCAGTTCCAATCGGCTGCGGCGGCCGTACTGACCGCCGCGGCGGAACTGGGCGTACCGATCGTGTCAAGCGAGTACGCGTTGGCCGAGTGCCTCTACGGCGCGTACCGGAAACAAAATTCACAGCTCGCGGACCAGTATCGCGACATTTTCCGGCACAGCGCGGTCGATCTCTATCCAGTCGAAACGCCGCTGCTGGAAGCCGCCGCCGAGATTGGACCCGCGGCCGGGCTTAGACTGCCGGATGCAATTCATGTCGCCACGGCGCTGTTTGCGGAGTGCGATATCTTTATCACCAACGATGTTGGGATTCGGAGCCAGCCCGGCCTGCGCGTGGCGTTGATCGAGTGAACGCGCCGGCGCATTTCAGTTGCCGGCCGCGCCTTACTTGCGCAGCGCCGCGACCGTTTGCGCCTGCAAAACGCATAGCATAAGAAGGCTTGCACGAGAACGGACGCCGCCATGACCGCAATTACCGCTGAAATCATCGCCGGCCACGGGCTCAAGCCCGACGAATATGAGCAGATCACGAGCCATCTCGGGCGCGAGCCGAACCTCCTCGAGCTCGGCATTTTTTCGGTGATGTGGTCGGAGCACTGTTCCTACAAATCCTCGCGCCGGCATCTGAAAAAACTGCCGACATCGGCGCCGTGGGTCATTCAGGGTCCCGGTGAAAACGCCGGCGTCATCGACATCGGCGCCGGCCCTGACGGAACCCGGCTCGCCGCCGTCTTCAAGATGGAGAGCCACAACCATCCGTCGTTCATCGAGCCTTATCAGGGCGCGGCGACCGGCGTCGGCGGCATCATGCGCGACGTCTTCACCATGGGCGCGCGGCCCGTCGCCAACATGAACGCGCTGCGTTTCGGCTCATGGGAAGACGCGAAAACGCGCCACCTCGTCGGCGGCGTCGTCGCCGGCGTTGGCGGCTATGGCAATTGCATGGGCGTGCCGACGGTCGGCGGCGAGACGAATTTCGACGAAGGCTACAACAGCAACATTCTCGTCAATGCAATGACCGTCGGCATCGCTGAAAAGCACCGCATCTTCTATTCGGCGGCGCGAGGGAGCGGGAACCCTGTCGTCTATGTCGGCTCGAAAACCGGGCGCGACGGCATTCATGGCGCGACCATGGCGTCGGCGGAGTTTGACGAAGCGTCGGATGAAAAGCGCCCGACCGTGCAGGTTGGCGATCCGTTCACGGAAAAACTGCTGCTCGAAGCCTGTCTCGAACTGATGGCGTCGGACGCAATCATCGCCATTCAGGACATGGGCGCCGCGGGGCTTACGTCGTCCTCCTGTGAAATGGCGGCGAAAGGCGGGGGCGGGTTCGATCTCGATCTCGACATGGTTCCGCAGCGCGAAGAGGGAATGACTGCCTACGAGATGATGCTGTCAGAATCCCAGGAACGCATGCTGATGGTGCTGAAACCGGGCCGCGAAGCGGCGGCGAAAGCGGTGTTCGACAAATGGGGGATCGATTTCGCCGTCATTGGCGTCACCACCGATTCGGGCCGTCTCGTCATCAGGCGCAACGGCAACATTGAAGCAGATCTTCCCGTCGCGCCGCTTGCGGATGGCGCGCCGAATTACGACCGGCCCGTCGCAATGCGCGAAAGGCCGGCGCCGCTCGCTGACAGAACCGTCGTCATTCGCGAAGCGCTGGTCAAGCTCAAGGCGCCGGCGAAAGGCGAAACCGAATTGCGGACAATCGTCGATGCGCTGATCGAGGACCGCGTTGCGGGGATCGACGGCGTCGATGCGATCGGCGTCACCGCGCTGAAGGGTGAGGCGAAACTTTATGTCCGCCTGAAGCCCGACGCCGCCGCTTCGTTCGCGTCGCTCGAAGACGCCGCGAAAAATCTCAAACTGGCGGGCGTCATCGACCATGCGGCGTTCGAGCAGCACGAAGAAACGGTCGATCTTGCCGACCGGCCGGGCGCTCTTTCAATGCTGACGGCGCTGGCGACGCTGATGCAGACGCCGGACCTTTGTTCGCGCCGCTGGATCTGGGAACAATACGATTACAGCGTCATGGGCGACACCGTGATCGCGCCGGGCGGCGACGCCGCGCTGATTCGCATTCACGGAACCAACCGCGCGCTCGCGATGACGACCGACGTGACGCCCCGCTATGTCGCGGCCGATCCCCATGAAGGCGGCAAACAGGCGGTCGCCGAGACCTGGCGCAACATCTGCGCGGTCGGGGCGGCGCCGCTGGCGATCACCGACTGCCTCAATTTCGGCAATCCCGAACGCCCCGAGATCATGGCGCAGCTCGTCGGCGCGATCGAAGGCATGGCGGAAGCCTGCGAGGCGCTGAACTATCCCGTCGTTTCAGGCAATGTCTCGCTCTACAACGAGACGAACGGCGTCGCCATACCGCCGACGCCCGCGATCGGCGGCGTCGGCGTCATCGAGGATGCGACAAAAGCCGTCCGCGTCGGCGGCGCGCTCGCGGGCGATGAACTGATCGCCATCGGCATCACCCGCGGCTGGCTCGGGCAGTCGCTCTACATGCGCGAGCTTTTCGCCGTCGTGACCGGCGCGCCGCCGCCGGTCGATCTCGAAGCCGAGCGCCGCAACGGCGAAACCATCCGCAAGCTGATCGCCGAGGGCCTCATCACCGCCTGCCACGACGTCTCCGACGGCGGCATCCTCGTCGCCGCGGCGGAAATGGCGCTGGCGTCGGGCGAAGGGCTCGATCTCAAAACGCCGGTCAAGGCGCGCCGCGCCGCCTACTGGTTCGGCGAGGATCAGGGCCGCTATCTCATCGCCTGCGCCCCCGGCGCCGGCGACACTTTGTTGTTGAAGGCGGCGATGGCGGGCGTGCAGGCGTCGAAGATCGGCCGCTTCGGCGGCAATTTCCTGAGGATGGACGACAGCGACGCGCTGGCGCTGCTTGATCTCGCCGACCTTCATGACCGCGCGCTTCCCGACTACATGAATGCGCTCAACGCGACGGAGACAATGGCGATGCCGATGAAGTCCGACGACATCAAAAAACTGATCCTCGACGCCATGCCGGACGCCACGGTCGAGATCGAAGACCTCGCCGGCGACGGCGACCACTACCGCGCGCGCATTGTCTCTTCGGCCTTCAACGGCAAAAATCGCGTCCAGCAGCACCAGCTCGTCTACCGCGCGCTGAAAGGCAAAATGGGCGGCGAGCTCCACGCGCTGGCGCTGGAGACGGAAGCGGCGGAGTAGTTTCTTCTTTCTTCCCCGCACGCAAATTCGCATCGCGCCCCGCCGCCCATCCTTCGAGACGCGCGAAGAGGCGCGCTCCTCAGGATGAGGATTTTTTTCAACACCTACAATCCTCATCCTGGTAAGATTGAATCGTCGTTGACTGTCGGCGTCGGCGTCGGCGTCGGCGTCGGCGTCGAGAAGGCGGCGGGCGTCGCTGTTGCCGACAATCGCCCGACGATCCAGCGGCGAAATTTCCGGCAAGCCGCCTACCGTTCCGCCCGGCTCACTTCGTCGTCCGCATCGTCGCAAATCCCGCCGCCGTGATTTTTGGCGTAAGCGATGACGTCGACGCCGGCCCCGGCGTCGCCCCACAGGCGATCGTCCGTAGACGGAAAGCCGGCGTATTTCAGGACGGTTTCAGCGGCGGAATTGCTGTTGCGACCGGCGAGATCGTACTCGACGCCGAGCCGGTCGATGATTTCCGCAACCTGTTCCATATCGGCCCAGAGCGCGGAAAGGTCAGGGCCGGTGGCGACGATCATCCGCGCGCTGCCTTTGCCGAGATCCTCGGCGAACGGCTTGCTGACGAAAGGATCGTATTTTCCGCCCGCCATGACGATCGTGCCGACATCGAACGTCCAGCTGAAATCGACGTCCGGAAATCCGGCGATGACGGACTGGTCGCCTCGAGCGTTCGTGTAGACGACGACTTCATGCAGAAAGCCCGGGAACGCCGACACCGGCAGCCAGCGCGCTTCGATTATCTCGGCGCCCTCCTCCCAGGCGGCGTTCAGATGCGCGGGGAACGGACCATGGGCAACCCCGCCCGGCCTGTCGCCGCGCGCTGGCGGCGTTGGGAGCGACGGACAGCCGACAAGCGTCGTCACGACCGGCGCGCCGATCGACGTCGCCCGATCGCAAGCGGCACTCGCAAGCGCGGCAAAAACCGGGATCGCCAAATGCCGAAGGCGCTGCGCCAGTGTCCGCTCCATCGATGCCTTCGTTCCTTGGGCGATAACACGCGCCAGCGCGAAAAGTTGCGGCTGGACACTGTCAGTCAGTCAGTCGTCTCGTGACAGCCTGAAAAAACGGAGGAGCAGACGTTCCGTGCTCCCCCGTTTTTGGCTGGAAAGCATCCGCATGGCGAATTGCGTCGGCTTGCCGAACAAACCGTATACGGATTATTCGTAGCAAGTGACGCGGTCGCCCGATCCCGGCGCGTCGCCCATCCTTCGAGACGCGGCCCAAGCGGGCCGCTCCCCGGGATGAGGACGGTTATTGTCTCAACACTCAAAATCCCTCATCCTGAGAGGCTGTGACTTTTTTGGATTGCGTTGCGCGGCCGACGCTGATTGTGTGATTTGAGGGTTAGGGAACGAAGCATGGGCGAACTTTTCGATGATCTTGCTGAAACGGTCGGTCCGGCGAAGGCGGCGGGCGCGCC
>JBGTLL010000216.1:0-8404 GCA_041744115.1 Parvularculaceae bacterium | reverse complement strand
GCCTTGCCGAAATCCATGCGCCCGGCATATTCGGCGCGCAACGCCGCGATGACCTTGCCCATATCCTTCATCGAGGCCGCGCCCGTTTCCGCGATCTTGGCCTCGATGGCGGTGCGGGTTTCGGCTTCGTCCATCTGCTGCGGCAGGAAGGTGGAGATGATCGCGATCTCCTCGTTTTCCTGCGCGGCCAGCTCCGGGCGGGCGTTGTCGGTGTAGATCGCAGCCGATTCCTGGCGCTGCTTCACCATTTTCTGCATGAGGGCGAGGATTTCGTCGTCGGAGGCCGGCTCCTTGCCGACACCACGCGATTCGATGTCCTTGTCCTTGATCGCGGCCTGGATCAGGCGAATGGTGGCGAGCTTCTGCTTCTCGCCGGCCTTCATTGCATCCTTGAGTTCCTGTGTCAGACGTTCGCGCAACATGCAATTCTCCAAGCTCGTATGGGCGAGCGACGTTGACGCCGCCCGGTCTCGCCCTTAAGTGAACCGCTTGTACGCGCGTGATCGCGCGTTGCGGCGCGCCCCGGCGTGCCCGTTGGCTCCGGACATAATAGAGAACACGGCGATGCTGCAAGACGAACCGACGCAAGAAGGTACACACGAAGGCTGGGCCGAGGCCGCAACCACGGCGCTGCTCGTGCTGCAGGACGGGACGGTGCTCGAAGGCTTCGGGATCGGCGCCGTCGGTTCGTCGGCGGGCGAGGTCTGCTTCAACACCGCGATGACGGGCTATCAGGAGATTTTGACCGACCCCTCCTATGCCGCGCAGATCATCACTTTTACCTTTCCCCATATCGGCAATGTCGGGGTCAACAACGAGGACATCGAAAACGCCTCGCCGGCGGCCGGGACCGCCGCCCGCGGGGCGATCTTCCGCTGCGCGGTCACCAGCCCGTCGAACTATCGGGCGCAGCTCGATTTTCCGGCGTGGCTGAAACGCCGCGGCATTATCGGCGTCGTCGGCGTCGACACGCGCGCGCTCACCGCCCGCATCCGCGAAAACGGCATGCCGCATGGCGTCATCGCGCATAACCCGGCGGGCCAGTTCGACGAGGCGGCGCTGGTCGCGAAGGCGCGGAGCTGGAGCGGTCTCGAGGGACGCGATCTCGCGCGCGAAGTCTCGACCCTTCAATCCTACGCCCACACCGAAACCGCGTGGGCCTGGGACCGGGGATATGGCCGCTCGGCCGGCGCCGGTCCCCACGTCGTCGTCATCGATTACGGCGTCAAACGGAACATATTGAGGCTGCTCGCCGAAGAGGGCGCGCGCGTGACGGTCGTTCCCGCAATGGCGACCTATGACGACATCATGGCGAAGCGGCCGGACGGCGTCGTTCTCTCGAACGGACCGGGCGATCCCGCCGCGACCGGCGTACATTCAATTCCGGTGATCCGTGCGCTGATCAAAAATAAAGTCCCGACGCTTGGCGTCTGTCTCGGGCACCAGATGCTGGCGCTCGCCGCCGGCGCCAGAACCGTGAAAATGGCGCAAGGCCACCATGGCGCCAACCATCCGGTGAAAGATCTTGCAACCGGCAAGGTCGAGATCGTCTCGATGAATCACGGTTTCACCGTCGATGCGGCGACCCTCCCCGCCAACGCCGAACCGACTTTTGTCTCGCTCTTTGACGGCTCGAACAGCGGCATCCGGCTGACCGACGCGCCGGCCTTTTCCGTGCAGCATCATCCTGAAGCCTCGCCCGGACCGCAGGACAGTTTCGGGGTGTTCAAAAAATTCGTGCACGGATTGAAGGCGGCGTAATTTTCCCGCAAACTCGCCAGCTACGGCCCATACCGTTCTTCATATTCCGCCTCAAGCTTTTCGATCGTGCTCCAGAACGCCGGCCCTTCCGTTCCAGAAAGCACCGCTTCAAGGAGATCGAAGTGGATGTGCCATCCGCCGGAAACGCCGATCAGCGTCTCACGCTTTTCAAGCAGCGAATGGATCAATGTAAGCTTCACTTTGTCGCCGTTTGGCTCAAGCTCGATGCTGACGCGCGACAGATCGTGGTTTTCTTCCGGCCAGTCGAAGACGAGGAGTCGCGGCGGCTTGGCCTCGATAATGGTCCCGTCGAATTTGATTTCGCCGCCCTGATTTTCGTATTTCTTCGGCGGCTTTTCGTCGGTGAGCCGCCGGTGGTCGAAATGGAATTCGGCTCTGCCGCCCGGCCGCAGGTCGAACGCACCGCCGCAGAACCATGTCATCCGCTTTTCAGGCTCGATGATATAGGCCCAGACGCGATCGATGGGGCCCGGAAGCAGCCTTTCAAAGCGCACGGTCGTCTTGTCGATGCGCTCGCCATATCTGCTCATGTCTTTCGCCTTTTCTTTCTTGAATCTTCTCCCTCAAGCGCGCGTCCGAGCGCGTCGAGACTGTTCGCCCAGAAGGCGCGCTTTTCTTCGATCCAGCGCGCGGCTTCGTTGAGCGGCGCCGGGTTGAACGACAGGAAATGCTCGCGCCCAACCTTTCGCCGCCGGACGAGATCGGCGCGTTCGAGCAGTTTGATATGCTTCGACACCGAGTTGAGCGAGATCGCGAAGGGCGCGGCGACGTCGGTCACCCTCGCCTCGCCGCGCTCAAGACGCGCGATGATCGCACGCCGCGTCGGGTCCGCCAGCGCACTCATTGTGTCATCGAGGTCTGTCCGGCGCACTGGCATATTTATATTCATCCTTATGGATTAATATTCCCGATGAGGGCGGCGTTGTCAAGCCCGACCGATACTCATGGCGCTTGACCGTCGAGATTCACGGTATTACTCTTACTAGTATGAATAGGAACTGATATGCGCATCACGTCCAAGGGCCAGGTCACCATCCCGCAAGATATCCGGGAAAGGGCGGGTCTGATGCCGAATACGGAGGTCGAATTCGAATTCGACGGCCGCATCGTGCGGATAATCAAGGCGCGCAAGCGCGGCGGCGCAAGCCGAGGTCGCGCGCTCGTCGAACGCCTTAAGGGACGCGGCGACGTGAAAATGACGACCGATCAGATCATGGCCTTGACGCGGCGCTGATGTCCGCAACGCTTGTCGACAGCAACGTCATCCTGGACATTTTGACGCTCGACCGGAAATGGTCGGACTGGTCGGGCGAAACGCTCGCCTCGATCGGCGATCAAAGCCGCCTTGTCATCAACGCCGTCATCTACGCCGAGATTTCCGTTCGCTTTTCAAGGATCGAGGACCTTGAGGACGCCCTGCCGGCCAGGACCGTCAGTCGCGAGCCGATCCCGTTCGAGGCGGCTTTCCTCGCCGCCAAGGCGTTCGTCCGATATCGTCGACGCGGCGGCGCGCGATCGACAACGCTTCCCGACTTCTTCATCGGCGCCCATGCCGCCGTGGCCGGTTACCGGCTGGTGACGCGCGACCCGGCCCGCTACCGGTCCTATTTCCCGCATGTTGCGCTGATCGCCCCATAGGGCGTCGAACCCTCCGCCCCTCGCCAAAGCCTCTATCGCCCGCTATAGACCCGCGCGAACAATTCCCCTTGAAGAGTAAAACGTATGAAAATCGCCGGCAACGCCATCCGCCAGGGCATGGTCATCAGCTACAAGGACAAGCTCTGCCTTGTCATCCGCGCCGAACACCGGACGCCCGGCAACCTTCGCGCCTTCAACCAGATCGAAATGCAGGACATCATGTCCGGCACCAAATACAATGACCGCTTCTCCGCCAGCGAAACCGTCGAGCGCGTGCGCCTTGAACAGAAAGACAATCAGTATCTCTACGACGAAGGCGACATGCTGGTGTTCATGGACAGCGAAAGCTATGAGCAGACGCACATCGCGAAATCGCTGGTCGGCGATCAGGCCGATTTCCTCGAACCGAACATGAAGGTCATCATCGAAACCCATGACGGCCGGCCGCTCAGTGTCACCTTGCCGGAAACGGCGGTGTTAACGATCAAGGAAACCGAGCCGACGGTGAAAAACCAGACCGCGCAATCCTCCTACAAGCCGGCCATTCTCCAGAACGGCGCGCGGGTGATGATCCCGCCTTATCTCGCGGAGGGCGAGCGCATCGTGGTCAGGATCGCCGACCGCGAATATGTGGAGCGCGCGAAGAGCTAGGAGCCGTCGCGAAGGCTGGGCGCAATGACGGGGCTGAACGCCAGTGACCCATAAGCTGCTCGACGGCCTTTCAACATCGCCTGACGTATTCATCCATCAGTTCGACATCGTCGGCGACCGCGCGCTGATCATCCGTCTTGATCAAGAGCCGCGCCGCCAGGCGAGCTTTCTCGACGACCGAATTCTGGGGCCCGGCGTTGAAGGCGGCTGGGCGCCGTGGGCGGAGATCGAGGCCGCCGCCCTCGCCGCGCCGCCGGCGAAGGCGGGCTTCATCTTTCACATCGGCCATTGCGGATCGACCCTGATCTCGCGCCTGATTGAGGTCGCGTCGGGCGTCCGCTCCTTGCGCGAACCGCAGCCGCTTCGCCAGTTTGCGACTGTCGCGGCCGATCTTGCGGACGGGCTGTCGCCGTGGACCGCCGCGGAACTTCAAAAACGCATCGATCTCTACCTTCGCACCGCGTCGGCGGGCGAGACGACGATCATCAAGGCGACCAGCTATTGCGGCGATCTCGTCAACCGGATGAAGGGGGCCGCGGCTTTCTGTTATTCGACGCCGCAAACCTACATCGCCGCCATGCTCGGCGGCGCCAACAATCCGCTCGATCTGCGCCTCCATGCGCCGTTGCGGCTGCGGCGCCTGCGGACGCTTTGCGCGGCGCCGGTCGCCGATCTCGCAACCTTGACGCCAGGCGAAGTCGCGGCGATGAGCTGGGCCTGCGAGACGGCGACGATGGCGGCGGCCCATGAACATGACGCGCAACGGATTTTCACGATCGATTTCGACGCGTTCCTGCGGCGGCAGGAGGAGACGCTCGCTGCCTTGCTTGCGCATTTTTCCCTGACGACCTCGCCCGACCGAATTCGCGCGGCGCTGACCGGGCCGACCATGCGCACCTACTCGAAAGATTCGTCCTTCGACTATTCGCCGGAAGATCGCCGCGTGCTGCTCGCGGAATACGCAGCGGCGCACAAAGCCGAAATCGCGCGCGGACGCCAGTGGCTAGAATTGGCGGCGAAAGCGCATAAACCGGTCGCTGCCGCACTTGACCGCTTCGGGATCTAGAGCAAAGAGCAATCTCTCAGAATCGAGGACGACGTCACCCTGACGCAAGTCAGGGTCCAGAATGGCGAGCAGGTCCCTCGCGGCTCTGGATGCTGACTTTCGTCAGCATGACGGAACGAGGTTCGTGTCCAATGCGGACTAATTGCGCCCCGCTCTAATCAACCTCATCCTTCGTGACGCGCCCCCTTCGAGACGCCGCCTTGCGGCGGCTCCTCAGGATGAGGACATTTCCTGTTGCAACAAAGAAATTCCTCATCCTGAGGAGCCGCGTTCTTCACGCGGCGTCTCGAAGGATGTGCCCGGCGCGGCATGAGCGCGACGATGCCGGTTGCGCGCGGCGCGGCGCTCTCCTACCTAAGCCCCATGACCGACCGGCCCGCCTTCACTGTCCAGATCGTTCCCGTGACGCCCTTCCAGCAGAACTGCTCGATCATTCGCGCGGCGTCCGGAAAAGCCGCGGTCGTCGACCCGGGCGGCGAGCCGGACAAGATCATGGCCGCCGCCGCGAAGATGGATGCAAAGCTTGAAAAGATCTGGCTGACGCATGGCCATCTCGATCACGCGGGCGCCGCCGAGGAAATCAAACGCCGCACCGGCGCGCCGATCGAAGGTCCGCAGCAGGAAGAAGTGTTCTGGCTCACCCAGATCCGAAGTTCATGGCGCGCGTTCGGTATCGAGGACGGCGAGGACTGCACGCCGGACCGCTGGCTCGATGACGGCGACACGCTGGAACTTGACGGCATCGAGTTTGAAACTGTCTACACGCCGGGCCACACGCCGGGGCACGTCGTCATCTTCAATCGCGTGGCGAAGATCGCTTTTGTCGGCGATGTCCTCTTCGCCGGCTCGATCGGGCGCACGGATTTCCCGCGCGGCGATCATGCAACGCTGATCCGCTCGATCACCGAAAAACTCTGGCCGCTCGGCGACGACATGCGGTTCGTGCCGGGCCACGGGCCGATGTCGAGTTTCGGCCGCGAGCGGCAGACCAATCCGTTCGTCGCCGACAGCGTCACCGGCTATGCGGGCGCGAAGACGAGGGCGCCCGACGAAATCGCGCAGAAGACATCGAAGCGCTGGCAATAGGTCTTCGTCGTTTCAGCGCAAAGGGCCGTCATGCTGAGCAAGGGCCGTTGCTGACGAAAGTCAGCATCCTGAACCGCGCCGGAGACGCCCGAGGCTCTGGACCCTGACTTTCGTCAGGGTGACACGGAATCCTCCAACGACCCATCGAACGCGTGCGCATCGACGGCGCCCTCAAAGGCGATGAAAAGCGTGCACGCGTCGGAGCTGGCGCAGACCGCCGCGTGGGGCAGTTTGGCGGGGCCGTACGCGTAATCCCCGATCTTAAGCGTCGCCGGCTGTTGCCCCTGATACGTCACCTCAAGCTCGCCGGTGACGAGCGCCATTCGCTCGGCGGAGGAATGCCAATGCGCGGGAATCTCATATTGCGACGGCACCCTGAGGAAGACATCGGCATTTGGCGCCGCCGGGTCGCCGTGCAGCACGGCAATCTCGCACCCCGCCGGAAAAAGCGCCGGACAGGGACCCCACCCGATCGAGGAATCGAGCGGCGAGACCGCAAGCGCCGTTTCGGTCGGCGAGGCCTCCGCCAGTTCAGTCTTCGGTTCGCGGGCGCACGACGTCGCCAGCAGCGCAGCCCCCGCGGCAAGAACAACTGAATGCCTGATCATGGAATTACCCCTTGCGTTAAGCCTTCCGCTCGCTGTCCGTCAGGCGGCAGTCGCACGAGATCGCATCAGCGCCCTCCCCTCAAAACGGCCACCGGCCTCAATGACAGGTTTTTGTTTTAGGACAAAGAAAAAATATCAGGCAAGCGCGATCCGTCGCCGCCGCGGATTTTGACGTCTTGACGGCCGCCGTCGCTGAACGATTCATTGAGCGCGGACAGACTGACGCAGGCCCTGAATGCGCGGTCGTCGAAAAAGCTCGGCCTCCGTTCATCAATCCCGGTCAGTTCGTCACCCGCCGCAGGCGGACGAAATGCTCGTCCCAGCCGGTGTCGTGATTGGCGGTCATCGCGAACGCGCCCTCGCCGACTTTCTCCCAGCCGGAATGGGTAAGCGTCAGCATCGTGCCGCCGTCAAATTCGGCGAGCTCCCAGACGCACAGCGTCTCGACGCCGTTCAGCATTTTGTGGGTGAAGCTGTGCGCCAGTTTTTTCGGCGGATCCATTTCAATGACGCGTCCCGTCACCAGCCGCTCGCCGTCCTTGCCGTAGCTGTTGGTCAGTAGGACATAATCGCCGCCGGCCTTGAGGTCGCTTTCGCCAGCGTGAAACCAGAGCGCGAGCTTGTCCGCCTCGGTCAGGAACCGCCAGACATGCGCGCGCGGCGCCTTCAGAAAAAGCGTTTTCACGATCTGCATCTTCGTCATCGGTCTTTCTCCACTTCGGTTTTGAGTTTGGCGAGGCGGTCGTCCCAGAAGCGGTCGAAGACCCCGAGCCATTCGGCCGCGCGCTTCAAGGCTTCCGGATTAAGCGAATTGATCCGTTCGCGTCCTTTCGCCATGACGCGGATGATGTCGCTCTCTTCAAGGATCTTCAGGTGCTTGGCGATCGCCGGGCGGCTGACCGGGAAGGCCGAGGCGACTTCGCCGATCGTCCGCGGCCGCTCAGCGAGGATCGAGATGATCGCCCGCCGCGTCGGATCGGCGAGCGCGCGGAAGACAGGCTGGATCTCAGGGGTTGCGGGCATATAAAACCTTTTGGTTTCTCATTTATAGAACCAAAAGGTTTTATGTCAAGCGCTATCGGAAGCGATCCGCCGCGAGGAGCGTCCGCTGGACGACCGTCAAAAGGCAGAGCGCGGCGAAAGCGAGCGCGATCGGCGCGAACCAGGATGGCGCGAGGCACATCAGGACGAAAACGGCGATCGTTTCCGTCCCTTCGGCGATCCCGGTCGAATAGAAGAAGCTTTTTCGTCCGTGCGCCGACGTCTCCTCGCCGCGTCTGGCGGCGATCGCCGCGTAGCTCAGAAAGCTGACGCCGGTGAGCGCGAACGCCGCGAGGAGGATCATCGCCGGGACGGCGTTGCCGGCCGCCGCGAGGCCGAAGCCGGCGGGGATCGAAACGTAGAAGAAGAAGTCGGCGACGATGTCGAGATAGCCGCCGAAATCGGTGATTTTGGTCGCCCGCGCAATCGCCCCGTCAAGGCCGTCGAGAAGGCGGCTCAAAAGAATGAGCGCGAGGCCAGCTCCGAGCGCGCCTTTGGCGATCGCGACGCCGGCGAGCACGCCGGCGACGGC
>JBGTLL010000215.1:0-7600 GCA_041744115.1 Parvularculaceae bacterium | reverse complement strand
GAGATCGGGCTGCCGCATCTGGCGCCGCCCAACCGCGCCTGGTTCAACGGCCGGCGCGCGTTGAAGAACGCCAGCCTGCCGCAGCGCTATCTCGTCGTCCTTTCGCTCGACGCCGATACCGCATCGCCCGGCGCCGGTGTCTTTGCGCGCGGCGAACCGGTCGGCCGCATCACCTCCGCCGCATTCTCGCCGCGCCTCCGCCGCGCTTTGTGCTTTGCCGAAGTTCAGGGGTCGGCGCTCGACCGCCCGCTCGAAGCCGCGCTCCCTTCGGCCTCGAGCGAGCGGACGCCAGCGCATCTTCATGGGACGCAGGAAAGCCGTCTCGCCGCGGCATTCCGGGAAAGCCTTCGCGCCGCGACGGATTTCCGCCGCTGACGCGTTTAACCGGTCAGAGGGCGCATTCAACATCTGACACGGAGGAATATCTGATGAAGAAAATGCTCGCACTGGCAGTCATTTCGGGATCGGCCGTCATCGGCGCCGCCGCCTTCGCCAAAAGCCCGGATGAATTCTTCTCGCGCTTTGACAAGGACGGCGACGGCAAAGTCGCGGTCGCCGAAATCGGATCGCATCACGAGGGCCGTCTCGCCGAAGCCGATGCCGATGGCGACGGCTTTATCTCGAGGGATGAATTGACGGCGATGCACGACGCGCGCAAGGCCGAGCATCAGGCCAAGCGCTTTCCGGACGCCAACAATGACGGCGTCGTCGATCGGCGCGAACACGAGGATGCGGCGCGCGACCGCTTCGCCGAGCTTGACGCCAATGGCGACGGCCTGATCAGCAAGGACGAAATGCCGGGCCGTCACCAGCGAAGGAGTCATTAGGCTGCGGATGAGGACCGTAGTTGTTGCGGCAAGTAAATCCTCATCCTGAGGAGCCGCGTTCTTCACGCGGCGTCTCGAAGGATGGGCGGACCATGTTGAATCAAGGCGGGCGACCGTTTGACAGGCGATGACGACAGCGACGAAACCCTTGTCGCGCGCGCGGGCCGGGGCGACCGGTCCGCGGCGTCGCGGCTGATCGCGCGCCATTCGCCAAAAGTGCTCGCTTTGTGCGGCCGCATCCTGTTCGACCGAGCGGGCGCCGAGGATGCGGCGCAGGAGACGTTCCTGAAGCTCTGGGAGAACGCCGGGCGCTGGCGGCCGCGCGGCGCGCGGCTCGAAACCTGGCTTTATCGCGTGGCGACCAACGCCTGTCTCGACCGACTGCGAAAGCGCAAGCGCGAAGCGCCGGAAAAAGACGCACACGAACAGATCGACAGGGCGCCGTCCGCGGTTGAAAAACTGGCCGCCGACCAGCGCCGCGGCGCCGTCGAGGCGGCGCTGGCCGCGCTGCCGGAAAGGCAAAGGATCGCGATGACGCTCTGCCACTATCAGGAGCTGACCAATATCGAGGCCGCCGCGGCGATGGAAATCAGCGTCGATGCGGTCGAATCCCTGCTCGCGCGCGCGCGGCGAAGCCTCAAACAGTCGCTGCTATCGCGCCGCGACGAATTGATGGAAGGTGTCGGATGACCAACCCTGAACAAGACCCGGACGACGCGCTGCTGGATGAATTGCTCAAATCGGCGCGGTTCATCATAGCGGATGAAGGCTTTACGACACGCCTGCTCGCATCTTTCGACGCGCATCAAAGCCGGCGCGCGCGCCTGTCGTGGACGCTTTTCGCCGACGCGTTTGGCTGGCGGGCGCTGGCGCAGCCGCTGGCGTCGGCGGGCTTTCTCGCCGGACTTTGCGCCGCCGGATTTGTCGCCGGCGCCGCTTCGGGCCCGGACGACGGCGAGACGTACGCTGAACTTGCCGCCGCGATCGACCAGTCGTTCGACCTCAACGGGGAGGATCAATCGTGGGCAGAGGAATAGCCATTGCGCTGGCGCTGTCGCTGGCGGCCAACGTCTTCATGGGCGGCTTTGTCATCGGCGGGATCGCCGGCGGGCCGGGGTTTCACGCAGGGCCGCACGGCTTCGATTTCAGGCGCGGCGGAAAGGAACATTTCGCGGACCTGCCCGAGCCGGCGCGCGTCGCCCTCAAACAAGCGTTCATCGCGCACCGCGAAGACGGAAGGGAAGAGCGCCGCGCCGCGCATGAGATCCACCGTGAATTCATCGAGGCGCTCGGCGCCGACGTTTTCGACCGCGCAGGCGCCGAAGCGATCGTCGCCAAATTCGAAACGGTCGAAACCTCAGAGAGGGCCGGAATGGCGGCGCTCCTGGTCGAGGCGGCGGCGTCGCTGTCGGCGGAAGACAGAAAGGCGCTGGCGCGCCATCTCAAGCGGCGGGCGGGCAGGCATTGAAGAAAGACTCTTCGCCCCCCCGTTTCTTTAGCGGGGGAGCTGTCGCGGAGCGACTGAGGGGGCGCGCTCTATCCGCGTGGGCAGCACTTGCGGATGGAGCGCGCGCCCATCGGCGCTTCGCGCCACTTCCCCCGCGAAGAGGCGGGGGAAGAAAGAATCGGCTCGACGATGTCGATCGATCGAGTCTACGTTCGCGCGACATGAGACGGCCTCACCCGAAAGCGCGCGGCTTGCGCAAGGACATGCCGGTTGCCGAGCGGCGTCTTTGGCGGCATTTGCGAAACCGTCAACTCGGGATGTTGCGCTTTCGCCGCCAGCACACGATCGGCGCCTTCATCGGCGACTTCGTGTGTCTTGAAGCAAAGCTCGTCATCGAGATCGACGGCGACCAGCATGGAAGAGGCGAGGCGCCTGTTCGCGATGCGCGTCGCGACGCATCGATCGAAGGCGAGGGCTTTCAGGTTCTGCGATTTTGGAATCACGAGATCGGCGAGAACCTGAATGGGGTTCTCGAAACAATTCTGCGTACGGGGGCGGAGCGTATGCGGGCGCGCGAACTCGGCGTGCTGATCGCGGCTGGAAGCGGACCGCCCTAAGCCAACACCGCATTCGACGCCGCTTGCGCCAGCGCTTCTGCCGCGAACGGCTTGACGAGGAACGGGCTGTCCGCCCATGCGCCCTTGAGGCCGCGGAGGCCATAGCCGGAGAGAAAGACGAACGGCACGCCGCGCGCTTTCAATTCGTCCGCGACCGGATAGACTTCCTCGCCCGCGATATTGACGTCGAGCAGGGCGAGATCGATCGCTTCCGTCCGCGCGAGTACAAGCGCGGTTGAAACGCGCGCCGCCGGGCCGATGATCGTGTGGCCGAGCTTTTGAAGGCAGTCCTCGATGAAAAACGCGATCATCGCTTCGTCTTCGACAACGAGGATGCGAAGTCCAACTTTCATCACGGCGCCTCGATCGAGGCGAGCGGCGCTTCGAGGATGAAATGGACGCCCGCCTTTTCAAACCGCAATTCTGCCTCGCCATTGAGCTGATAAGCAAGCCCGCGTTCAATCAGCCTTGATCCGAACCCGCGCCGCGTCGGCGGCGCGACTTCGGGGCCGCCCGTCTCGCGCCATTCAAGCCGCAAAACGCGCTCGCCGCCGCCATTGTCGATCCGCCAGTCGACGCGGATGCGCCCCGCCGTCGTCGAGAACGCGCCGTATTTCGCCGCATTGGTCGCCAGTTCATGGAACGCCATGCCGAAGGCGAGCGAAGCGTTGGGCGTCAGTTTGAGATGAGGCCCCCCGACCGCGACCCTGCCCAACTCGCCATCGGCATAGGGCGCGGCCTCCGCCATCAGGACGTCGCGCAAGGGCGACCCCCGCCAGTCGCCTTCAGACAGAAGATTGTGGGTCCGGGACAGCGCCGACAGCCGTTTCTGGAAGGCGTCGCGAAAGGCTTTCGGGTCCGGCTCGTCTTCGAGCGTCTGCGAGGCGATCGACTGCACCGTCGACAGCGTGTTCTTCACCCGGTGATTGAGCTCTTGCAGCAGCATCGCCTGACGCTCGCGCGCGCGGACGCGATCGCCGATGTCGCGGACGATGAGGGTTGCTCCGGTGATCGCGCCGGCGCCGTCCTTCAGCGGCGAAATGCCGATCGAAATGTCGATGTCGCTCGCATCCTTGCGATGGCCGACGCTGTCATAGGAGACGACCTTCTCGCCGCGGCTGATCTGCGCGCGGAAATCGAACTCTCCCGACCGATTGACCGTCGGCACGATCATCTCGACATTCTGCCCGATCGCCTCGGCCGCCTTGTAGCCGTAAAGGGCTTCGGCGGCCGCGTTCCAGGCGATGATCGCGCCTTTGGCGTCGAGGCCGATGATGGCGTCGCCCGACGACACCACCATTTCGGACCTCAGAGTCCGTTCGGCTTCGAGCTGCTTCCTGTCGGTGATATCAACGAAAGTAATGACGACGCCGTCGATCACATTGTCGAGCCGGCGATAGGGCCTGATGCGCATGATGTAGGCGCGCCCCGCCGACGTCGTCACCTCATTTTCGATCATCGACAGGGTGCGCAGCACGCGGGCGACATCGTTGGCGAGATCGCCGTACTCGAAACGGGGGGCGATTTCGGTGATCGGGCGGCGATAGTCGTTCTCGCGCAGATGGAAGAGATCGGTCATCGCCGGGGTGAAATTGGTGACGCGCAGATTGGCGTCGAGAAAGAGCGAGGCGATCTCGGTTGAATCGAGGAAATTCTTGAGGTCGCTGTTGAGGCGCAGCAGCGTATCGTTCTTGGCGTTCAGTTCGGCGTTGACGGTCTGCAATTCCTCGTTGGTCGACTGCATTTCTTCCTTCGAGGTTTCGAGTTCCTCATTCGTCGATTGCAGTTCCTCGTTGACCGACTGGTATTCCTCGTTCGCCGACTTCATCTCCTCATTGTTGGTCTCGAGTTCATCGACCGTGGCCTGCAGGCGCTCGCGGGTGAGGGCGAGTTCCTGTTCAAGATCGTGGTCGCTGTCGCGGGCGGGGGCGGCGCCACGCGCGGCGACGCCGCGGTCGATGAACGCCAGCGCGAAATTGCCGGCTTCGCCGCCGGCGACCGGCTCGGCGATCAGATCGATCACATGCGGGGCGCCGTCGATCGCGAAGGCAAAGTTCTTGTGCATGGCGGTCTGGCGCTCGCGCATGGTCTTTTGCAGCACGGCGCGCGCCGCGGGCCGCAAGGGCCGTTGCAGCAGATTGAAGAGATCGAGGGTGGCGACGCCGGGCGAGGGACCGAGGAACTTCGCGACCTGGCCGGAAAAACGCACGACGTCGTTCCGCGCATCGACGACGACATAGGCCGGAAAGTGGCGCTCCATCGCGCGCCGCGCATCGAGATCGAGGCGGTCGTCCTGGCGCCCCGGCGGGCGCGCCGCTTCGCGATCGGACGCGGTCTTCCTGGGCCCCTCGACGGTCAGGTGGGGCGCCGGCGCGAACGCGCCTTCCTTGCGCCGGAAGATGCGATGCTTCTTGTCGACGACGGAAAAGGCGCGGTTCGCCCGCGTCAGATTTTCCGAGCCGCCGAGGAAAAGATATCCCCCCGGCCGCAGCGCATATTCGAAGACGCCGATCGTGCGGTCCTGCGCCGACGGCTGCAGATAGATCAGGAGATTGCGGCAGGTGACAAGATCGAGTTTCGAAAACGGCGGGTCCTTGATCGTGCTGTGCAGTGAAAAGACGCAAGCCTCGCGGATTTCCTTGATCGGACACCAATGGCCGCTGTCCGGCGCGAACCATCGGTCGCGCCGCGTCGGCGACACGGCCTCGATCTGGTCGGGGCGGTAGCGCGCGGCGCGCGCGAAAGCGATCGCCCGCTCGTCGATGTCGGTCGCGAAAATCTGCAATCGGGGCGCGACGTCCCGGCCGGCGAGATGCTCCTTGACAAGGATGGCGATCGAATAGACTTCCTCTCCCGTCGAGCAGCCGGCAATCCAGATCCGGATCTGATCGTCGGCGCCCTTGCCGGCGACGATCTGCGGGATCACCTCCGCCGCGAGCGCGGCGAAGGCTTCCGGATCGCGAAAGAAAGAGGTGACGCCGATCAGGAATTCCTCGAACAGATGCCTTGCTTCCCGCGGCTCCTTCCGCAGGCGGTCGATGTAATCGTCCATCTTGTCGAGATGCAGGACCTGCATCCGGCGCAGGACGCGGCGGGCCAGCGTCTTGTCCTTGTACTGACTGAAATCGTGCCCGGTGACGCTCCTGACGACCCGGCAAATCCGGGAGAGGTTTTCCGCGGCGCCGGTGAGCGCCTCGTCCGCGCCGATGCGGCCGCGCAGATTGACGAGATGGCGGGCGTAGCCGATCAGCTTTTCCGGCATCTGCTCAACGGTGAGGACCTCATCGACCCGGCCCGTCGCCGCCGCGCTCGACGGCATCCCGAGTTTGGCGTGGCTCTCGTATTCGGCCTGCGCGAGGGTCAGCCCGCCATGCTCCTTGATCGCGGTAAGACCGGCGCTGCCGTCGCTGCCGCCGCCCGAAAGAATGATGCAGACGGCGTTGTCGCCTTGCGCTTCCGCCAGCGAGGTGAAAAACACATCGATCGGGCGCCGCGTCTCGCGCGGCGGCGCGGGCCTGACGACGCGCAAGAGGTCGCCGTCCATGGTCATCGTTGCATCGGGCGGGATGACGTAGACATGGTTGGCGGCGACCGGCGCGCCGTCCCCGGCTTCGGCGACCGGCATCGCGGTGGCGTTCGTCATCAGTTCGACAAGGAGGCTCGACCGTTTGGGGTCGAGGTGCTGGATAAGAATGAACGCCATGCCGCTGTCGGCCGGCATCAGCGAAAAGAACGTCTTGAAGGCCTCGAGCCCGCCGGCGGAGGCGCCGATGCCGACAATCAGCGGCCGCGACCCGGCTTCCCCGTCGGATTTGTCTTTCGCGCCCTTCGGGGCCTTTGTCATCCTCGTCCGCCCACACCCGCGCCCCGCCTTCCTCGCCCAGGAAGCTCGCGCGAACGGCACGGTAGGCCCCAACCATTCGAAAGACTAGGGGGGAAATCGGATGGGGAAAGCCCTCTGGCCACCTCTCCCCCTTCTTGGGGGAGAGGGCCGGGGTGAGGGGGGCGGTGCGTCACGCGCGCTGTCGCCGTTGCCTCACCGCCCCCTCATCCGGCGCTCACGCGCCACCTTCTCCCCCTGAAAGAAGGGGGAGAAGGCGCCTGCTCTTTCTTCTCCCTCTCCCCCTTCTTGGGGGAGAGGGCCGGGGTGAGGGGGGCGGCGCGTCACGCGCGCTGAAGAGCTTTGTGGCGCCGCCCCCTCATCCGGCCTTCGGCCACCTCCTCCCCCTGAAAGACGGGGGAGAAGGAAGAGAAACACTTCTCCCTCTCCCCCTTCTTGGGGTGAGGGGGGCGGGGTGAGGGGGGCGGTGCGTCGGTCGCGCTGTCGCCGTTGCCTCACCGCCCCCTCATCCGGCGCAAACCCGCCACCTTATCCCCCAGAAAGTAGGGGGAGAAGGAATTGTTTGGGGCGGTGCGTCACGCGCGCTGTCGCCGTCGCCTCACCGCCCCCTCATCCGGCGCTAACGCGCCACCTTCTCCCCCTGAAAGAAGGGGGAGAAGGGAGCCATGGGCTATTAGTTCGTATACGGCGCAACAAGCGCGGATTGCGCCTGATCCTGGAGTTCTTTGCGCGGACAGGACGCGCGGCGCATCCTTCGAGACGCGCGCCAAGGAGCGCGCTCCTCAGGATGAGGGTGGTCCTTATTTCAACAATGAAACTCCTCGTCCTGAGGAGCGCGCCTCTTCGCGCGCGTCTCGAAGGATGGGCG
>JBGTLL010000214.1:0-9681 GCA_041744115.1 Parvularculaceae bacterium | reverse complement strand
GATCGCGGCGGCCTCGCGCGCCGACGCGACAACGCCATCGGCGCCGGCCGCGACGGCGAATTCCGATCGCCGCAGCACCAGATCCTCGAGTTTCATGGCGATGCCGCTTCCCGCAAGGCTTTCCTCGGTCAAGCTGGTCAGCACCGTAACGCCAAGGATTTTGAGGCGCCGGTCGTCGCCGCGGCCGGCGATGGCGCCCTTGAGGACATCGGGCTCCGCGTGCACGGTCAGGAAATCGCCGCCGAGCCTTGCAACGCTCGCCACCCCGCGCTCAACGGTCGCGCCGATGTCGTGGAATTTGAAATCGAGAAAAACTTTTTTTCCGTCCGCGGAGAGTTTTTGCGCCAGGCCGATGCCGCCGACCGGCATCAGCTGATACCCGATCTTGTAGAAGGAAGCCGTGTCGCCAAGGCGGTCGATCACGACTTTCGCTTCATCGACAGTCGGCAGGTCAAGCGCAACGATCAGCCGGTCGCGAGTGGTCATGTTGCTGCGGCCTTTCGGCGGGCGTTCGCAGAACGCAATTGCGGTTTCGCGGCAACCCGCTTCGCCGGCTTTTTCATGAGGCGTTTCGGCGCGGATTTTTCAGCGGAAACGGGCAGCGTCTTTTCCTTATAGAGGCACAAATCCACAATCCCGCAGCGCCAGCATTCCGGCTTCCTCGCCTTGCAGACATAGCGGCCATGAAGGATCAGCCAATGATGCGCGGCGTGCAGAAATTCCGGCGGCGTGATTTTCTCCAGACCCTTTTCGACCTTGAGCGGCGTTTTGCCGGGCGCAAGACCGGTGCGATTGGCGACGCGAAAAATATGCGTATCGACGGCGATCGTCGGCTGGCCGAAAGCGACATTGCAGACGACATTGGCGGTCTTCCTCCCGACGCCCGGCAGGCGTTCCAGCGCTTCGCGCGAGGCAGGGACTTCGCCGCCGTGATCCTCGATCAATTGCTTTGAGAGCGCGATGACGTTCTTCGCCTTGGCGCGCCAGAGGCCGATCGTCCGGACGAAGGCGCCGAGCTGTTCCTCGCCGAGCGCCGCCATTTTCTCCGGCGTGTCGGCGATTGCAAAAAGCGCCGGCGTCGCCCGGTTGACGCTCACATCCGTCGCCTGCGCCGAGAGAACGACGGCGACCAGCAAAGTAAAATGATTGTGATAGCGAAGTTCGGTTTCCGGCGCCGGCGACAAATCGGCGAACCGCCGGAACGCTTCCGCCGCGCCAAGACGCGTCATTGCACGCGTCCTCTTCGCCATTGCCGCCTCCGAACGCGCGGCGACCATGGCGCCGGGCGCCCCGCGAAGTCAAACCCGGGCGGTCTCCCTGCCGGGCTGGCGCCAAGACGCCAAGGCGCTATCATCGGCCCATGAGCCGCGTTTGCGTTTTCGAAGACATGCCGCCCGCCGAAAAAGGCCGGGCGCTGGAACTGCCGCCCGAGCCTTTCGGCGGCCACGCGGAGTTCGACGCCTTCCTCTATCCGTACCGTTCGCTGCCGAATGCCGGATTCGTCGCCGTGATGGCGATTGTCATCGGCGCCAATATCCTGTTCGGCATTACCTTCTATGCGATCGGCGCCTGGCCGGTGATCGGCTTTTGCGGACTTGATGTCTTCCTGGTCTGGCTCGCGTTCCGACTTTCCTATCGGCAGGGCCGCCAGCATGAGCGGGTGCGGATCGCCGGCGGGGACATGCGCGTCGCGCGCGTTTTGCCGTCCGGCCATGAATCGCGCTGGCGCATCGAACCGTTTTGGGCGCGCGTCGCCATCGACAATCCGGACAGCCACGAAGCTTCGGTGCGGATCGTCAGCAAGGGGCGTTCGCTCGTCCTCGGCGCATTTCTGGCGCCGGCGGAACGCATGGACTTTGCCAAGGCGCTGGGCGCCGCGCTGGTGCGCGCAAGCCTTCGCGGCGGGGCATAAGTTTCGTGCTCACCACGTTTTCGATCATCGTCGCCGCGCTCGGCCTCGTCGCACTGGCGTATTGGCGGTGGCGCAAGCGTATGGCTGCCGAGATCGGCGAAAGCGCCGGCCTTGAATGGGCGCGGCTGCAGGCCGCCAATCCTGAGATCGTCGATGGAATCAGCGAAGCGCGGTTTCGCGAAATTTTCCATCGCGTGCATTTTCCGCGCTTTCCGAAATACGCGCTGGCGATGGCCGCGGCTTTCGTCGCGGCGCTGCCGGTCACGCTCGGCGTTCTGTCAGGCTTTGCCTGGTTTCTCGATTCAATCGGCCTTTCCGCGGATGCGGCGGCGCTGGCCAAAAGCGTTCCTGTCGTCGGATCGACCGACGCCGTCAGCCGCGATGACGGAGAAACGATTGCACTCTATTACGTTCAGGCGGTCTTGAAGTTTTATTATTATTTCGGCCTGCTCTTTGTCTGGCTTGGCGTCGTTTTTTTCGCGATGCGCCGGTACCATCGGCGCCGGCCGGGGTATCTGAGGGACGAACTGCTCGAGGAAAAGACGAAAGGCTGATCGGCGATGGAATATCTTCACACGATGGTGCGGGTCGGCGATCTCGAACTGTCGCTCGATTTCTACTGCCGGAAACTCGGCCTCATCGAGATGTCGCGCGTCAGCAATGAAAAGGGTCGTTTCACGCTGGTTTTCCTCGCCGCGCCCGGCGATGTCGAAGCGGCGCGCGAGAACAAGGCGCCGCTGGTTGAACTCACCTTCAATTGGGACAAGGAGGATTATCAGGGCGTGCGCAATTTCGGCCATCTCGCCTTTCGCGTCGACGATATTTACGCGCTGTGCGCGCGGCTGATGACCGCAGGCGTCGTCATCAATCGCCCGCCGCGCGACGGCCACATGGCGTTCATCCGCTCACCCGACGGCATTTCGATTGAATTGCTGCAGAAAGGCGACCGTCTGCCGCAGGCCGAACCCTGGGCCAGCATGCCAAACAGCGGCGAGTGGTAAGCACATGGCAAAGCGGATTGCACTGTATTAATCCTTCGCCGCCAGGACAATCGCCCGCAAAAAGCGGCTCGATCTTCGATCGCGAACCGACTAAGAAAGCCGCCCGCCGCATCGTCCGGCGCCCTTGTTTGGAAAGCTCCGATGTCGGACCGGCCGCTCGTCCTCGACTCGATCGTCAAACGCTTCGGCGATTTCGCCGCGGTCGATGGGCTCAGTTTTGAGGTGAACAAGGGCGAGATTTTCGGCTTCCTCGGCCCGAATGGCGCCGGCAAGACAACGACGCTTCGAATGATTCTCGATATCATTCCGCCGACATCGGGCCGGATCGAGGTCCTCGGCTCGTCTTCGGCGATCCCGGTCCGTCACCGCATCGGCTATCTGCCGGAAGAGCGCGGGCTTTATCGCAAGATGCGGGCGGCCGAGACGATCGCCTATTTCGCGAGCTTGCGCGGCGTCCCCGGCAAAGTGGCGCGCGCGCGCGCCGACAAACTGCTTAAGGAGTTCGGTCTCGGCGATTTCGCGCGGTCGCGGAATGAAGCGCTGTCAAAAGGCATGGCGCAGAAAGTTCAGCTCCTCGCGACCATCGCGCATGAGCCTGAGCTTCTCATTCTCGACGAGCCGTTTACCGGACTTGATCCGATCAATCAGTCGACGCTTGAAGCGCTGATCGCCGATCTGAAAGCCGAGGGACGAACCATCATCTTCTCGACCCATACGATGCAGCACGCCGAGCGTCTTTGCGATCGTTTCCTCATCCTCGCCAAAGGCAAAAAGCAGTTTGAAGGAACGCTGGACGAAGCGCGCGCGAGCTTTCCGCCAAGGCTTGTCATTCGCACGCGCGACCCGGTTGAGCCGCTGGCCCGCGCGCCGGGGGTGCGCAAAGTCGAAGCGATCGCGGACCGCGAGGCCGGCGATCGCAGCTATGTCGTCGAGCTGGCGCGCGGCACGGATCCAAACACGGTATTGCGCGCCGCCTTTGACGCCGGAATGCACCTGTCGCGGTTCGAGAACACCAACGCGTCGCTGCACGATATTTTCGTCGCGATCGTCGGCAACGCCGCTGGACAACCGGGCGAACCAGCCGCGGCGTTGACGACAGGAGCGGCGGCGTGAAAGCGGTCCTCCTCATCGCGTGGCGCGAATACAAGCAATATGTGCTGTCGCGCGGCTTCCTCATTTTCATGTTCATGTTTCCGCTGCTGATCGCGCTTGGCGGCGCCGCAATGGGACTTCTTGAAGCCTCGCGGCCGACGCGCAGTTTCGTCGTCTTTGACGAAGCCGGCGGCTACGCCGACGCCATCGATCGCGAAATCGACAAGCGCGATCAGCGAAACGTCATCACTGCCTTTGATATTTACATGGCGGCGGCAATCGACAGAACCCTGATCGACCCTGAAGAACTGCCGGCGCCATTCGCGCCCTCCGCGGTGACACAGGCGCGCCAGCAGGCGTTCTACGAGGCAGGCGGCGTCGAGGCCGCGCGCGCGGCCGTCAAGGACTATCTGAGAAATGGCGCGCCGATGTTCACGCCGCCGCGCAGCCAGTTCGTCCGCCTCGATCTCATCGAAGAAATCGAAAATGCCGCCAATGTTGAGATGGCGGCGGAAGCGCTGCGCCCCTATCTTCTTGATGCAAAGCCCTATCCCGGCGCCGGCAGCGCCCTGTTCGCGGCGGTGCTGATCCCGGCGGAATATACCGGCGACGAGACCGGCGCCGAAGCGCAGTTCTGGAGCAATAATCTGACCGATCCCGGTCTTGAAAGCGCGGTCGCGAACGCGCTGTCGACAACGGCCTATCGCAAGCTCTCCGCAAGCTTTGGCATTTCAAACGATCAACTCGACGCCCTCGCCGATGTCGAAGCGCCGGTCAAACCCTATCGCCCCGACAAGATCGAAGGCGGCGGCGAGCTTCAGGATATCGACCGGCTGCGGTCCGCCGTTATCCCCGCCGCGATGACCTATATGCTGCTGGTCGTCGTCTTCGGCGTCGGCAATCTTCTGCTCACCAACACCATCGAGGAGCGGTCGAACAAGATCGTCGAAATTCTTCTGTCGTCGGTGACGGCCAACGAGCTGATGCTCGGCAAGCTCGTCGGCATCGCCGCCGTCGGCCTCACCATGCCGGCGGTGTTCATGGTTTCAGGCCTCTTGCTCGCCCTTGGCGGCGGCGGCAACGAGATGATGCAGAACCTGTTCGGCGTGCTGTTCGATTCCTGGTTCCTGCTGATCTATCTTTTCTATTTTTTCTGCGCCTATGCGATTTTCGCGATGATCTTTCTTGCGATCGGCGCCGTGTCGAACTCGCTGCAGGACGCGCAAAGCTATATGGGCCCGGTGATGCTGATCGTGTTCGCGCCGCTGCCGTTCATGATCATGGTGTTCCAGAATCCGAACGGCCTCGTCGCCTCGATCCTCACCTGGATTCCGATTTACACGCCTTACGCGGTAATGATGCGCGCCGCCGCCGATCCGCCGATCTGGGAGATTGTCGGCGCGACCTCGCTGATGCTCGCTTTCGCAATTGTGCTGGCGCGCGTCATGGGCCGCATTTTCCGCGCGGCAATCCTGCAGTCGGCGCCGCCGAAGGCGAAGGACATATTGAGGCTCGCGCGGCGCGGATGATTATCGCTTCGCCTTCTCCGGATCGTAGATGAACTTGCGGTCGCAATAGCCGCATTCGGCCTCGCCGTCCTCAAGTGAATACCAGACAATGGGATGACCGAGCGCCCCGCCATCGCCGGTGCAGGCGACGCGGCGCGTCGCGACATAGAAAATTTCCGGCGGCGGCGCGGGCGCCTTCAAATCTTTCATCGGGCCATCGCAGGTTGCGGGACGCCCATTGCCGTTCGGCGCGCTTCTGAGTCAAGGGTGAGGAAATCTGATGACCCAAGCGGTTGACCCCCGAACCCAGGGGCATGGTATCACTCGCGCGCCAACGAGCCTTGGAAGTCTGATGCCCGTCACTGAAGCCGCGATTGCGGCGCGCGGCCTTCGCAAAATCTACGCGGCGACCAAGAAATCGCCCGCCAAGGAAGCGCTGAAGAGCGTTGATCTTGAAGTGCCTGTCGGCTCGATTTTCGGCCTGCTTGGCCCGAACGGCGCCGGCAAATCGACCTTCATCAATATTCTCGCCGGCCTTGTTTCGAAAACTTCCGGCTCGGTCAGCGTCTGGGGTTTCGACATTGACAAAAATGCGCGGCAGGCGCGCGCGTCGATCGGCGTCGTACCGCAGGAAATCAACATGGACGTTTTCTTCACCCCGAAGGAAGCGCTCGAAATCCAGGCCGGCCTCTACGGCGTCCCGAAGCGCGAGCGGCGGACCATGGAAATATTGACCGCGCTCGGGCTTGACGACAAGGCGAACGCCTATGTGCGGATGCTGTCGGGCGGAATGAAAAGGCGGCTCCTCGTCGCCAAGGCGATGGTGCACGCGCCGCCGGTTCTCATTCTCGACGAGCCGACGGCGGGCGTCGATATCGAGCTTAGAAAGCAGCTCTGGGAATACGTGTTGAAACTGCATGCGTCCGGCGTCACCATCGTCTTGACGACGCATTATCTTGAAGAAGCGCAGGCGCTTTGCGACCGCATCGCGATCATCCATGAGGGGGCTGTCGTCGTCTGCGAACCGACGGAAAAGCTCATCTCCTCGCTTGACGCCAAGACGTTGCTGGTGACGCCGACGCAAGCGATGACGATGGCGCCCGCCCTTGATCCCTATACGGCGGAACTGCGCGCCGACGGCCGGCTCGCGGTTCCCTACAAGCCGAGCAAGGGCGAGGTCGCCGCCATTCTCGAACGTCTCGACACCGCTGGCGTCCTCGTGAAGGACTTGACCACCGTCGAGGCCGACCTCGAAGATGTGTTCCTCGCGCTCACCTACAATCGCGACCGTCAGCGCGACGAAAGCGCAACCCATCGCCTTCCCGCCGGCAAATCATAGGCGGCGTGTTCGCGCAGCGCCTTCGTCACAAGGGCCGGATCGCCGTCAAGGTCTTCGGGCGGGATCGCCGGGCCGAACATTATGTCGTACCGCTGCCCGCGCTTGTTCAGCAATTCGTTGAAGAGGGTGATGTCGCGGAGCTCCGCGTTCAGCTTCCAGAACCAGTAATAAAGCCGGGAATTGCGCGCCGTGATGTGCGCCGGCACGATCGCGCATTCATATTTCCGCGCGAAGATCGCAACCGTCGTCAGCCATTCGCGTTCGACGAGCTTTCGGTCCTCATCCATGAAAGCGAGGCGCCCCGAGGGAAACAGGACGACGCAGCGTTCGTCCGTGAACGCCCTTTTCGTTTCGACGAGTGTTTCGCGCGAACGCTGGCGGGTCCGCTTTTCAGCGACCCATTCGACGGGGATGACGACGTCTGACAATCGCGGCGCAACGCGTATGGCGTCGCGGTTGGCGAAGAAGACGAGATCCGGCCGCTTTTCCTTCAGCGCGTCATACATGGCGACGCCGTCGGCGATGCCGGTCGGGTGAACCGACGCAATGATGACGCGTCCCGACGCCGGAATATGCTCAAAGCCGGACTTGCAGACGTGGAGGCGAAGAATTGAACTCACGTGTTCCATCGCCGCCGCTCCCGAAAGCGGCGCGATCGCGTCGGCCATCCGGACCGCGTCGGCTTTTCTGAGGAGCGGGTAAAGGACTGACCGATAGAGCGGCCAGAAGCGCGATTTGACGAGGGTCTTGGCGCGTTCTTCGATCAGCGTTTCGACGATGTGCTTGCCGCCGGCCGGGGCCGTTCCCTCATCTGTTGTCGTGACGCGAGGCTGGTGCGATCCGAGAGCGGCGGACACTCGGTCAGCCCTTGTGCTCTTGATGGGTGTGGATCACCGCGCGCACCGGCTCCTGATAATGCGCGGCGACCGGAATGAAATCGTTCGCTTTCTCGTCATAGGCGAGAACTTCGCCCGAGCCGATATCGTAGACCCAGCCGTGAATCTGCGTCGCCCCGGTCGAGAGCCTGACGGCGACGTAAGGGTGGGTCTTCAGATGCGCGATCTGCAGCAGGACATTCTCTTTCGTCAGCAGATCGAGCATCGCCTTGTCATCCAGCCCCGCGCCCTTTTCGCGCGAGATCAGCACCGCGGCGCGCGAATAGCTGAGCCATTCCCGGACATGCGGGAAGTCGTCGAGCCCTTCCGGGTTCATCGCGCCTTTCATCGCCCCGCAATCGGAGTGCCCGCAAACGATGATGTGCGGGGCCAGAAGCGCGCCGACCGCGAGTTCGATCGACGCCGTCATCGCCCCGGTATGGTTCGTATGCGGCGGAACGATATTGCCGGCGTTGCGGCAGATAAAGAGTTCGCCGGGATCGGTCTGGGTCAGGAGATTGGGATCGATGCGGCTGTCCGAGCAGGTGATGAACAGCGCCTCGGGCGTCTGGCCTTCGGCGAGGCGCCCGAACAATTCGCGCCGTTCGGCGAACGCCTGCTGCTGAAACTTGACGACGCCGGCGGCGATCTTGTCCATCAGAGCGCTTCCTTTTGCCGGCGCGCAAGATCCGCGCAACCCTGCCGCGCCATCGCGAGGAGCGCGAGGAATTGCTCGTCCGAAAACGGCGCGCCCTCGGCCGTCGCCTGCACTTCGACGAGGCCGCCCATGCCGGTGACGACAAAATTGGCGTCGGTGCCGGCCTTTGAATCCTCGGCGTAATCAAGATCGAGCGCCGGCGCGCTGTTGACGAGGCCGCAGGAAATCGCGGCGACCGTGTCTTTGACCGGATTGGTCTTGATGACGCCGTTTGACGTCGCCCATTTGAAGCATTGCTGCATCGCGACCCAGGAGCCGGTGATCGCCGCGGTCCGCGTGCCGCCGTCGGCTTGCAGAACGTCGCAGTCGATGAGGATCTGGCGTTCGCCCAAAGCTTTCAGATCGACGACGGCGCGCAGCGCCCGGCCGATCAGGCGCTGGATTTCCTGGGTGCGGCCGGATTGGCCGGATCCCTTGGCTTCCCGCTTCATCCGCTCATGCGTCGAGCGCGGCAGCATCCCGTATTCGGCGGTGACCCAGCCCCGCCCCTGACCCCTCAGCCAGGGCGGCGTCATCTCGTCCCATGACGCGGTGCAAAGGACGTGGGTGTCGCCGAATTTGACGAGGCATGAGCCTTCGGCGTGCTTGGCGACGCCCGCCTCAAGACTGATCGCGCGCATTTCGTTGAAGCTGCGGCCGGAAGGGCGCATCGATGGCTCCGGTTCGAGGTGACGGCCGTGGCCTAAACGCATCAGTCGGGAAAGTCGAGATCGCGTTTTGCGGAACGCGAGGCCGATCCATGCGTTCCTGATTGGGCGGCTTCTTTCCGCCTTGCATTCCGACTGCCGGTTCGTGACCATCGGGCCGATCAACTTTGAGGGTGGGGCCTTCAGATGGCGCAGGTGCGCGCTTTTCTCGCCAGCCTTCTCGCCGCGGTCATTCTCGGCGCGGGGGTTTTTATCGCCGCCAGCGCCGCCGGCGGCCGCCCGCATGACCTTCTTCCCTTGTTGTCGTGGAGCCGAACTCCGTTCTCGATCTGGTGCCTTGCCGCCGCCTGGGGAACCATTGTCGCCGGGGGTCTTGGCGTCATCGCCGCCTATCTCGCTTTCATGCCGCAAGAGGAAGAGCCGGATCCGTACTATCGAAAGCGCGGTTTTCCGAAATGGGCGCCGCTCGCCCTGATCGGTTTGAGCCTTGGTCTTGCTTATTACGCGCTCCGCTGCGCCGGCGGGGCGAACGGCCAGCCGCTCGCCGTCGCTGTCGAGCCGGTCGCGGTCAATAGTTCGGGCGAAACGC
>JBGTLL010000213.1:0-1991 GCA_041744115.1 Parvularculaceae bacterium | reverse complement strand
AAGTCCGCCAGGCCCGACCGCGAACGGCCACGTCGCCGGCGTCGGGGCCAGCGAGAACGCGCCGGCCAGAATGAAAAAAGACAGCGGCGCGAGAACGAACCGGATCGCCGCGTCGCGGGGCGTCCGCTGTTCGGGGATGTCGTCAGCGCCGCGCATCAAGGCGACCGCGCCCCAGATGATGAGCGGAGGAATTGCAAAGAGGGCGGCGCCGCCAAGGACCTGCAGCAGCAGATCGGCGACGATCGCGCCGAGGCCGCCCATCCAGTTTTCGGGGTTGCGGACGGTACCATTGTTGAGGCTCGGATCGCTGATCGAAAAGGTCGCCAAGGCGAGCGTCAGCCACAGCCCCAGCCCGATCATCGCGGCGCCGCCCGAGCGCGCGAGCGCCTGCCGGCGCCAGAGGCGCAGCCGTCCGGCAGTCGTCTTTTGCGGGCGGGCGCGCGGAGACCTTGAAGCCATGGCTCTTGTACTGCTCAGCATCGACGGCGAACTGGCGTAAACCGCCGCGCCCGAACATGCCACGGGCGTTCCATCAAAGGGTTAACGGGGGTTAACGTTTTGCCGTCAATCCTCAACCCTTGCGGAATTCAGGATAGGCATCAAGCCCAAGCGCGGCGGTGTCAAGGCCGGCCGTTTCCTCTTCGGCGCTGACGCGCGCGCCGATCGAATATTTAAGGACGGTCCAGACCAGCGCGCTCATGACGAAGGCAAAGAGGCCGATCATCAGTACGCCAACGACCTGGCCGAAGAGGGTCGCGTCGGAATTGGTCCACGGCACGACCAGCGTGCCCCAGACGCCGCAGAAAAGATGCGCCGGGATCGCGCCGACCACATCGTCGATCCTGAGGCGATCGAGCAGCGGCACGCCGACGGTGACGATGACGCCGCCGAACGCGCCGATCAGCGCCGCCTGCCAGATTGCTGGCGCGAGCGGCTCGGCGGCGATGGCGACGAGACCGCCAATAGCGCCGTTCAGCACAATCGTCAGGTCAACCCGCTTGTAGATCAGCGACGTCATCACGATCGCGGCGATGACGCCGCCCGAGGCCGCCATATTGGTGTTGACGATGACGGCCGAGACGGCGATGGCGTCGCCGATCGCGCCGAAGGCGAGCCCCGCGCCCGCATTGAACGCCAGACACCCGAGCCAGAGAATGAACGTGCCTAGCGCCGCGATCGGCAGGTCCGATCCCGGCATCGGCTGGGCGCGCCGGCCGTGATATTTGCCGCGCCGCGCGCCGATGATGAGCGCGCCGGCGAGCGCCGCCCAGCCGCCGGTCGAATGAACGATCGTCGCCCCGGCGAAATCGGCGAATTTCCAGTCGGCCTCGAGATAGCCCTTGCCCCAGTCCCACGACGCCGCGACCGGATAGATGATCCCGGCGAAGGCGGCGGTGAAGACCATGACGGCGCCGAGTTTCACGCGTTCGGCGATCGCGCCGAGGGCGATCGCGGCGGCGGTCGCGCCGAAAACCATCTGCAGGAAGAACCCCGCCGGCGACGCAAAGCCCTTGCCGACGGGATCGATGTCTTCCGCCGACCACAGGGCGAACGAGCCGAGAAAGCCGCCCGGCTCAACGCCGTAAATCAGATTGTAGCCGGTCAGCCAGATCATGATCCCGGCGACCGCATAGGCGCCAATCGTCTGTACGCAGAACGACGCGGCGTTTTTCGCGCGGACAAGACCCGCCCCCAGCATGGCGAAGCCGGCGGTCATCAACATCACGACCATGCCGGCGAGGAGGAAGAGCAGCGTGTTGAAGAGAAAGACCGAGGTCTCGCTGGCGGGCGCGGCCTCCTGCGCCAGCGCGGCGGCAGGGAGGAGCGCCGCGCCTGCAATTATGGAGCGCGCGGCGGATCGGAGAATTGTCATGGTGCGCGCTTTCCTGCGGCTCGGCTGGCGCGGCCACCCTTACGCTGCTTTGCGGCAAACGAAACCCGTCGCCGTCCTCGGTGGGCCGATCGCCGCAGCGCCGCGCGGGAGGCTTTAC
>JBGTLL010000212.1:0-14111 GCA_041744115.1 Parvularculaceae bacterium | reverse complement strand
CGCGCCGACCGCCGCGCCCTTCAGCACCTGGCGGTTGCCGGCATCCTCGCGCACCGGGTAGAGCGTCGTCGCCGGGTCAAAACCGGTCTCGTTTGTCGCCGTCTTGCGGCAATCAGGCTTTGGCGCCGGCGCCGCGGCGACAAGCTCGGGCTCGGTGACCCCTTCTTCAAGCGCTGGCGGCTCAGAAAGCTTGTCGCCGCTCTTGCCGCCCGACATCGCAAAGCCCGCGCCCACAATCAGCGCGGCGGCGCAAACGCCCGCGGTCACCATCAACTTCGTGTTCATGAATTGCTCCATCAAGCCCAGGGCGCCCGCGGCCCCGTCGTGCGCGAGGTGAGGCGAAAAGCGGAAATAATGCGTTAGCGCGGACGCCGGGATTTGATGAAGCACATGAGGAAACGCCGCCATTGACAGTATTCGCGCGGCATCGGCTGGCATGAAATATTGGTCAGCCGCGACGCTTCATCCATCGCCGGACTGCAACCAGCGCCCAGATCGCCTCGATGACCCCGAACGGCCATGCCCCTTGCAGGAAACCATAAACCGATCCGAGCGCGCAGGCGCCAGCGAACGCCAGCGTCCAACCCGAGCCGCGCTCTTCCAGCGCATAAGCGACGAGCATGCCCGTCACCGCAACAAGACCGAAAGCGGTCAGCGCGTCCATCCGATCCCCGCGCGGGCCAATCGCCTACCGCGTCAGCCGCTTGTATTTGATCCGGTGCGGGATATCGGCGTCCGCGCCGAGGCGGCGCTTTTTGTCTTCGATGTAGGCCGCGAAATTGCCTTCGAACCATTCGACATGGCTGTCGCCTTCGAAGGCGAGGATGTGGGTTGCGATGCGGTCCAGAAACCAGCGGTCGTGGCTGATGATGACGGCGCAGCCGGCGAAATCCTCAAGCGCGCGCTCAAGTTCCCTCAGCGTATCGACGTCGAGATCGTTGGTCGGCTCGTCGAGGAGAAGAAGGTTCGCCCCCTCGGTCAGCATTTTCGCGAGCTGGACGCGGTTCCTCTCGCCGCCCGAAAGATTGGCGACTTTCTTCTGCTGGTCGCCGCCCTTGAAATTGAACCAGCCGACATAGGCGCGGCTCGGCATTTCGCGGTTTCCGAGCTTGATCACGTCAAGCCCGCCGGAGATTTCCTCCCAGACGTTCTTGTTCGGCGAAAGATCGTCGCGGCTCTGATCGACATGGCCCAGTTTGACGGTCTCGCCGATGCGCAAGGCGCCATCGTCCGGCTTGTCGGCGCCCGTCAGCATACGGAACAGCGTCGTCTTCCCGGCGCCGTTCGGACCGATGACGCCGACAATGCCGCCCGGCGGCAGCTTGAACGAAAGCCCGTCAATGAGGAGCTTGTCGCCAAAGCCCTTCTTCAGATCCTGCGCCTCGATGACGACGCCGCCGAGGCGCGGGCCGGCGGGGATCTGGATCTGCGCCGTGCCGACATCTTCCTTCCCGGCTTTCGCAAGGAGGTCGTCATAGGCGTTGATGCGCGCCTTCGACTTCGCCTGCCGCGCCTTGGGCGAGGCGCTGATCCATTCCGATTCCCGGTCGAGCGTTTTCTTGCGGTTCTGGTCTTCGCGCTCTTCCAGCGCCATGCGTTTCCTTTTGGCTTCAAGCCAGGAAGAATAATTCCCTTCATGCGGAATGCCGCGGCCGCGGTCGAGTTCGAGAATCCAGCCCGTCACATTATCGAGGAAGTAGCGGTCGTGGGTGACGAGAATGACGGCGCCGGGATACTCGCGCAGATGGTTTTCGAGCCAGGCGACCGATTCCGCGTCGAGATGGTTGGTCGGCTCGTCAAGCAGCAAGAGGTCGGGCTTCGACAGCAACAGCCGCGCCAGCGCCACCCGCCGCTTTTCGCCGCCCGAGAGTTTGTCGACTTTCCAGTCGCCCGGCGGACAGCGCAGCGCCTCCATCGCCATTTCGATTTTCGAGTCGATGTCCCAGCCGTCGGCGGCGTCGATCTCCTCCTGGAGCTTCGACATCTTCTCCATCAGTTCGTCGGAATAGGTCTCGCCGAGTTCGATCGACACCGCGTTGAACGCGTCGATCTTCGCCTTGACCCCGCCAAGACCCTCCATGACGTTTTCAAAAACGGTCTTCGAATTGTCGAGTTGCGGCTCCTGTTCGAGGAAACCGACCGTCGATCCGTCCGCGGCATAGGCCTCGCCCGAAAACTCTTTGTCGCGGCCGGCCATGATCCGCAAAAGCGTCGATTTGCCCGAGCCGTTGACCCCGACAATCCCGATCTTGGCGTCCGGATAGAACTGCAAGTAGATGTTTTCCAAGACCTTTTTTCCGCCCGTATAGGCTTTTGAAAGGCCCTGCATGAAATAGATATACTGGTATTTCGCCATGCTCGTTCATCGCCCGCTAGTGTCTTCAGTGAAACAGGGGCGGGTCTTATCGCGCGTCTCTGGACGATTCAACGCCGCCTGCGCCTTTCCTCAATGGGCGTGCGCTCTATATAGTGGGCGAGTGAGGGCAGCGGGGTAATTACAAGCCATGGCCGGATATGTCCAAAAGACGCTGGCGCCGGACGAGCGCATCGTCCACCGGGTCGATTTCAACTGGACGTTCAGCTTTTTCCCGGTGCTGTGGTTCGCCTTCGGCGCCTCGCCGCTGGTCATGTATTCGCTGCTCCAGTTCGGTGACGCGAAAATCGCCTTCGGCGACTTGCGAATCGGCTGGTGGTTCGTCGGGTTGAGCTTTGTCATCGGCTTGCTGATTTTGCTGAACCATCTGATCATTCTGTGGACGACGGAAATCATCGTCACGACCTACCGGTTCGTCTACAAGACCGGCCTCATCGCGCGAAACACCCAGGAAGTGAGCCTCAACAAGATCGAGGAAATCGTCCTCCAGCAATCGGTCTGGGGACGGCTTTTCGGCTATGGCAAACTGATCTTGCGCGGCACCGGCGTCGGCGTCATCGAACTCCCGAACATCGACGATCCGATCGACGTCCGGCGGCTGATCGAAAAGGCGAAATCCGGACTGCGCAGCGACAAACGCGACGAGCGGACCGGCGACGACGATTAGGGATCGCTTCCCTTGTCTCCGAGCGAACGGCAAACCTCGATTGCGACCGACGCCGACTTGTCCGCCATTCGCGTGTCGGGCCGGCAACATGCGGCAAGAAAATCAGTCGTCGCCAAAGGGCTGATATTGCAATCATCGCCTTCTCGGTAAAAACTGGAACATAACAAGTACAACCGGAGGGGGAATTCTGATGAAATATTTCGTTTTACTTGGCGCGGCCGCGATGTCGCTTTCGGGCGCCGCCCACGCGCAGTCGGTTTTTTCCGAATTTACCGTCGGCGCAGGTTTTCCGGCGCAGGTCGAGACGGTGCAATACGATGTCGATGTGCTGGGCGCCAACTACGTCGGAACCCTTTCCGGGACTTACCATGCAGGGATCGCTGGCGGCATAGAGATCGGCATGCGCGGCGTCGGCTCGAAACATGTCTCAATCAGCTTTTCTTACGACTATCTGCAAGCCAACATAACTGATGTGACCTTCAACGGCACAAGAGATGGCTTGCCGTACAGCGCGAACGCAACCCGCGCCGATTTCAATGCCGCCGGCATCGACTTCAACAACCAGGCAAATTTGCTCCTCGGCAACCTTCGCTACGATTTCGTTGGACCGACGGAAATCATTCAGCCGTTTATCGGCGTCGGCGGCGGGGGCTCATTCATTGAAAATTCAGCCGCTTCCGCAGCCCTTGCCGCGACGGCGGGATTCCGTGTTCCTCTCGGGCGCGGATTCTATACCGGCGCCCGCTATCGCTACGTCAAGGTTTTCGGCTACGAAGATCAGATCGGCATCGACTACAAGGATCTCAACGCACATCTCGTGTCGTTCATGTTCGGCGCGCACCTCTAGCCGTGTCGCGGCCGGATCACGCGGCGACGCTCGCGGGATGGATGCGCAGGTCGGTTTTGGCAAAGTCGGGGCCCTTGAAGAGCAAGGGCGCGTCGAGCGCCCTGGCGACAGCGTACGACATGCAGTCGCCAAAATTGAGCTGCGCCGGATGTCCGCAGCGTTTGCCGAACTTTTCAAACGCGATTTCCGCCAACCGAAATGATCGGCGCCGAAACTGATTATCGTCGCGCCATCGAGCGCGAGAAATCCATGCAGCGCATCGTACAGCGCTTTCGGGCGGCTTCGCCCCAAGACTTATGCGGAATTCAAGGACAGTCGGCCAGCCAATCGCTAGCGACTTTTCACTCAGCGCTTCGTTCACGCCCTGCCACCCCTGTTCTCGCAGGGCGATCATGACGAGGGCGGACGTATCGACAGCAATCATTTTGGCAGGCCGTTTTCATCGTAGATCCAGCTGTGATCGGACGTAATTTTATAGCCTGTCCGTTCCTGAATTTCCCGCAACTCTTCTTGAAGTCGCTGAAGCGCTAGCTGAAATCGCTCCCAGCTCAGGCGATCCTTGCTCGACCCCCGTTCACAGTCCGCGCCTTTTCTCCTGGTCGAGAAGACGCAAAGCGTCGATGACGACGTCTTTTTGAGATTTGCCGGACCTAGCCTAGAACCTCTCTCTCTAGCCGCGCTTAGCGCAGCGGCCCCCGCGGCGGCGCAGGCCCTCTCCGGCGGTCCGGTGACGGCGGCGGTCGAGGTGACGATCGCCGACGCCGGCCCGGGCGGCGTCCGGTTCACTTGCAAGGGCGACTTCGTCAATCCGAATTGCGATCTTGATTTTACCGGGCCGGAGACCGCGTCGCGCCCCGTCCTCATCGACTTTTCGATTTCGAAGCGGGTCCGTGCCCGGAGTCTCGTTCCTGACCGCCGGCGCCGACGCCGTATGGATCGTCGACAAGGCGCTCGCCGGGCCGACCGGCGAGCCGGCGGCGCCCTATAATGGCGGCCAGTTCGCGATATTCGCGCCGTCTTCCGGCGGCAAGCGGATTCAGGTGTTCGACAAGAACGACGACGGCAAGGTCTATCAATACGCGCTGCGATTCCTGCTGACGACGGCGCCGGATGGGCAAGTCGTGATGGATCCAACGATCAAGAATGGCGGCGTTCCGCCATGAGCGCGGTTCGTCCGTAGGCGGACCGCCATAGAAGCGACAACAACCTGTTGCGTTTGGCAGTCAATCGATGATGAAAGACCGTAACATGAACGGTTCACAGCACAAAAGACTGCCGCAAGATCGCTTCCAATCCGGCCCGATCCTCTTCGTCAAACATCGCTTTCCGATCGCTATCGACGTCGAAGACAGCGATCAGCCGGCCCGATTTGTCGAAAACGGGAACGACGATCTCGGATTGCGAGCGGCCATCGCAGGCGATGTGGCCCGGAAATTCGTGGACGTCTTCGACGATGACGGTTGCGCGCGACGCAGCGCATGCGCCGCAGACGCCCTTTCCGAACGGGAGGCGAAGGCAGCCGAGCGTTCCCTGATACGGGCCGATGACGAGCTCGTCCGGCTTATCCGGATCGACCAGGTAAAAGCCGGTCCAGAAATAATGGCCAAAGGCGTGATGGAGAATGTTCGACACCGTCGCCATCCGCGCGATGAGGTTCGTCTCGCCGTCAATGACCGCGGCGATTTCCGCGGCGACTTCGCGATAGAGCTCAGCCTTTTCGGTCATGCGCCCAGACCAAGGAACACGACGAGTTTACGTTCGAGTTCGACCATTTCGCTCGCCGTCAACCTTCCAGTGAATTGGCCGAATTTTGTGCGCGAGATCGTCATCGCCTTGTCCGCCATCGCTCTTGAAATTTGCTTGAGACCGTTAGTGTCGGTTGGCTCCAATCGAACACGGAACTGTTCGATCGGCGCCTCGTCGCTGGTGATGAGACAAACCGTAAGGCTGGACGTTCCAGAAAATCGATCATCCTGAATGATCACCGCCGGTCGGGGTTTACCCGCCAGTCCGCCGGCGGCGACCGTCCATATCTCGCCTCGTTTCATTTTTCGGAGGCGTCGACTTCAACAATCATGTCGTCGGCCAAGGCGTCCAGAAATGCCTGATCTTCGGTCGCGGCGGCGCCGGTCGCGGCGAGACACGATTGCCGGCGCGCTTCGACGGCAAATTCCGGGGTGCGCGTATCGGGGACCCAGATCTGAATGGGCCGAAGGCCCTGAGCGCGCAGGCGAGCCCGATAAGCGCGCATTTTAAGTCGGGCGGCTGAGGCGATCATTGAGGTAACATGTTACCAGCGAGCCGCTCTGTCAAGTGTCGATCGAAAACACCAGCGCCGGCAGCGGGCCGATCGTCACCTCGACGCGGTCCCCGCGCTGCAGCGGGCCAACGCCTTCGGGGGTTCCGGTGAAAATGAGATCGCCGGCTTTCAACGCAAAGAGGCGCGACAGCGTCATGATGATTTCAGGGACCGACCAGATCATCGTCCGCAGCGGCGCGTTCTGCCGCTCGGCGCCGTTGACGTTGAGGCGGATGCGCGCATCGTCAAAGAGATCGGGCGGAAAATCTTCGATCCGCGCGATGAGGCCGAGCGGGGCCGAATGATCGAACCCTTTGCCGGCGTCCCACGGCGCGCCTGCTTTCTTCGCCTCCGCCTGCAGGTCGCGCCGCGTCAGATCGCATCCGGCCGCCTGACCGAAAATCAGCGCTCCCGCTTCGGCGCGGGTCGCCAGATCTCGACCGCCCGCTTTCAACGCGATGACCAGTTCGCCCTCGTAATGAAAGTCCGTCGTCGATTGCGGATAGGGAATGATCGAGCCGGTGCGCACGACGGCGTCGGCGGGCTTGGTGAAAAATACGGGCGGGTGCAATTTCGGATCGCCGCCCATTTCCTTCACGTGATCGGCATAGTTCCTTCCAATGCAGAAAATGCGGCGCACCGGAAACTCGCCGCCGCCGAGAACGCCGGCGACGGGCTGCGCCGGCGGATCAAAGACAAAACTCACGCCGGGCAGCCTTTCTCCTTGACGATGCGTTCGATCGACGCCGGATATTTCTGAAGCAGCGCCGCCGGCCGCACCGGCCGCTCGACGAGGCCGCCGCCGCAGTTCGGGCAGACGCCTTTCAGAGCATCGCTTGCGCAAGCCGCGCAGAACGTGCACTCGAACGAACAGATGCGGGCGTCGGCGTCAGGCGGCAGATCGCGGTCGCAACATTCGCAGTTCGGCCGGAGTTCGAGCATTTGATCCTCTCAGTCGTCGCCGCCGTCTCCCTCTCCCTCATCGGATTCAGGCGGCGGAGTTCCGCCGGGCGTGGGAGGCGCCGCCGGTTTCGGCGGCTTTGGCTGATCGCCCGGCATCGATCTGATGTGAATGTCCTGCTGCGGAAACGGGAATTCAATCCCTTCCTCGTTGAACGCCCGGAAAATTGCAAAGCGCAAATCCGTCCGCACCTGAATTCTCTTGATGATATCGCCGATGAACGCCCGCAACTCGAAATCGAGCGACGAGGCGCCGAAATCTTCCCAAACGACGAACGCCTCCGGATAGCGCACGACCAGCGGGTGGTCATTGGCGCATTTCAAAAGGATTTCGCGAACCTTTTCGGGGTCCGAGTTGTAAGAAACCCCGACCGGCACGCGGACCCGCCCCAGAGTGGTCTTGTGCGTCCAGTTGGTGACGGTCGAGGCGACCAGTTCGGAATTCGGCACGATAATCGACGAGCGGTCGAACGTCTCGATCTCGGTCGACCGCACACTGATCTTTTTGACGATGCCCTGGCCCGACGTGGTGACGATCCAGTCGCCGACCTTGATCGGCCGCTCGAACAGCAAAATGAGACCCGAGACGAAATTGTTGACGATCGATTGCAGGCCGAAGCCGATGCCGACGGACAAGGCGCCCGCGATCAGCGCGAGGTTGGAGAGGTCGGCGCCGAGCATGGCGAGGCCGGCGACCAAGGCGACGACGAGGCCCCCATAGCCGAACAAGGTCGTCAGCGAATTCTGGATTCCGGAATCGACATTCGAATGCGCGAGCGGTCCGCGCTGCAACACGCCCTGCACCACGCGCGTCAGCGCAAGGATGCCGACAAAGACCGCGACGGCGATGAAAATCTCCGAGAGGGAAATGACGACGCCGCCAATGCGAAACCCGATCAGCGCGCGCAGAAAGAAATCGCGAACCGCGGTCCAGTCGACGCCGGCGAGAATGAACAGCATCGGCGCGAGGAGAAGGAGCAGGACAAGATCGATTCCGGACCCGACCCAGAACCGGAACGCCTGCGTTTCCTCCTTTTTAGCCGTATCGCCGCGGCCGGCGCTGAGGCGCCGGTCCGCCCACGCCGCCGTCTCCCGCAGCGCGGCGCGCAGAAACCACGCCAGCGCCAGCACGAGGCCAAGAAAATAAAGACGCGTCGCGGCAAAATCGGCGAGACTGACGAAACCTGTCAGCGCCGCGAGGACGATGAACACCGCGAGAGCGCGTCCTCCGAGGCGGACGACCGGCCATGGTCCCTGGATCGCGGTCTCGTTTTCCGCAAGCGGCTCGAGCGGCGGCTCAACCGCCGGCGCCGGCGCCCACAGGCGCTTTCTGCACAGCATGAACAGCAATCCGCCGACGGCGACCGCCGCGACGCCATTGATGACGCGGGTGAAACTGTCGGCGCCGTTCGCCGCCATCGCAATTTCCGCGATCACCGACTTGGCGCCGACAATGACGACGATCGAAACGAGGAGCGCGGAAGCGAGCCTGGCTTTGGCGGCGTCGATCTCGGCAAGCCGCCAGCCGGGGGCCGACGGCGCAAAGAGCCCGTTGGTGAACCCGTCGACCAGGAGATAGGCGATGAGCGCGATCCAGATCGCGCGGGCGACCGGCACGCCTTCAGGGCCAAGCAGCCCGAACGCGCGCGAGGTTTCGATGACAAAGAGCCCGCCGATGACGCCCAGAATCAGCCGGCTCAGCATCTTGACGCCGGCGACGGCGACACGCCGCGGCGCCGTCGGCTCATGTTTCTCGATGCGCGCGGTGAAGGCGCGCCGCATCCATTTCCGGACCGGGCCGTACATGAGAACCGACAACAGCAATGCCGCGGCAAGCCCGCCGAGCGGCAGCAGAACGCCTCCGGAACTCGCCCGCTGCTCGCGCCAATTGGCGAAATGTCGGCCCATTGCGCCCGATAGCGCATTGAAATCGGACGCGGCTCTCGGCCACAATTCGGGCGCGACCAGCGGCGTCCCGCGGTTGAAAATTTTTCGATAAAGATCGCGAAGGCGCCGCTCGGACAATTCGCCGAGCAGCGCGCTTCCCTGATCGATCGTCGCGAGAATGCGCGTGCGCTGTCCGCGCGCGGTCGAAACACGGCTGACCAGTTCCGCGCGTTCGGCCGCGAGCGCGGCGGCTTCCGCGGGTTCGCCCTCTTTCGGCGCCGGACCGAGCAGCGACAGGCTTCCTTCGGCGCGGCCCAGAGCGTCTTCGACGGGCCGGAGCCGCTCCCGCGATATGGCGATGATGTCGCGCACTTCGCGTTCGAAAAGGCGCCGATCGTCAACGCCGTCCGCGCGCAAATCCTCGGAAAGATCATTCAGGCTGCGCGATGCGGCGGCGATTTCGCGTTCAAGGTCGGGCGGCGCTTGCGCCAGCGCGACGGCTGACCAGACGATGATCGACAGGAGGAGCGCCGCGAACTGCTTCAAATCCAGCCTCGCGACCTGAAAAAACCGATCAGCGCCGCGCCGACGGTGAGCGCAATGACGACGACGATCCAGAACGCCATCGGGCTCTCGGCGCCGGGGATGCCGGCGACATTGATGCCAAGAAGCCCGGTCAGAAAAGTGAGCGGCAAGAACACCGCGGCGACTGTCGACAGGATCAGCATGTTGCGGTTCATCTCTTCCGAGCGCTGGTCGATGATCTGGTCGTGGAGCACCATCGCGCGCTCGCGCGCCGCGTCGATTTCTTCGGTCATCCGGGTCACCGCGTCGGACGCGTCGCGCAGCGCAAGGCGCGAGCGAGGATCGAAAAGCTCGACATCGCTCATCGAGAGGGCGTTGATCGCGTCCCGCTGCGGCGCGATATAGCGGCGGAGCTGCACCGCCAGCCGGCGCGCTTCGGCAAGGCGCGCGCGGACATTGCGCTCGCTTTCATCGAGGACAATGTCTTCAAGCTCGTCAATCGAATCGGTGATTTCCTCGACATAAGGACCGATCGCGGTCGTGATCTTCGACGCCAGAAGCGCCACAAACTCGCCAGGGTTTTTCGGCCCACTCATCGGCTTTTCGATGATGTCGCGAACATCGGCGATCGCCTTGACGACGCGGCGGCGCGCCGTGACGACGTGCGTTGGGTCCGCCCAGATCCGGAGCGAGACCATGTCTTCGGGCTCGGCGCCCGGGTTGTGGTTGACGCCGCGAAAGTTGACCGCGACGCCCGTATCGAAGCGCGTCATCCGCGGTCTTGTCTCGACGGCTAAGAGCGCGTCAACCGCCGCTGGCGGCATGAACGACTGCGCGCGCGCCCAGACGGCGGCTTCCGCTGAATTGGCGTTCAAATGAATCCAGACCCAGTCGAATTCGCGGTTGCGCGCGCCGGACTTCACTTCGTTCCAGGTGAGCGCCGCGCCGGTCGAATTCAAAACGCCGAACGCGCTGACGAGCCCCGGACAATCCGGGTGCGTCTCGTCTTCGTCGCAGGCTCGGTTAGCGGCGTCGATGTCCGGCGGCGCGCTCACTATGCTCCCTCCAGAAGTGCGGCGCTCCTCTTGCGCCGTCGCGGCACGAAAATCCATTCCGGGCGCTTCCGGCGATAAGGGGTTGATTTGCCGGCAGATCTCAAGGCTTCGCCTTGGCAAATCCCGCGGATGGCGCCGCGCTTTTCGCGATCCGGTAAGGCGCGCGGCCCTTGTTTGGCCGAATTACCCCCAAATATGCTTGCCGGGACCGGCGCCCTGAACCGCCTACGTTTTTTCATTCCGCCGCGCCGCGCGGTCAAGCTATGATGAAGGGGAAGGCGATGGCGACAGCGGGCTTTTTGATGACCGGACCAACCCACGAAACTTCAATCGTCGTCCGTTTCGCGGGCGATTCCGGCGACGGCATCCAGCTTCTGGGGAGCCAGTTCGCCGACTCGACCGCGGTCGCCGGCTCCGACTTTTCGACCTTCCCCGACTTCCCGGCGGAAATCCGGGCGCCGGTCGGCACCACCTTCGGGGTCTCGGCCTTCCAGATCAATCTCGGCTCGCGCCGCATCGCGACCGCCGGCGACGCGCCGGATGTCCTCGTCGCCTTCAACCCGGCGGCGCTCAAAGTGAACCTGCCGCTCCTCCCCAAAGGCGCGGTCATCATCCTCAACACCGACGAGTTCAACGACCGCAATTTCGCCAAGGCGAACATCAAGACCGATCAGCGCCTCACCGGCGAGCTGACGGATTACCGCATCATCGAAATTCCGATCAAGACGCAGACGCTTGAAGCGGTGAAGTTGTCGGGCCTTTCCAGGCGCGACGGCGAACAGTGCAAGAACCTCTGGGCGCTCGGCGCGGTGCTGTGGATGTTCGGGCGCGAGCGGGCGCCGATCGAGGCCTGGATCAACCGGAAATTCTCGGCAAAGCCCGAGGTCCTTGCCGGCAACATGATGGCGCTCGCCGCCGGTCACGCTTTCGCCGAGACCGCGGAACTCTCCGCCGAGATCCCGCAATACGCGGTTGGCGCCGCGCCGATGAAGGAAGGCGAATACCGCTCGATCACCGGGGCCGAGGCGCTGGCGCTCGGCATCGCCGCGGCGGGCGAACTCGCCGAGCGGCCGATCCTGTTTGCGGGCTATCCGATCACGCCGGCCTCCGCCCTTCTGCATTATCTCTCGCGTCTCGGCGAGCTTGGCGTCTCGACCTTTCAGGCGGAGGACGAAATCGCCGCCTGCTGCGCCGCGATCGGCGCCTCCTACGCCGGCTCGATCGGCGTCACCTCGTCGTCGGGTCCGGGCATCGCCTTGAAGACCGAAGCGATCGGCCTCGCGATCGTCACCGAATTGCCGCTGCTCATCGTCAACTCACAGCGCGGCGGGCCATCGACGGGCCTCCCCACCAAGACCGAACAGTCGGACCTCTATCAGGCCGTCTACGGACGAAACGCCGATTCGCCGATGCCGGTGATCGCCGCCTCCGGCCCCGACGACTGTTTCGAGGTCGCAATCGAAGCGGTGCGGGTCGCGCTCCGCCACATGACGCCGGTGTTCCTCTTGACCGACGGCTATATCCAGAACGCCGCGGGGCCGTGGCTTATCCCCGACATGGCGTCGTTCCCGAAGATTCACTCCAATCCGCCGCCCGGCATTCCGGCGTCGGACGATCCGGCTGACGTGAAGCGCGCGATCTGGAACCGCAATCCGGAGACGGCGGGGCGGCCGTGGGTCTATCCGGGGATGGTGGGCCTCACCTACCGCGTCGGCGGCATCGAGAAGGACATCGAGACCGGCGACATTTCCTACGAAGCGGCGAACCATCAGGCGATGACCGATCTGCGCTTCCGGAAAGTCGCCTCGGTCGCAAAATTCATCCGCGCGCAAGGGGTCGAACAGGGGCCGATGTCAGGTCCGCTAGCCGTCGTCGGCTGGGGGTCAACGCGCGGGCCGATCTGGCGCGCGGTCGAAGCGGCGCGGAACGAGGGCATCGACGCGGCGCAGATCCACCTGCGCTGGCTTAATCCGTTCCCGGAGAATCTGGGCGATCTGCTGCGCGGCTATGGCCGAATCCTCGTTCCCGAAATGAACATGGGCCAGCTCGCGACGGTGTTGCGCGACCGGTTCGAAATGCAGGTTGAATCGCTGGCGAAGGTCACCGGCCAGCCGTTCAAGATCACGGAGATTCTGGAAGCGATCCGCGCCCATGCGCGCGTCGCGCGCGCGGCGGAGTGATGATGACGCGAGGACCAGCCCTGCCGCCCATCCTTCGAGACGCGCTTCGCGCTCCTCAGGATAAGGACTTTTTTTGTTGCGACAAGCATCTCCTCATCCTGAGGAGCCGCGTCCTTCACGCGGCGTCTCGAAGGATGGGCCGCAAACGGACAATGCGAGGCAAACAGGCATGAACGCTCCCCTCACCGCCAAGGACTTCGAAACCGACCAGGAGGTCCGTTGGTGCCCGGGTTGCGGGGACTACGCGATCCTCAAAGCCGTGCAGAAGGTGATGGCCGATATCGGCGCGGTTCCGGAAAAGACCGCGTTCGTTTCCGGCATCGGCTGCTCGTCGCGCTTTCCGTATTACATGAACACCTACGGTTTCCACACCATCCACGGCCGCGCGCCGGCGTTCGCGACGGGTTTGAAACTCGCCAATCCCGAGATCGATGTCTGGCTGGTCACCGGCGACGGCGACGGGCTTTCGATCGGCGGCAACCATCTGCTGCATGTCATCCGCCGCAATGTGAATGTGCAGATTCTGCTCTTCAACAACGAGATATACGGCCTCACCAAGGGGCAGTATTCGCCGACCAGCCGCGTCGGCACGCGCTCGCCGTCCTCGCCCAAGGGGTCGATCGACCAGCCGGTGAACCCTTGCGCCTTTGCGCTCGGCGCCGGCGCCAAGTTCATCGCGCGCGGCGTCGATACGTCGATCAAGGCGCTGATCGAGACTTTCAAGGCGGCGTACGCCTTCGAAGGCGCATCGTTCGTCGAAATCTTCCAGAACTGCATCGTCTACAACAAGGACGTGTTCGCCGACTTCACCGAAAAGAAAGTCGCCGACGACCAGCAGATCCAGGTCGAGCACGGAAAGCCGCTGCTCTTTGCCGGCGGCAAGAAGGGCATGAAGTTCAACCAGCAGACCTTCAGCCTCGAAGTCGTCGCCGTCGGCGAAGGCGGCGTCGAGCCATCGGACGTGCTCGTCCATGACGAAACCAACAGGACGCTCGCGCATCTTCTCGTCGAGATGAAGCACCCTGAATTTCCGATGGCGATGGGCGTCCTTTATCGCGAGCACGGGGTCCCTTCCTTCGACAAGGCGTACTGGTCGCATCATGCGACGGGAGGCAAACGCACCGGCAAGGTCGCCAGCGCGCTGCGGCGCGGCTATGTCTGGACGAAAGCGGCAAGTTAAAAGGGGAGCTGATCGACATGAAAATTCTGAGTCTCGCGGGTCTCGCGCTACTCGGCGCCGGCTGTGCGATTTTTGACGGCAGTGGCCGGCCCGCCAGCAGCGCCGCGTCAGGTAACGTTGCCCCGCCCGCGGCCGCG
>JBGTLL010000211.1:0-27134 GCA_041744115.1 Parvularculaceae bacterium | reverse complement strand
GCCGCCGCGACCGCGCTCGCTGGGGCCGTCCGCCAGGTCGGCGCCGGCGGGACCGGCCTCTAGCGAAACAAGGCCGGCCCCAACGAGGCCGATCGCAATCCCGACAACGGCGCCGGCAATAAACACACGCGGAAATCGCATCGATTAAACCTTCACCGGCGGCCGCAAGCGCAAAAAGTGCGCATAATGATACCGCCGCCATCGTCAGGAGAACAGTCTAAACCCAATAAACTCCCAATCGCTTACGAATCCGTCGCCGAGAGGTTACAACGGCGAGGCGCCCCTAGGCGAATTGCGCGGGATAAAAGCGTCGATGCGCGTGCGAGGAGGCGATTCAAATCCGCCGAAGCCGGCGCTCCGGACACAAATCCACCCGCCGCGGGCAATCAGGAATAGCGCCATCGCTTGACGATCGTTAGGCTGTCGCAACTCCAGGTTCGCGGCAGGCGGCGATGGCGCAATACGACTACGATCTGTTCGCCATCGGCGCGGGATCCGGCGGTGTTCGCGCGTCAAGGCTCGCGGCCGTCTACGGCGCTCGCGTCGCGATCGCCGAAGAGTATCGCGTCGGCGGCACCTGCGTGATCCGCGGCTGCATCCCGAAAAAGCTTTTCGTTTACGCCTCCGAATTCGGGCGCATGTTTCATGAAGCGAAAGGCTATGGCTGGCTGGCGGAAGCGGGGCGCTTTGACTGGCCGACGCTGCTTGCCAACAAGGATGCCGAGATCGACCGCCTCAATGGCGTCTACATCAAGAATCTGAAAAACGCCGGCGTCGATATCTTCGACAGCCGCGCGGTCGTGAAAGATGCGCACACGGTCCAGCTCGTGAACGATGGCCGCGAAGTGACGGCGGAGAAGATCCTGATCGCCACCGGCGGCAGCCCGTGGACGGATCAATCGATCGAGGGACATGGATACGCGATCACCTCGAACGAGGCTTTTCATCTCGATCAATTTCCAACGCGCGTCGTCATCGCTGGCGGTGGTTACATCGCGATCGAGTTCGCCTGCATTTTCCGGGGTCTGGGCGCGGAGGTGTGCCTCGTCTATCGCGGCGCGGACGTGCTCCGGTATTTCGATCGCGACATCTCGGTCGAGGTCCACCGCGAAATGCAGCGGATGGGCATTCGCATCGTGACGAGCGCCGTCTTCACGAAGATTGAAAAACTGGAGGGAGATGAACGGCGCGTGCATCTGTCGACGGGCGGCCATATCGACGCCGATCTCGTGTTCTGGGCGGTCGGGCGGAGGCCTCGCACGGCAGGGCTTGGGCTTGAAGCGGCGGGCGTCAGGCTCGGTCCCGACGGCGCCGTCATCGTGGACGACTGGCAGAAGACTTCCGCGGCGAACATCTTCGCTGTTGGCGATGTGACCAATCGCGTCGCCTTGACGCCGGTCGCGATCCGCGAGGGCACGGCATTCGCCGAGACGCAATTCAACGACCGGCCGACCAGGGTCGATTATGACTTTATACCGAAGGCGGTGTTCTCGCAGCCGCCGGTCGGGACCGTCGGTTATTCGGAAGAAGCAGCCCGAAAGAAATTTGGCCAGGTCGATATCTACAAGACCGATTTCCGTCCGCTGAAAAACACGCTTTCGGGATCGGAGGCCCGCACGATGATGAAGCTCGTCGTTGAAGCGAAAACGGACCGCGTTCTGGGCGTCCATATTGTCGGCGAGGGGGCGCCTGAAATGATCCAGTGCCTCGCGGTCGCGGTCAAGGCAGGCCTTGCCAAACAGGCGTTCGACGACACGATCGCGCTGCATCCGACATCGGCCGAGGAACTGGTCCTGATGCGGACGAAACTTGTGGAGCAGACGCCATCGGGCGGCCTTAGCGACGCGTAATCAATACCCGAAGGTCAGACTCGAAAACACGGTCTCGAATTCCGCTTCCGGAAATTCCGGTTGGCGTTCGACGACCGGCTCGGACCACACGACGTTCAGTTTCCATCCTCCCTTTTGCGGAAACGGGAAGACGGTGACGCCGTTCGCGTCCGTCATCTGGCGCGCCTTCGGCAGCAGGCTGACGCTGAGGCTTTGCAGCGAGACGGACGCGCCGGCGAGCGGGCGACCCTTATAATCCACCCGCACGCGCAACGGGTCGCCGGCGGCAAGCGCGTAAGGGTTGTCGAGGGGGACGATCTCAAGGGTGAGACCGAGGGCGGGCGGCAGGGCTCCCCGTCCTTCCCCGAGCTTCACCAGCGCTTTCGCCCGGCGCGAATAAATCTCGCGGCCGCGCGCCTCCCTTTTGGCCGCCGGCGCGCGCGCGCGTGCGACGGCGGCAAGGCCCTCCTCAACGAGATACGCGTTGAATTCGTCCGCAGGGAGATCGCTCGCTGCATAGTTCGATTCGAACGCAATAACGTGAACGCCGTCGCCGGCAAAATCGAGAGCGGCGCCGCCGCCGCGGCTTGCGTCCATGAATGACAATCGTGCGCGTTGATCGGCGACGGCGCCGTCCGGCGCCACGCTTTTGAACATGACGACGCGATTGGCGGTCAGCGGCCAATCATTCTGATCGACGACATGACCGACGAGAAACCGGGCGTCGGCATCCAGCGTGCTGCTCGCAATCGTCCAGCGATCAAGGTCGATCCAGAAATCATGCGCAAAAGCCGGCGCCGGCAGGAGGCTGCCGGCGCCGAAAGCGACAAGCGCTGCAATAACGCGCGAACGCTGCATCGCGTGCCTTAGTGGTGGCGATGGTTGCGGCCGTTCAGCGGTGTCGCCGCGTACGGGAAGACGCAATTGTACGAGATATCGTTTCTGGTCACCCGGTCGGCGTTGACGTTTGAATAATCGGGACCCGGGCCGGCGATCCCGAGCGCGATGATTGCGATGTCAAGAACGTCATCGCCAAAGCGCCTTCCGTTCGGCCAGCCGCCCGGAATGAATCCGCCATTGTTGAACGGGTCCTGAACCTGGCTTTTCAGCACATCGCCGCCGAAGACGGACAGGCGGTCAAAGGCGGCGTCGCAAGTGCGCCTGGCAGGGCCGGTCGTCAGATCGACCTTGATCAGGTCGGGGATGAAGATCGAGCGCAAAAGGCCGGGAATGATCGGCGTTGCGCCGAGCAGCGTTGAAAGTTCCGGCGATTCGACGAATTGCGTCAGCGCGAAATCCGAAGTCGGGGCGGACATGTTGTAGCGGTCTTTTTCACGGACCGGCAGCAACGCTTCGACGAAAAGCGGGTTGCCCTGGCGACCGACCTGTCTGAAGAGGCCCGGATCGGCGTCCGCCTCGGCGATGCTCGCGCCGCGGCTCGAGAGGTCCTCGCGACGGCTGGTCGTCGCGTATACGCCCGCGATCGTCGCCTGCGAACCAAGTTCCGACAGCGGTATGTTGAGGGCGATCATGTGGACATTGAAGCCGCCCTGGCTGTCAAAAGGCTTGGTCGGCGTATTGCGATCGGCGCCGAATGTGAAGTCGAGATCGAATATCGACTGGATGTCGGCGTAAAATCCGTCATCGCGCTGGCCTGCGAAGACCTGATGTCCGCGCCGGATCGTCCTCACGGCGGCCCGGGTGTAGGCGTCAAGCGACGCGGCGCTGGAGACGCCGCCTTTGGCTTGCCGGTCGCCATTGTTGCCCTGGTTATAGAACGGCGTTACGCGGCCCTGATTGTTCGGCGACGTAATCAGCCCCCAGCCCGAGCCCGAGCCGAGAATCGTGCGGACGCCGGTGCGGTTATTGGTCATCGTCACCCGATACACTTGGCGAAGATTTCGGTTGGCGCCGTCAGGTCCGACGACCCCGAGGTAAGATTGCAGGATGGTGTTGGGGTTTGCGAATATCGACTTGAAATCGAAGTCGTAAGTGATGTCCGGCGTTCCTCTGGCGATGCGGCTGTTGAGAGCGACGTGTATCGAGTAACGGACGCGATCATCGAACCGGAAGGTGTTGGGACCGATCCCCGGCTCTTCGAAAGGATAAACGGCGAGCGCGGTTGTCAGATATTCCTCGCCATCCGCGCCTTTACTCAAAAAGGCGTAGACGTCCGTCGTGTTGGCCGCGTCGTCGAACGTAATCGACGGCGCGTCCATGTGGCTCGACGCGACCGCAATGGCCGGCGAAAGACAAAGTGCGGCGGCGGTCGCCGCCATCTTCAAGCGATACATTTTAACCTCATTATTTTTGCGGCGCGGCATGGGGATCACGGGTGATCATTCTACAGTACGCATGATGATCAAGGTGAGATCACATGAATATTCCGCGGGACAGGGGAACCCGGAATATCTTCTGGTCAACGTTCGGTCGATGCGGCAGTTCCATCGAACTGTCATTTTATTGGACGCGGTGACGACGACCGTCAGTAGAATGTCTGTCGCATATTCGCCAAAATCGGGAAGAAAAAAAGCGGCTTGCGCGCGCGCTCAGTCTCTCAGCAACTCGTTGACGCTCGTCTTGGCGCGCGTCTTTTCATCGACCTGCTTGACGATGACCGCGCAATAAAGGGCAGGTCCGGCCTTCGCTGACGGCAGCGCGCCGGGGACGACGACCGCGTAGGGCGGAACTTCGCCGTAATGGGTCTCGCCTGTTTCGCGATCGACTATTCGGGTCGAGCCGCCGAGATAAACGCCCATGGAAAGGACCGCGCCTTCGCGGACGATGACGCCTTCGGCGACTTCGGCGCGCGCGCCGATAAAGCAATTGTCTTCGACGATGACAGGGTTCGCCTGCAAAGGTTCGAGGACGCCGCCGATCCCGGCGCCGCCCGAGATATGGCAATTCTTGCCGATCTGCGCGCAGGACCCGACCGTCGCCCAGGCGTCAATCATCGAGCCTTCGCCGACATAGGCGCCGATATTGACAAATGACGGCATCAAGACAGCCGAAGGCGCAATGAACGCGCCGCGGCGGACGATCGAACCCGGAACCGCGCGAAACCCCGCGCGGCGGAAATCGTCGGCCGTCCAGTTCGCGAACTTCAGCGGAACCTTGTCCCACCAAGGCCCCGGCGCCGCGCCGGCAAGCGCATTGTCGTAAAGACGGAAGGACAGCAGCACCGCCTTTTTCAGCCATTGATTGACGCGCCATGTTGCGTCCGCCTCGCGCGCCGCGACGCGCGCTTTGCCGCTGTCGAGCAGGGTCAGCGCCTCCTCAACTGCCTGGCGCGCGTCGCCTCGGGTCGCGGGCGTCAGCGCCGCGCGCTTTTCCCACGCCGCTTCAATACGCAGTTCCAGATCGCCGCTTGTCATCAAAGGGCTCCTTTTGAATCAGGCGATCGCACGAGCGCTCGTCTCGACCTTGCCAAGAAACCCCGCGAGGTCATCCGTCACGTGATGCACGTGATCCGGCCGCGCGTCGCCCGGGCGGGCGGGGCGCTTGTCTGCGGGTTCATCGGCGACCCATGACGCATCCGAGCAGACAAGCACCGTCGTCATGCCGAGCGCGTGCGCGGCTTCGAGATTAAGCGGGAGGTCTTCGAACATGGCGGATCGATCGGCCGCGACCGCGCAGCTGGCGATAAATTTCTCATAGGTCGCGCGATGGGGTTTTGGCGTCCATTCAGCGGCAAGGATATCGAAGATGTCGTCAAAAAGTCCGGACAGGCCGATCCGGGCGAGCACGTTTTCGGCATGCGCAACCGAGCCGTTGGTGAAGATATAGCGCCGGCCGGGAAGGGCAGCGATCGCGCGCCGCAGCGCCGTGTTCTCCGGCACCACCGAGCAATCGATGTCATGGACATAGGCGAGAAAATCTTCGGGCGCCGCCGCGTGCTCGATCATCAGTCCGCTGAGCGTCGTTCCGTATCTGACGTAATAGTGCTTCTGCAGGCGCCGCGCTTCCGCCGCATCGACGCCGACCGCCTTGCCGATGTAATCCGTCATCCGCGCGTCGATCTGGCGGAAGAGATGGCAGTCGGCGGGATAGAGCGTGTTGTCGAGATCAAAGACCCAGCTTTCGACATGCCTCAGATCAGCCATCGATGCGCCCGCCTACTGCGCCGGCGCCGGCGCATTGCCAGGCGGCGCAACAAATCCGTCGGCGGTGAAATCATGGGTCGATGACGCCGCGCCGCCGATTTCAAGCCGCCGGAAGACCGCTTCGTCCAGTTCCTGATCCGCGCAGCTGGTATCGGTTGAGGCGGTGAAGCGGACGGCGTTGACGCAAAAGGTCTTGTCGCCGCCCGCGAGCCGGCGTTCGCCGCGCGCATCGTCGGTGACGCCGTACACATAGTAATGGTCGGCGGCGAGGCCGCCCTTGATGACTTTCACGCAGTCCGCGGGTTCAAGTTTCCACCAGCCGCGCGATTCATAGCGGTTTTCGCCCTTCGGTTCCGCGAGGGCGGCCCAGACGGCGGTTTCAGCCTTGTTGCAGAAGAAAAGGCCGAGCTTTGCCTCGTGCGCGTTCGCCTCTTCGATCATCGCGTCGATCGTCGCGTCGTCAATGACGGGGCCGTCGCCGATGCTTTTTTCCTTGCGGTAGGCCGAAAGAAGGCGCTGCGTTTCGCGGCCCAGCGATCCGTCGATGCGCGAACTGGCGAGGGCAAGATCGTTGAGCAGTCTTTGAACGCCGGCGACTTCGGCGCTGTAGACGGTATAATTGGCGGCTTCGGCGAAATCGGTCTGCCAATTGCCGCCCGCCGCCGGCGAGACTTCGACGTCGAAGAAATTGCGCTGGCGGGTTGGATCTTCCTGACAGAGTTCCTGGTTGCGCAGATTGAAAAATCCGGCGTTCTCGACACAAAGCGGGGTGTCGCCCGACCACGCGCGCAGCGCGCCCTTGTGACCGGGAACCGCTTCCGCATAGACGAAATAGCGGCCGGGGTCGGTCGGTTCGGTCAGGACGACCTTGCATTGGCCGGGTCGCAGCCGCCACCAGCCTCTGGTCGCGAGCCGGTCGCCATCGACGTAACCGATCGCGGCTGACAAGGCATAGCTCGTTTTGTTGCAAAGGCTGTATTTGGCGTTCGCCGCCGAGGTCATGGCAAGGCTTGCGCCGACCGCTGAAAGCAGAAACAGAAAGAGGTTACGCATGCGCCGCCACGCCCCTGAAAACCCACGCGCCGCTTCCGCACCGGCGGAGTGTAATTCACCCGAATCCACCTTGGGGATCAAGCTTGACCGAGGCGATTGACAAAGCAGTCGGGAATGACACCCGGCGCGCGGCGAATCGAGACCTCAAATCGCGCGTTAAGGTCCTGTTTCCGATGCCGCTCGGCAAAGCCTACGATTATCTTGCCGAGGACGACCTTCCGGCGGGAAGCTGGGTCGAGGCGCCTTTCGGCGGCCGCATGGCGATCGGCGTCGTCTGGCCGGGCGAATCCGGCGACGTGCCGCCCGCGAAACTGAAGGCCTTGTCGAGCGTGTTGCCGGCGGAGCCCCTGGCGCCCGCCGTCATCGATTTCATCGGCTGGGTCGCCGGCTACACAATGTTTCCCCTTGGCGCCGCCCTGCGGCTCGTCATGCGCTCGGGCGACGCGCTCGATCCGCCAGCGGGCTCTACAGCTTACCTCGCGACCGGCGACGCGCCGGAGCGGATGACCGAGGCGCGCCGCGCCGTGTTGGCGATCTTTGAAGGAGAGCCGGCGGCGCTGACGGCGAAAGAGATTGCCCGGCGGACGGGCGCCAGCGAAACGGTGGTGCGCGGTCTGGTCAGGGCGGGGGCGCTGCACGCGATCGCGATCGACCCCGACCCGCCTTTTGAGCGGGGCGATCCGGAAAAGGCCGGCCTCACTTTGTCGGCCGGGCAGCAGGCGGCGGCGGACGAACTCCGCCGAAAAATGACCGCGCCGGGCGTGACCTTGCTCGACGGCGTCACCGGCTCCGGCAAGACCGAGGTTTATCTCGAAGCGGCGGCCGAAACGCTGAGACGCGATCCTTCCGCGCAGGTACTGATCATGCTGCCGGAAATTTCGCTGACCTTGCCGTTTCTGAAACGGGTCGAGGCGCGTTTTGGCGCGGCGCCGGCGGCATGGCATTCCGATCTGACCGCGGCGGCCCGGCGCCGTGTCTGGCGCCGCGTCAATGAGGGGAACGCGGCGCTCGTCATCGGCGCCCGCTCGGCGCTCTTTCTTCCGTACAGAAACCTTTCACTCATTATCGTCGATGAAGAGCACGAGGCCGCCTACAAGCAGGAGGACGGCGTCATCTATCAGGCGCGCGACATGGCCGTCGCCCGCGGCGCGCGCGGGCGGTTTCCGGTCATCCTCGCCTCGGCGACGCCCTCGCTCGAAAGCGTCGTCAATGTCGAGCAGGGCCGATACGGCCTCGTCCGCCTTGCTTCCCGCTATGGCGGCGCGCGCCTCCCGAACGTCTCGCTGATCGACATGAGGCATGACGGGCCGGAAGAAGAGCGCTGGCTGTCGCCGTCCCTTGTCGCCGCCGTCAACAAGCGATTGTCCGTCCAGGAACAATCGCTGCTGTTTATCAACCGACGGGGCTACGCGCCTCTCACGCTCTGCCGGCGCTGCGGTCATCGGATGAAATCGCCCCAAGCGGACGCCTGGCTCGTCGAACACAGATATGAAAACCGTCTGGTCTGCCATCACACCGGCTTTTCAATGCCAAAACCATCCGCATGCCCCGCCTGCAACGCGGTCAACGCGCTCAGTCCATGCGGACCGGGTGTTGAGCGCGTCGCCGAGGAAGCGGGTAATCGCTGGCCGCGGGCGCGGCGGGCCGTGCTTTCCTCCGACACCGCGTCGCCGACCCACATGCGCAGCGTTCTCGACGCCATGGCGGCCGGCGAAATCGATATCCTGATCGCGACGCAGGTCGTCGCCAAGGGACACCATTTTCCGAATTTGACGCTGGTTGGCGTCGTTGACGCGGATATGGGCCTTGCGGGCGGCGATTTGCGCGCCGCCGAGCGCACCTATCAGCTATTGAGCCAGGTCGCCGGCCGCGCCGGCCGCGAAGAGCGGCCCGGCGAGGCGTTGCTGCAGACGTATTCGCCGGACGCCGCGGTACTCAGCGCGCTGAAGAACAGTGATCGCGACGCGTTTCTGGAAGCGGAGGCCGCGGGGCGCGCCGAACTCGGGTTTCCGCCCTACGGCCGGCTTGCGGCAATCATGCTGCGATCGGCCAATGAAAAACTGCTGAAGGAAACTGGCGAGCGCCATCGCGCCGCGCTCCTTGCCGCCGACGGCGTTACGGTATGGGGGCCGGCCCCCGCGCCGATCTATCGGCTCAGGGGCGAAGCGCGCCTCCGGTTTCTCGTCAAAGCCCGCCGCGACGTCCATGTGCAGGCGTTTGTCGCCGCCTGGCTGGCGCGAACGAAACTGCCGGGCCCGGTGCGCCGCACAATCGACATCGATCCTTACAGCTTTGCATAAAGAACGCCGCCTCCGATTGATCGGAGGCGGCGCCGCGGTAATCGTTGAGGTCTCAGCCTAACGCACGGTAACCTTCACCGTCGCCCGGGCGACGACACCCTGGCGATTACGGACCCAGTAATCGAACTGGTCCGACCCCCGGAAGTCCGGATACGGCGTGTACTGAAAGCTGCCATTTGCCAGCTGCATCAGATTGCCGTTCCGCGCAAAAGTGTGCCCTGACGGCAAAAGCTGGCCGTCATTGGTCCGGTCGTTGGACAGCGCGGCGATACTCACCGCGCCATTGGCGGAAACGCTCGCCGAATCATTGACCGCCGTCGGCGGGCCCGCATTGACGTCAAGCTTTCCCTGATCCGCGGCCGATCCGTCGAGCAGCTTTGCCGGCCAGGCAAAATAAGATCTCGGTTTGACGATGAACGAGGTCTGGAAAATCTCTCCCGTCAATCGGTCCGAATAGAACTCCGGAACGACCATCGCGCGACCGCCCGTCGTCACTGTGAACCAGCCCCGCTCCTTGGTGAGACCAAGGAAGTTCGTCCAGTTGACGAGGAATTCATTGGAAGAGACGGGATAGGGAATCTGGCCGGAACTGTCAGTCTTGACGCCTTTGACGTAAACATAAAGACCGCTCTTGGATGGAACGATCGGCCCTTGGCCCCAATTGAACGCGATTGAGGCGGGCTGTGCCGCCGGCAAGCTCGTCAAAATCTGATCCGTCGCATCCCGGTTGAAAAGCGGACTGTTCTTGATACCGCTGAAAGTGACGCCCGCTAACGTGTACCGGCTGTTGCTCGTAAATGTCCGGGTTGACGCCTTCGCCAGGTTGACGCCGTAGGTAAAGCCCGAGATTTTCGAATTGACGACGGCGAGGTCGTAAGTGTTCATGCCAAACACCACGCCGACGCTGCCGGCGGCTGCGGGCGCGGCGATGATGAGGCTGTTAGAAACAGTGTAACGCGACGTATAAGTCAGCTCGACGCCCTTCGTCACTTCCCACGCCTTGAAATTGTCGATCATCGAGCGAACGTCATGCGGCTCGATCGGGCTTGGCTTGACGATGTGGAAGCCGACTTCCGTTGCAATCGCTTCATTGTCCGTAAACTGAGCAATTTGAGGCTTGTCGATCGGTTGCGGCTTGAACCGCATTGTCCCCGGCAGGCAAAGCGAATTGGCGACGAAAGCGGGCGTAAGCGGTTGCGTGGTTCCAAGATCGTTATTGCGATGGAAGTAGACGTAGCCGATCCCCCCGGTCATGCCGACGGCGAGGTTCCTGCTGAGGCGTACAGACCGGCTTTGCAGCCAGAATCCATCGCCGGTGCGCCCAAGATCGAACGCTGAAACGTCGCTTGAATCCTTGACGATGTGGTTGACGCCGATCGCCTTGATCGCGGTATTTTCGACCCATGCCCCGGTCTCATTGCCGCTTTCCGCGACAAATCCGGCGCCGAACGTGTTCCACGTATTATTCTGGAACAAGAATGCGTTGCCGGCGTGCTGGGCGATGCCCCAGCCGGGCGATCCCCACACCGCGGCGCCGCGAACGACCGGCGCGGCGCCGTCGGCGACAAATCCCGATTGATGAAGATGGAGGGGGTAGCGTCCTTTCGCATTCGATGTCGCGGTTGGCGACGAAAGTTTGGTCACGTCCACGGCGCGGACCGCTTTGTTGGTCCGCCCCATTTCAAAGAATTCGATCCCTTCAAGGGTCGTTTCCGTCGACATATACATCGAGTGCGCACGCTGGCTCGGCGGCAACGAAGCGCCGTTCAGCGTCGCGAGGCGGACATTCCGCGAATAGTTTACGAGATAGGCGCCGAGGGATGGATCGGGCGCAGCGTGATTGAAGGCGAGCGGCGAATCGAGCGTCACCGTCGAGCCGCTGATCGATTTGACGAAGCGGACTTCATCTTCGGTCGGGCTGGAGAGCGCGACCTGCCCCAGGGTCTTTTGCGGAATAAACCGCGTCCCGGTGAGGATGACGCGATCTCCGGGGCGCCAACCGGACGGCGCCTGGGCGAGCCGGATTGTCACATCACCCTTTTTCGGCTCGGTTGAAACCTTGACCCGCGGCGCCTTCAACTGGCCGTAAAGCCGCACGCGCGAAGCCGCGACCAGGCCCTTGCCGACAAGCGTCGGATCGACTTTGACATCGATTGCGCCGAGATCGGAGAATACGATTTCAGCGACGACGGAAGCCGGCACGGGCGCATTCGCCGAACCCGCAAGAAGCTCGCCCTTCGGCGCCACATAAAGAAATTCGGTATTCAGGCGGCTGCTGACGCGGTTCGAAAGCTCAAGGCAACCTTCGACGCGGACGGATTTCAAAATCGGACTGTCAGCGAGATCGAAAACGACGCTGACGCCCAAAGGAATGACGACGCGTCCGGTCGGGGTTTTTCCGCCCCAGGTCGTGTTGTCGGACCACGCGCCGGACCGCACGGCCTTGACGCCCGTTCCCGCGGGCGCGATTTTATCGAGCTTGCTCAACCCTGAGAGGTGATGCGAACCGAGCGGCGTGACCGGCGATCGAGAGCCGGCGCAGGCAACGGGACCCGCGGCAGCGCTTGCGGATGTGGCTTGAAAACAGAGTGTTAAGGCGAGACCGGCGACTGCGATGAGTTTTGAACATCCCCCCACAGGATGAAAATGCACGTACTACCCTCCATGCTTATTGGTGGGGCACTCCTTAAGAGGGGATCACGGCTGTCCGACATTACCATTCGTAAAATCACACAATCGTAATGCGTTGCCTGACGTTTCTTACAAAACAGATAGTCCGTATAGAGAATAACTTCGGATTTCGCTGTGTACGGCCCGGAGACCAGCGCGACTGGCAGGGATCTTGCGGACGATTGATTGAGGGCGGCGGCTTTGCTTGTCGCGAAGTAGCCTGCGTGGCGAGGCAATCGCGCCCGGCATTCGGTCAATTGCAGACACCGGATCAAAAATCCGGACCGCGCCAGGCGCGATTCGACCGACGGCTATTGAACGGTGATGCGGACCCTCGCTTTGGAGAACCGCCCCTGACTTGAGCGCACAAAGTACGTAAAGGCGTCGGATCCCCGGAAGCCAGGATACGGCGCATAATTAATGCGCCCGTTCGCATCAATCTTCGCGGCCCCTTGTCGCGGCGTCGTCAGCCCGACGATTGACAGCGCCCCGCCTGAAGCCTGATCGTTGGCGAGCGCATCGATGGCGATTGACCCATCACGCGACACGACCGCGGTGTCATCGACCGCCTTTGGGGCCGGCGCCCCCAAATCGAGAAGGCCGCGATTGCGGTACTTGGCGAGGGAATTCCCCGGATCGATTTCGATCAACAACGATGTCAGGTCGATTTCTCCGGTTACGCGGTCGGTGAAGTGCTCGGGCGCGACGGCGACGCGACGCCCGTCCGCCAGCGAATAATAGCCGTCGGTCTCAAGCAGCGACTCCATATTGATTTTCTTGAGAATGAATTCGTCTGTTGCGACCGGATACGGACCGGTTCCCGCGGAATCGGTCAGGACGCCGGTTATTTTCAACGTTCCGGCGGCCAAGGGCGCCCGCCAAACCGGAAGATTCGCGCCCCAGCTGAAGGCGAGCGACGGTTTGACCTTCGGCGCCGGGCCGTGAATGATCACGTCGGTCGCGTCAGCCTTGAAGTAGGTCGAATTGCGAATGTTCTGAAAGCCGATGTTGGCGGCGATATAGGAGGCCGACGGGGCAAAAACCGTTGTCCAGTCATGCGCGAAGACGATTCCGTTATCGAAATCCTCGATCCGGGAATTGGCGACTGCAAGGTCATAGGTGTTCGTGCCGAATTCAACGCCGACGCTTGAGGGGCGATTGCGGGCTCCGATGATGAGGGCGTCGCGCACGGTATAATGGGAAACATAAGTCAACTCGACGCCTGACCCGACTTCCCATGCGGTGAATCCGTCGAGGACGGTGCGAACGCCGTGCGCCTGGCGCGGGCCGTACTTGACGACGTGAAATCCGGTCGCTGAAGCGAATGTTTCGTTGTCGGTGAATTGCTGAATGTTCGGCGTTTCGATTTTCTGATCGGCGTAGCGGAATGCGGCCGGCTGAAGAACCATGTCGCTGCTGATCGGATTAGCATTGACGATGTCGGTGCCCCGATGCATGTAAACGAAGCCGATTCCGCCGCCCATGCCGGCCGCGACATTGTTGTGGAGATGAAGCAGGCGTCCCTGCAGCCAATAGCCATCGCCGGTGCGGCCAAGATCGAGCGCCGCGATGGAAGCGGCATCCTTGACGATCTCCGCGACGCCTTCCGATCTGATGGCGATATTCGAGACCCAGGCGCCGGTTTCGTCGCCGCTTTCGGCGACGAAACCGGCGCCAAAAGCGTTGTAGACAGCGTTGTCGGCGAGCAATGCGGAGCCTGAATGCTGGGCGACGCCCCATCCAGGCGACCCCCAGATGGCGACATTTTGCACGTCGGCCGCGCGATCGCATCCCGCCCCGCCGGTCTTGTGCAAATGCAGGGGATAGCGGCCTTTGACATTGAGGTCGGGTTTCAGCGTCGTCATCGCAGAAATCGCGATCGCCCGTCTCGATTTGTCCGTACGCCCCATTTGGTTGAATTCGGCGCCGTGAATGACGGTCTGCGGCGACATGAACATCGCGTGCGCGCGCTCTGAAACCTTGACAGTCGAAGCATTCTCCGTCGCAAACCGTACATTTCGGGAGAAATTCACCAGATAGGGCAGGAGATTGGCGCGCGGACCGTCATGGTCGAATTTGAGCGCCGGCGACACCGTGACCGAGGCGCCATTGATCGCGGTGATCGTCAACTCCTCGTCCTGCGCGTCCTTCGCGCGCCTGATCCCGTTGACGTCGAAGAACTTCACCCACCGCGTTCCGGTGAGCACCACGCGGTCGCCGACCGCCCATCCGCTCGGCGCGGCTTCCAGCGCGATTGTCGTCGCGCCTTTGAGCGGCGCCGTTGAAACCTTGCGCCGCGTCGTCTTTGAGGCGCCGACGACGTTCGTTTTGGAGACCGCCACGAATCCCTTGCCGAGAAGATTCTTGTCCTTGGCGATGTCGATCGGACCGCTGGCGGGGAACGTCACTTCGGCGGTGACCGACGCGGCGATCGGCTGTGACGGCGAGCCGACCCAGATTTCTCCGCCGGCGGCGACAAAGAGAAGATCGGTGCGCAGGCGGGTGTTGACGGTGCGGGCAAATTCAAGACACCCGTCGATCCTGACGCTCGTGTAAGCTTGGCCAAGCTGGGAATCGATAATGACGCCGATTCCTTTTGGAATGACGACGGCCCCGCCGTTGGGAACCGACCCGCCCCAGGTTCCCGGATCTGACCAGGCTCCTGAGCGGCTTGGCCTTGCTCCGTCTGAAGGGGGCGCCAGCGCATTCAGCGCCGCGAGATCGGTCGCGTGATGAGCGTCCGCCGTGACGATGTCGCTGCTGGGCGAGGCACAACTGACGAGTGTAGCGCCAATCGGGGCGCCACCGCCTGTTGGTGGAGAAGAAGGCCCGCCGCCGACGCTGCAGGCAGCAACCGTAGCGAGAAATGAAGTCAAAGATACGCCCTTTCCGGCGCGCAATACACGCGCCGGGACACCCAACCCTGATTTACGCAACTTGGTCCGCCCGACTTACAAATGGCGCCCGCCCGCGATTAACCTCTTACAGAATTGTTATGGAGTCACGAACTTTTGAAGACGAATTCAAAAAAAATTCTCTGCTCTACGGAACTATCCCCTGTCTTGGCTGTTACCAACCCCCGGCCCCGACCCCAACTCCCGCAGTCTCTCCAATGTGCCGATTGATGAATTCGAGCGATTTGGAAAGGGTCGCTTTTCGTGACGGCGACCGCGACAGCCAGTGGTCTTCGCCGTTCAATTCGACAAGCTCGACTGGCTTGCCCGCCGCTTTCAAAGCATCCTGCATCCTGATGGCGTGGCTGAACGGAACGACCGTATCGTCGCGGCCGTGAATGAGCAGAATCGGCGCCCCGGCGCGGGCGGCGATTTTCGAGGGACTGACTGCCGCGAGCGCGTCGGCGTCGCGAAACCGGCTGCCGAGCCGCACGTCCCAATAATCCTCGGCGAGGTCGCTTCTCTTGGCGGAGCGGCCGATCATCGCGGCGAGATCGGAGACGCCGTTGACGCTGACCGCGCAGGCGTAAAGATCAGGCGTCAATGTCGCGCCAGCAAGCGCGGCATAGCCGCCATAGCTCGCGCCAACTATGCAGATGCGCTCCGGATCGACCGCGCCGTCAGCGATCAGCTTGTTGACGCCCTGGGTGATGTCGTCCTGCATCTTGCGGCCCCATTCGCCGAACCCGGCGCTGAGAAAATCGCCGCCATAGCCGTCCGAGCCGCGAAAATTTGGCTGATACACAAGGTATCCGTTGGCGGCGTAAAAGAAGGACCACCAGTCGAACGCCATGTCGTCTCGGCCGGCCGGGCCGCCATGCGGAAGAACGATCAGCGGCATGTTCGATCTGTCCGCGCCGGGCGCGGCGGTCAGATAGCCGTGGATTGTCAGTCCGTCGTCGCTTTTATAATCGAACTTTTCCTTTTTCGCGATCGTTTTGCCGTCGAGCGCCGGATACGCAGTCGCGATCATGGTCATCGACTTGGCCGCACGGTCGAACAGAAAGAACTGGTCCGGGTGATCGGCGTAGATCGCGCGGACGATCATCTTCATGCCATCCGCCGATTTCGAAACAATCATCGGCGCCGCGCCGGGGAGCGCCTTGCCGAGCGAATCTTGCGTTTTCTGGTCGGCAGGGTCGAAATGGACAGCTCGGGGAAGGTCGTCGATGTAGAGCGCAGCGGTCGCCGTCGCTTTCGCGTAGTCGTAGATGACGTCGTCCAAATCATAGTCCGCGTTTGAAAATATCGTCTTCGTCACCGCACCAGAACCGGAATCGATCGCAACGACCGAACGTTTGTCGCGCTGGCCGCGAATCGAAGCGATCAACGCTGTTCCATCCGGCGTCGGTCCGTAGAAGCTTATGCCTGCGGCGTCGCCGATATTCTCGGGGAAAGATTTCACTTCGCGGAGGGTGGAGCCTCCTGGCGGACGCACGAAAAGGACGCTCGCCTTCTGCGAGTCGTTGTAGTCGACGCGCGCCACCACTTCGCCTAAGGCCGAGGCGAGCCACTCATACGTATCGGGACGGCCGCCCTCGGCGCGATCGGTGTCGCCGCTATCCAGATCGACGCGGAATATGTCGTAGGAAAAGCCGGAGGGGTCGCCGCCAAGTCGGGTGTCTGATGGAAGTCCCCCGGTCGTGTTCACCGTGCCGCGCGCGATGAGCGCACGCTTGTCGTCATTCGGCAGCGTTGAAACCAGCGCGCCCGCGTCGGGGAGATAATAATTCCCTTCATTCCCGAAGAGGACGACCGGTTTCATCCGTGACTTCGACACCGAGAACCAGCGGAAGAATTCGATGGTTTCAAGGCCGGTCGTCACCTGCATGCGGCCCGTCTGTGAAGCGAGCACGAGCACGTGGTCGTTGTCGGCCCACACGATGTCGCGCGCCTTGCCGCCGCCGACCTGGATGCCGGCCGGCTTCGCATTGGGGTTGGCGAGGTCGTAGAAGACGACCGACATCGTGTCGTCGACCGATCGCAGCATGGCCACGGTCGATCCGTCAGGCGAAATCTGCACTTCCGAGACCGCCGGCAGTGCGCCGTAGACAGCAGGATCGCCCTGCGCCGAAGCCGCGCCAGGCGATGCGGCAACCAACGCGGACGCCGCCAAGGCGGCAAGCAATTTTCTCTTCACAAGGAGGCCCCCCTCATCTGGTTGATCAGCCGCTACGCCAAAGCGGCGCGCTTATGGTAGTCGAACATCGCGCCACGCGCCATTTGCCTCGGTCGTTTTTTTGGGACCGAGTTTCGCCAATCCGCCGCAGCGTCAATTGTTGCGCCGCCGCGAGGCCCATGCTATCCCCGCCGGCATCGCGTCGAAGGGCGGTTTGCGCGCGCAGACATTGCTCGGAAATTCGCTGCAAATTCAATGAATTAGGTGCCCGATCGACGCCGGGCCGGACGGAGCTTTTACCCCCTCATGTCTTCGGAAAACGCCCGATCGCCGATCGTTTCCGGCGCCGCGCTTCGCTACGCCGAAGCGCTGTTTGATCTGGCCCTTGAGCAGGACGCGATTGAAAAGGTCGAAGCCGATCTGAACTCGCTTTCAAGGGCGATGGCGGTCTCCGCCGATTTTCGCGTGCTTCTTTCAAGTCCCGTCTACGACGCCGAGGACAAGGCGCGCGCGGTCGCCGCGATTGCAGACAAGGCGCGCGTTTCGGCGGTGACCCGGAACTTTCTCGGCGTCGTCGCGAAAAACCGCCGGCTGTTTGCGCTCGATGGCATGATGACGGCGTTCCGCAAAATGGTCGCCGATCACCGCGGCGAAGTCAGCGCCGAAGCGATCGCCGCGGCGCCGCTGAATGACGATCAGACGAAGCGCCTGCGCGGCGAGATCGAACGCATCGTCGGCAAGGCGGTCAACCTTTCGGTCCGGGTCGATGCCGATCTGCTCGGCGGGCTGATCGTGAAAGTCGGGTCGACGATGATCGACTCGTCGCTGCGCAACAAACTCAATCGACTGAAATCCGTGATGAAAGAGGCTTGAAGACATGGAGCTCAATGCGGCTGAAATTTCGAGCATTCTGAAACAGCAGATCAAGGATTTCGGCAAGGACGCCGAAGTCTCGGAGATCGGCCAGGTCCTGTCCGTCGGCGACGGCATCGCGCGCGTCTACGGCCTCGACAATGTGCAGGCCGGCGAAATGGTCGAGTTCGCCGACGGCGTCAAAGGCATGGCCCTGAACCTTGAAAGCGACAATGTCGGCGTCGTGATTTTCGGCGAAGACCGCAACATCAAGGAAGGCGACACCGTCAAGCGGACGAAGTCGATCGTCGATGTTCCCGTCGGCAAAGGGCTTTTGGGGCGCGTCGTCGATCCTCTTGGCAATCCGATCGACGGCAAGGGGCCGATCGAAGCGACCGAGCGCCGTGTTGTCGACGTCAAGGCGCCGGGCATTTTGCCGCGAAAATCCGTGCACGAACCGGTGCAGACCGGCATCAAGGCGATCGACGCGATGATCCCGATCGGCCGCGGCCAGCGGGAACTCGTCATCGGCGACCGCCAGACCGGCAAGACCGCGATCTGCATCGACACGATTTTGAACCAGAAGGCGATCAACGTCTCCGGCGACGAGAAGAAGAAGCTTTATTGCGTCTATGTCGCGATCGGCCAGAAGCGCTCGACCGTGGCGCAGATCGTGAAAACGCTCGAAGACAATGGCGCCCTAGACTACACGATTGTCGTCGCCGCGACCGCGTCGGAACCGGCGCCCTTGCAGTTCCTCGCGCCGTTCGCCGGCTGCGCGATGGCGGAATATTTCCGCGACAACGGCATGCACGCGCTCATCATCTATGACGACCTTTCAAAACAGGCCGTCGCCTATCGCCAGATGTCGCTGCTGCTCCGCCGGCCGCCGGGCCGCGAAGCCTATCCGGGCGACGTTTTCTATCTGCATTCGCGGCTGCTCGAACGCGCGGCAAAACTCAACGAAGCGCATGGCGCCGGATCGCTGACGGCGCTGCCGATCATCGAGACGCAGGCGAACGATGTCTCGGCCTATATTCCGACCAACGTCATTTCGATCACCGACGGCCAGATTTTCCTTGAAACCGACCTTTTCTATCAGGGCATCCGCCCCGCGGTGAATGTCGGCCTTTCGGTCAGCCGTGTCGGCTCCTCGGCGCAGATCAAGGCGATGAAACAGGTCGCCGGCAAGATCAAAGGCGAGCTTGCCCAGTATCGCGAACTTGCCGCCTTCGCGCAGTTCGGCGCCGACCTCGACGCGACGACGCAGCGGATTTTGAACCGCGGCGACCGCCTCACCGAACTGATGAAGCAGCCGCAATTCTCGCCGCTGCAGGTCGAGGAACAGGTCTGCGTGATTTTCGCGGGCGTCCGCGGCTATCTCGACAAGATGCCGAAAACGCGGGTGCAGGATTTCGAGAAGGAATTTTTGCGGCACCTTCATGGCGAACACGGCGGGCTTTTGAAAACCATCCGCGAGACGGGCAAGCTTGAAAAGGCGGACGAAGACAAGCTTGCGGCGGTGCTCGATGCGTTTGTGAAGAAGTTTGCGTAAGGCGTTTGCTCAATGCCCTCCTTTGAATCTCTCAAGAAACAGATTGCGTCGGTTGTGGCGATCCCGACGTTCGTCGAGGCGGCCTAAATGCGGACGCTGCAAATTTTGGTTCAACTGATTGGCGCGCTTACCCTGTTGTCAGCAAGCGCGCTTGCAGCGGTCGCTATCTTCACCAATGAATTTCGTTTGCGGGACGACACCGCGCCAGCACTGCGCAATGATGTTCGGTTTGTTCTGAATTGGGGCGGACTTGAAATCGATCAGGAATATAAAGTCATTCATAGTTATCGAAGCGCCGTATCGCTTGGCGACTACATTGAATATCATTGTCTGCAATTGGAAAATTTCTTGCCTGAACCTAGGACTGCGCCCGCGTGGGTGCGCGGGCCTGAGAAAGATGTCATCATGACACAAGCCCGCGATTTATTTGCGGCGACCGGGCAAATTAGACGATGTTTTGGAGCAGGCGCGGCGCCTAATGAGCAAACGACGGCATTTTTCGTACATCAGTTGGAGTTGAACCGCGCACATGACCTAAGCGTCGATGAGCCGCACATCACCGGCGGCGAGGTCATTTTCTTTCATCAGCCGACAAATCGTCTATTGTATGTCGGGTTTGAAACTTGAAAAGTTATGCCCTCCCTCAAAGCCCTCAAAAACCGGATCGCGTCGGTCAAGTCGACGAAGAAGATCACCAAGGCCAAGCAAATGGTCGCGGCGGCGAAGCTGCGCCGCGCCGAAGAGGCGGCGAAGGCCGCTCGTCCGTACACGGAGCGGATGGAGAGCGTTCTCGCCAACCTCGCGGCGTCGTCGAAGGACAATCCGAACGCGCCGACCCTGCTGCGGGGGACGGGTTCGGACCAGACGCACCTTCTGATTGTGGCGACGGCGGACAAGGGTCTTTGCGGCGCCTTCAATTCCTCGATCGTCCGCCTTGCCCGCGAGCGGATCGTCAAACTTCGGGGCGAAGGAAAGACGGTCAAGATCGTCACCGTCGGCCGCAAAGGCAATGACCAGCTGAAGCGGCTTTACGGCGATCTTATCGTCTGGAAGACGGACTTCACCCAAATCCGCGGCATCGGTTTTGCGCAAGCGCGGGAGATCGCCGCGAAAGTCCTCGCCATGTTCGAGGCCGGCGAATTCGACGTCGCGACGCTATTCTACGGCAAGTTCAAATCGGTCGTCAGCCAGATCCCGACCGCGCAGCAGATCATCCCGGCGACCGCGCCGGCGGGCGTGACGCCGCCGGATTTGAAAGGCGCCGTCTACGAATACGAGCCGGAGGAAGAAGGCATTCTGAAAGCGCTGTTGCCGCGCTATGTCGCCGTACAGGTCTTCCGCGCGCTCCTCGAAAACGTCGCCTCCGAACAGGCGGCGTCGATGTCGGCGATGGACAATGCGACGCGCAACGCCGGCGACATGATCGACAGGCTCACGCTGCAATATAACCGCGCCCGCCAGGCCCAGATCACCAAGGAACTGATTGAAATCATCTCCGGCGCGGAGGCGTTATGATGCTAGCGTTGACAGCATTGCTGTCGTTTTTTAGGATGCGACGATGAAGACGCTCACCATCCGACAGGTCGACGAGGAAGCCCACGAAGGGCTTCGCGTCCACGCGGCCAAGGCAGGCAAAAGCGTCGAAGAAGTGATGCGCGAGGTGATCGCGGAGCGCTTCGGCCCGAAGAAAGAGAAGCCTGACCTTCGGCCCCTCCATGCGCTGCGGGCGAAGATCAAGAAGTCGCTGCCTCCGGATGCGCCGAGCGCGATGGAAATGGTGAGACAGTTCCGCGACGACGAAATCGCGGCGAGCGATGCGAAGCGGGCGCGGATCGATACCGATCTCGGGCGGAAGAAAAAAACCAAAAAGACCGCGAAATGATGCTCGACACGTCCGCCGTCATGGCCTCGCTTCTCGATGAACCCGGTGCGATCGCCCTGGACCGGCGGCTCGCGGGGGCGATGATCTCGATCGTGAACCTGACGGAAGTCTTCGACGTCGCGCGACGCCGCGAAATCGCGGCGTCGCCGGAAGAAATTGAGGACTCGCTGAGACTGGCCGGCGTCCGAACTGTTGAACCCACGATCGAAACCGCGCGCCTCTCAGCGGCCTTCATGGCGTCCAAGCCTCCACGAGGACGTTCCCGCATTTCGCTCGGCGACGGCTATTGCCTGGCGCACGCGTATGAACGGAAGGCGCCCGCCCTGACCGGCGATCGCGCGTGGGCGGAAACAAAGTTTCCGTATCCGGTGCGCATCGAACTGATCCGATAGGTGGGCGGCTATGAAAGAGATGAAGATCGAACTGACCGACGAAGTGTACCAAAACCTCCTCGATCAAGCGGACGAGAACGGCCGCACCATAATCGAAGAGGCGTTGGCGATTATTGCGGAGGAATGCAGGAGAGATCGCGATGAAGCCCTCCTGCGCGCGGGTAGAATCACACATTCGAGGAATTTCTAATGAAAGTTAAAGAAGGTCGCATCAGCCAGGTCATTGGCGCCGTCGTCGACGTCGTGTTCGACGAGCACCTGCCGGCCATTTTGAACGCGCTGGAAACGATGAATGGCGACAACCGCCTTGTCCTCGAAGTGGCGCAGCACCTCGGGCAAAACACCGTCAGGACGATCGCGATGGATTCGTCGGAAGGGCTCGTGCGCGGCCAGAAAGTCACCGACACCGGCGCCGCGATCTCGGTTCCGGTCGGCGACGGCACGCTCGGGCGGATCATGAACGTCATCGGCGAGGCGGTCGATGAAGCCGGTCCGATCGAGCACAAGACGCGCCGCGCCATCCATCAGGAAGCGCCGCCCTTCACCGATCAGTCGACGGAATCGGAAATTCTCGTCACCGGCATCAAGGTTGTCGATCTTCTTTGCCCTTACGCCAAGGGCGGCAAGATCGGTCTTTTTGGGGGCGCCGGCGTCGGCAAGACCGTGCTCATTCAGGAACTCATCAACAACATCGCGAAAGTGCATGGCGGCTATTCGGTGTTCGCCGGCGTCGGCGAGCGGACGCGCGAAGGCAACGACCTCTATCACGAGATGATCGAATCCGGCGTCAACAAGGATCCGCGCGAAGCGGGATCGGCCGCGGGTTCAAAATGCGCCCTCATTTTCGGCCAGATGAACGAGCCGCCGGGCGCCAGAGCCCGGGTCGGCCTTGCCGGTTTGACCGTCGCCGAACATTTCCGCGATCAGGGCCAGGACGTGCTCTTTTTCGTCGATAACATCTTCCGCTTCACGCAGGCCGGGTCGGAAGTCTCGGCGCTGCTCGGGCGCATTCCGTCGGCGGTCGGCTATCAGCCGACGCTCGCAACCGAAATGGGCCAGCTGCAGGAGCGCATCACGACGACGACCAAAGGCTCGATCACTTCGGTGCAGGCGATCTACGTTCCCGCCGACGATCTGACCGACCCCGCGCCGGCGACCTCGTTCTCGCACCTCGACGCGACGACAACCTTGAACCGCTCGATCGCCGAGAAGGGCATTTATCCGGCTGTCGATCCGCTCGACTCGACCTCGCGCATTCTCGACCCGCGCATCGTCGGCGAAGAGCATTATAATGTCGCGCGCAGCGTGCAGGTCGTCCTTCAGCGCTACAAGGCGCTGCAGGACATCATCGCCATCCTCGGCATGGACGAGCTGTCGGAAGAGGACAAACTGGTCGTCGCCCGCGCGCGGAAGATCGAACGCTTCCTGTCGCAGCCCTTCGACGTGGCGCAGGTTTTCACCGGCTTTCCCGGCGTGCAGGTGCCGGTCGCCGACACGGTGCGTTCGTTCAAGGGCCTCGTCGCCGGCGATTACGATCATTTGCCGGAGGCCGCCTTCTACATGGTCGGCACGATCGAGGAAGCAATTGAAAAAGCGCAGCGGCTGGCGGCGGAAGCGGCGTGATCGAGCGAATAGCGAATAGGGAGTAGCGAATTGGGATCGGGCGCTTGCGAGTTTCAATTCGCTATTCGCCATTCGCCTTTCGCTACTGGAAAAAATGGCCAATAAACTCCACTTCACCCTCGTCTCGCCCGAGCGAGAGCTCATCTCCGAAGATGTCGATATGGTCGAGGCGCCGGGCGTCGAAGGGATTTTTGGCGTCCTGCCAAATCACGCGCCGCTGATGACTGTGCTCAGCCCCGGCGTCGTCAAGGTGAGGAAAGACGGCCATGAACGCCGCATCTTCGTCTTTGGCGGCTTTGCGGAAGTGACGCCCCTTGGCCTCACCATCCTTGCGGAAGAAGCAATCCCCGTCGCCGATCTCTCGCGCGACATGATCGCCGAGCGGATCCGGCATGCCGAACAGGATCTCGCCGACGCCGATGCGTCGCCCGATACGCGGATGGCCGCCGAGGCGACGCTCACCCGAATGAAAGAGTTTCAGGCGGCCGTTTAGTCAGTGGGCGGCAGGCAGGTTCGGCTGACTGCTGCTTTGCCTACTCACTTCTGTCATTCGCCGGATCATCTCTTCCAACCACTCGGGCGGCGGCGCCTCGACGACGACCGGGTCCTTGTTTTTTGCGATCGGAATGATGACGCGCCGCGCATGCAGCATGGTCGGACGCGCGCGATCCTCGGCGGAAAGAACGCCATAGAGCGGGTCGCCAATGACCGGCGCGCCGATCGACGCCAGATGGACGCGGATCTGATGTGTGCGCCCGGTTTTCGGTTTGGCTTCGATGAAGGACATCCCGTCCGCCGTTTTCAGCGTGCGATAGGTGGTGACCGCGGCAAGCCCCGCTTCATCGTTTTCATCCGCAATCGCCATCCGCCAGCCGGCCTTTTCCGTTCCTTTTTTCAGGGGCGCACTGATCGTTCCCGAGAGCTTTTCCGGAACCCCGCGACAGATCGCCCAATAGGTCTTGTCGATCGCGCCTTCGAAAAAGAGCTTGTGAAGTTTTCTCAGCGCTTTCGGATGGCGGCCGAGGATAAGGCAGCCGGTGGTGTCGCGGTCGAGCCGGTGCGCGAGCGACGGCGATCGCGGCAGGCCGAAGCGGAGCTGATCAAAATGATCTTCAAGGCTCTCGCCGCCTTCGCCTTTTTTCGCGCCCGGCTTTGCGTGAACCGGCAAGCCGGCGGGCTTGTCGATGACGAGCATCAGACCATCGCGGTAGAGCACGCGGCTTTCAAGATCGATCGGCGTCATGGGCGGCAGATGAGATCGACCGTGCCGGCGGCAAACGTTTCAAGAACGGCGCGCTCTTCGCCGGCGCGCGAGCGCGCCGCGAGATAATAGAGCGTCGCCGAGGCGAGCTTGCCAAGCATTGCCGGGTCTCCGGTTCCGGCGATGTCGCCTTTTTCCTGCGCAGCGACAATGCGGCGCGTGAAGGCGTCGTCGAACTGCCTGAGGCCGTCGGCGAGGGAGTCGCGAATTTCCGGGTCGCCCACGGCTTCGCCGATCACGGCGCCAACCATGAAGCAGCCGAGCGGCGTGTCATGCCCCGAATAATACAGGTCGAGAGCACGGCTGTAGACATCGAGGAGCACCTGTCGCAGCGGCGCCTCATCGCCAAGCGCATCGCGCATGTGTCCGCGGGAAATCTCGCGGTAACGCTCGATCGCCCGCAGATAGAGCGCCCGCTTGTCGCCAAACGCCGCGTAGACGCTCGGCCGGTTCATGCCGGTCGCTTCACAGATGTCGTCGAGCGATGACGCCGAATAGCCGGCGCGCCAGAACACTTCGAGCACGCTGTCGAGCGCCGCTTCCGGGTCGTAGGCGCGCGGACGGCCACGCTTTAATTTTTCTTTTTGTACCATTCTGCACAAAATAATTGACGGCATGAGTTCTATACCGTATGGTACAAAAATCAACCGTTGGTGAGAGCCGCCGATGCAACTCTTCTTCTCGCCGCTGCCCTGTTCGATGGCGACGCGCATCATCCTGACTGAAACCGGGACCGAGTGCGATACAGGCAGGTCGATCCGGCGAAAAAAACGGTCGATTTCGAACCGATTGGAAAACGGCCGAGCGTCGCCCGGGCGCTCGCCGCTGAACTGCCCCCCCCGTACCGGGCGTAGCCAACCCAATATGGAGAAAAAAATGACCAGAACAGCCATGACAGCGTTCGTTTTCGCCCTCGCCGCGAGCCCCGCGTTTGCGGCCGACTTCAACGGCGCGAAGGCGGTTTGCGCCGATGCGATCGCCGCGCAGACCGGCCGCTCTCTCGACGGCGCGACAACAAAGCTCCTCAAGGCGCGTGACGGCGCATTGCTGCGCGTCACCGTCAGTGTGAGCTATCCCGACGGCGCCAAGGCGACCGGCGAATGCCGCATCCGCCGCGGCGAATTGCAGTCGGTTGACATCAAGGCGTAAGCGAAAAATCGCGGGCCGGCGACCCCGGCCCGCTTTTTCAGGCGCCTTCGCGCAGGAAATTCCGCAGCGGCGCAAAAGCGAGCACGAGCTCTTCATAGACCTTGCGCTTGAACGGCACGATCAGCGACGGCGCGTCTTCAAGATCGCCCCAGCGCCAGGCGTCGAATTCCTGATCATCGTCCGCTTCAAGATCAATTTCCGAATCCTCGCCTTCAAACAGCATCGCCGCCCATTTTTGCCGCTGGCCCCGCCAGTTTTTCTTCTTGTATCCCTTCGGAAAATCATAGGCGATCCAGCCAGGGGTCAGCGCGAGAAGCCGCGCTGTCGCAACGCCGGTCTCTTCTTTCAGTTCGCGAAAAGCCGCCTTGACGATGTCTTCGCGGTCATCGACGCCGCCTTGCGGAAACTGCCAGCGAAAGGCGTCCTTCTCCTCGCCGAAATCGGCAAAATCGCCGACGCGCCGGCCATAAAACACCCTCCCGCGCCGGTTGAACAGGACGACGCCGACATTCGGCCGATACTGGTCCAGCAGGTCTTCGATGGTCATGGCGCTCGTCGGCGAAGGGGAGGCGTCGCCGCTCTTTATCGATCATTCGCGCGCAAGGCCAGCACGGCTGACGCAGGCGCCAGCGTCAGCCCGCGTGTTTCGAGAGTGGAAGACCATGCCGCGACATCGTCAAGCGTCGCGTCATAGACATAGGTCTTGCCGAGCGCGTCGCCTTCGCGCGCCGCGACTTTTTCGAGCGACAGAAGATCGCGCTTCGTGTGTCCATTGTTCGTGCTGTAACCGGGGTCGATCAGCCGGTTGACGCTGGCGAATGCGCCTGACTCTCCCTTGCGCCGCAGCGAGCCGGTGTCGTCGATATAGGCGAGGCCCGCGGCCTCGACGCGTACGAGCAGGTCTCCCATCGCCTCGCGGTCGCCGGAGAATTTCGCGCCAAGATAATTGGTGACGCCGAAATAGCCTTCAAAGCGGGACAGCACCCAATCGAGACGGCGTGCGTTTTCTTCGGCGCTGCGCGTCGTCAGAAGCGCGGCCGGGCCGAGCGCCTGTTCATCGCCGCTGCCGCCGTTTTCCATCGGAATTTCAATCATGATTTCGTGACCGGCCTCTCTCGCGCGCTTTGCCCAATAGGGAAGGTCCCTGGCGTAAGGCGCAAAGGCGAGCGTCACCTGCGGCGGCAGGTCGTCGATTGCGCGTTCGGTGAGCGCGCGATTGAGCCCGAGGCCGCCGACAATGAGGGCGACGCTCGGATTCTCGTTCGGGATAAAACTCATTGCGTAGACATCGGACGGCCGGCGTCCGTCGTCGGCGATCCTTGGAAGCGATCCGTAGACGGACTTTCTGGCGAGGGCGGCGTCGGGGCTTGCGACCGGCGTCGGCGCGACGGC
>JBGTLL010000210.1:0-4174 GCA_041744115.1 Parvularculaceae bacterium | reverse complement strand
GGCGCGCGCAAGCCAGCCGGCCGCCTTCGGCCAGCGGGCCGCGTCCGGCGACCATCGCGCATACTTCATATTGCGGAACATGACGGCGACGGAAATATCGGCAAGGCCGAACGGCCCGGCGAGAAATCCTTCAGCGGGCGTCACGCTTTCGAGATAATCCATGACTTCGACAACTTCTGTCTCGAGCAATTTCGTGAACGCGTCGAGATCGCGTGCGGCCCCGAACACCGCCGGTGCGACGACGACCGCGCCGAAGCCCTTCCAGATGAAAACATCGCCGATCCTCGTATCGGCGTATTCCTCAAGCCAGCGCGCGTGAGCGCGCATCTTCGCGGTCGGCGGCATCAGCGAAGGCTGCGGCCATGTCTCGTCGATATATTGCGCGATGACGGAGGAATCCGTCAGCACCGCATCGCCGTCGATGAATACCGGAATCCGCCGCAGCGGCGACAGCTTCGCGAAGTCGTCATCGCCAAAAAACGGCGTGATCGGATCGATTTCGAACGGGATCTGTTTAAGCGTCAGAACCGCGAGGACCTTGCGCACATAGGGCGATACCGGCGTGCCGATGATGGTGATCATCAGTAATGTCCTCCGGTTCTCGCATCCCGCATCAGTTTCTTCATTTCTTTCACGCTCTCGGCAAGTCCCATGAACACCGCCTCGCCGACCAGGAAGTGACCGATATTGAGTTCGGCGAGTTCAGGGATCGAGGCGACGGGCTGCACATTATGAAAAGTGAGGCCGTGGCCGGCGTGGACTTCAAGACCGAGTTTGTCGGCGAACGCCGCCGCTTTGCGGATAAGGCCGAGTTCGCGCGCGATGCGGTCGGGCCGGGTTGATGCACAGGCTTCGTGATAAGCGCCGGCATGAATTTCAACGACCGGCGCGCCGACGCGCCTCGCCGCCTCGATCTGCCGCTCGTCGGGATCGACAAACAGCGACACCCGCACGCCGATCTCGTTAAGGCTCGTCACGAAGGGCGCGATGAACGTCTCCTGCCCCGCGACATCGAGACCGCCTTCAGTTGTCCGCTCATTGCGGTTTTCCGGCACGATGCAGCAGCCATGCGGCAGGATCTCCGACACGAATTTGTGCATTTCCGCCGTCGCCGCCATCTCGAAATTCAAGGGCAGCGGAATTTCCGCCTTGAGGCGGCGCATGTCGTCGTCGCGGATGTGGCGGCGGTCCTCGCGCAAATGCGCGGTGATGCCGTCGGCGCCGGCGCTCATCGCAAGCTCCGCGGCGCGCACGGGATCGGGATGATCGCCGCCGCGCGCGTTCCTGATCGTCGCGACGTGATCGATGTTAACGCCAAGGCGGAGGGGTTTCACTGGCTGACTCCGCGGCTGCCGGGCTTGACCGCCGGCACGTTTGCCAGATGCGCCGGCAATTTGTCGGCGGGCCAAGCTTCAACTTTCAGTTCCGCGAGAGCAATCACCGGCGCGCCGATTTCCGCCTCGCCAGCGGAGCGATCGATGAGACAGGCGAGCGCCACGACGTCGCCGCCGGCCTCCCTTACCGCGGCGATCGCTTCCCGCGCGGAAATGCCGGTCGAGACGATATCCTCGACGACAAGGACTTTCGCATGCCTCGGGACCGAGAATCCTCGGCGCAACTGAAATTCCTTCTCGACGCGCTCGACAAACATGAACGGGACTTTCAGCCAGCGCGCCGTCTCATAGCCGTAAATGATCGCGCCCATCGCCGGCGAGATCACGTAGTCGATCCTCGACCCGAGGCTCGCGCGCGCCTTCTCCGCCAGCGCCTTGCAGAGACGCTCGGTCCGGTCGGCGTACATCGAGACGATCGATTTGTTGAGATAGATGTCGCTGTGAAGGCCCGACGACAGGACAAAATGCCCGCGCTGCAACGCGCCCGCTTCCTCAAATTCGCGCAGCACGTCAGCGGTCTTCATGTTTCGGCCTTTCATTGCGTTCGGCGGAGAGGACATGAGCGGACGCCCTGATGCCGGCCAGCATCTGCTCGAGCTGGCGGGTGTGGCGGACCACGACGTCGATATAAAGCTCGACGAATTCCGGCGATTTGTTATCGAGCGCAATGTTGGCGATCGACACATTATAGCGCGCGATGATGCCGGCGATTTCGGAAAGGACGCCGATTTCGTTCCTGACCGTGACGACCACCTTGGCGTAGGCGATCAGCGTTTCCTTGTCGCGCCATTTGAGATCGATCCACTGTCCCTGCGACGGCTCTTCGCGCTCCAGCGAGGCGCAATCGATGGCGTGAATGACGATGCCGGACTCGGTGCGGATGCCGACGATCCGCTCGCCGGGAATGGGCGAACAGCAACGGCCCATCGTCACCGTGACGCGCGGCGGCAGGCCCTCGATCGCAAGGCGCGGACGGAACGGATACATGCCGCCGGCGCGGATCTCGCCTTCCGATTCGCGGCTGACGCCTGGATAGACCGCCTCGACGAGGTCGCTGACGGAAAGCGCGCCGCGGCCGACCTTGGCGAAGACGTCCTCGACCGATTTGAGTTTGAGTTTGGCGAGCGCCGCGCGGATCGCCTTCGGCGACAGTTCAAGCTGCGCGCCGGTGAACACATTCTCCGACATGGTCCGGCCAAGCTCGATATGCTCGGCGCGCCGCATTTTCTTCACGCGGCGGCGGATCGCCGAGCGCGCGCGTCCGGTGATCGCCATCGTTTCCCATTCGGGCGGAACGGTGGCGTTCTCGGACCTCAGGACCAGAACGACGTCGCCGTTCTTCAAGGGCGTCCTCAAGGGTTTTGAAACGCCGTTGACTTTGACGCCGATACAGGTGTCGCCGACATTGGTGTGAACGGCGTAGGCGAAATCGAGCGCAGTGGCGTCCTTCGGCAGCGCGATGACGCGGCCCTTCGGCGTGAAGCAGAAGACCTGGTCCTGAAACAGCTCGAGCTTGGCGTAGCGCAGCGCTTCTTCGGGGTCTTCGCCATGCTGGAACATTTCGACCAGCCGGCGCGGCGTCTCGTAGGGGTCATACTGGCCGGGCGCGACGATCTCGACCGAGGCGCCTTCGCTCGCCTTGTCCTTGTACTGCCAATGCGCGGCGACGCCCCGTTCGGCGGTCTCGTTCATTTCCCTGGTGCGGATCTGGATCTCGATGCGCTGGCGCCCGCCGTCGCCGCGCGGCGGGCCGATCACCGCGGTATGGATCGACCGGTAATTGTTGGGCTTTTGCGCCGAAATGTAGTCGTCGAACTCCGACGGGATCATCCGCCAGCTGGTGTGAATGACGCCGAGCGCCCGGTAACAGTCTTCCGGCGTCTCGACGATCACGCGGAAGGCGTAGATGTCGGCAAGTTCGTCGAAGGAGACGCTCTTGGTCGCCATCTTGCGCCAGATTGAATAGGCGCGCTTTTCGCGGCTGTGGACTTCCGCCTTGATCCCGGCGGCGGCAAGCTTGGCGCGGAGCGCCTGCGCCAGCAGGACGACGCTGCCGACAATGTTTCGCTGGAGTTCCTCCAGCCGGTTGGTGATCGTTTCATACGCCTGCGGACTGAGTTCGCGGAACGCAATGTCTTCTAACTCGTCGCGAAAGCGCTGGACGCCGATGCGACCGGCGAGCGGCGCGTAAATCTCCATCGTCTCCATGGCGACGCGCCGACGTTTCTCCGGATCTTCTACATGATGGAGCGTGCGCATGTTGTGAAGGCGGTCGGCGAGCTTGACGAGCAGCACGCGAACGTCTTCCGCCATCGCGACGACGAGTTTCCTGAAGTTTTCCGCCTGTTTCGCAGCTTCCGATTTCAGTTCAATCTTGGAAAGCTTGGTGACGCCATCGACAAGACCGGCGATTTCCTCGCCGAACAGCCGGCTGATCTGCTGGACCGTGACGTCCGTGTCCTCAACGACATCGTGCAGGAGCGCGGTGGCGACAGTCGCGGGATCGGCTTTGAGATCGGTGAGGATCGCCGCGACGGCGAGCGGGTGGACGAAATACGGATCGCCCGATTTCCGCGTCTGGCCGCCATGGGCCTTCATCGAGAAAACATAGGCGCGGTTGAGGAGTTTTTCGTCGACGTTCGGATCGTATTCGCGGACCCGCTCGACCAATTCGTGCTGCCGGATGAGGTCAGCGGACGCCGGGCCCTGCGCTACCGGCGGCGGCGCTGCGTCCGCCACAGGCGCTGCTTTCGCCGTTTCGACCGGCGGTCGGCCAGGGC
>JBGTLL010000209.1:0-23282 GCA_041744115.1 Parvularculaceae bacterium | reverse complement strand
AAGGCGGGCGCCGCGGGCGACCCCATTTTCGCGCCGGCGCTGATGCTTCTCGGCGCTGTCAGCCTCGCTGCCTGCGTCGCCCTGCCCCTTGCCGCGGCGGCGGCGATCCGGTTCAACCTCGACTGACCTCAGATGTACGAATTCGCCAACCCGCAGCGCTTTGACGATCTAGCCAGACTGGCGACGCCCGTTGTTGCGGCGGCCGCGGCAACGCTCCTTGCCGCGGGACTTTATTTTGCATTGGTCAATTCGCCTCCCGACTATCAGCAGGGCGACAGCGTGCGCATCATGTATGTGCACGTGCCCGCCGCATGGATGGCTCTTTTTGGCTATACGATGATGGCCGTCGCATCCGCCGTCGGCTTCGTCTGGAAACATCCGCTTGCCGACGTCGCCGCGAAATCCGCGGCCCCGATCGGCGCGGCATTTACTTTCCTGGCGCTGGTGACGGGATCCCTCTGGGGAAAGCCGATGTGGGGAACCTGGTGGGCATGGGACGCGCGTCTCACCTCGGTCCTCATCCTGTTCTTCATGTATCTCGGTTATATCGCGCTGTGGAATGCGATCGACGACCGCGCGAAAGCGGCGCGCATCGCGGCGATCGCCTGCCTTGTCGGCTTCATCAACATTCCGATCATCAAATTTTCGGTTGACTGGTGGAACAGCCTGCATCAGCCGGCGAGCGTCTTGCGCGGCGACGGACCGGCGATTCATGGGTCGATGCTGGCGCCACTTCTCGTGATGGCGCTCGCCTATGCGCTGGTATTCGGGGCGCTCCTACTTGTGTCAATGCGGACGGAACTCGCCGAACGGCGGATCGTCCGGCTGGAACGGGCGGCGCGCGCGCCGTCCGAAGCGACAATGTCATGACGAAGCGCCGCCGCCGTCTGCTTTTTGTCGGTGTGATTTCCGGAGTCGCCGCGCTCGCCACGGCGCTGGTGCTGACGGCCTTGAACAGCACGGTCGCCTATTTCTATACGCCGTCCGATCTGCAACGGCTCGCGGCGGCGCCGAACGGCGCGATACGACTGGGCGGCCTTGTTGAAAACGGAAGCGTCAGATTCGCGGAAGGGAAAGAAACCGCGGTGACCTTTGTCATCAGGGACGAAATCTCGGCAACGCCGGTCTCATTTCGCGGCGTTCTTCCCGATCTTTTTCGCGAGGGTCAAGGCGTTGTCGTACAGGGAAAACTCGGGCCCGACGGGCGCGTCATCGCCAGCGAAGTCCTCGCCAAGCACGACGAAAATTACATGCCGAAAGAAGTCGCGGACGCGCTCAAGGAGCAGGGGCGGTGGCGCGAAGGGTCAACCCCTTGACGCGCATTTTTCCAAAATGCGCCCATTCAAGCACACGCGTCGCCGCGAGCTTTGCCGCCGACGGTCCATCGACGCCAAGATCCTTCAAGATGACATTAAACGCCGCCGCCTGCTCGACATAGGTCGCGGGGTCGTTGAACAAGGGTTCGAGCGCGGCGGCGATGAGCGGGCCTTCACATTCATACTGAATGAATTCCGGAATTACGTAGCGGTCGGCCGCGACATTGATGATCGAGGCATAGGGCGTCGTCTTCACCCGCTGCGCCCACAGCCATGTCAGCGCATCGACCTTGTACGCCACCACCATCGGCGTCCGGTTGATTGCAAGCTCGGTCGATGCGGTGCCGGACGCCGTCAGCGCCGCATTGGCCGCGGCCATGGCATCGTATTTTTCCGATGCGTCAACGAGGATCGGTTCGCCCGGCCAGCCAGCCAGGCATTCTCGAACTATCGGCGCGACGCTTTCAGCAACCGGCGACACCAACCTCAAGCCCGGAATTTCCCTTGAGAGCAATTCAACCGCCTCGCGAAACGGCGCGGCGAGACGCCTCACCTCGCGCTTGCGGCTGCCAAGAAGGACGGCAAGCAACGGCGCATTGCCGAGGCGGTGGCGAGCGCGGAACGCCATCGCATTGCCCCGCTCATGCCAGGCCGCCTGAAAATTCGGATTGCCGACAAATTCGGCGCAGACACCAACGCGTTCAAAATACGGCGGCTCAAACGGCAGCAGCGTCAGTACGCCGTCGAAATACCGCTTGACGAATTTGACGCGCTCTGGCCGCGACGCCCACACCTGCGGCGCGACGAACTTGATTGACGTTGTCGATGGCGACAGTCTGCGCAGGCGAGTCGTCGCGAGGCGGGAGAACGCCCAGCCGTCGATGAAGACGGCAATGTCGATCTTTTCGTACGCCGCTTTTTCGGCAAGTTCGAGCGCTCGCCTCATCGCAAGTGGCGCCACGCGAATGACATCGGTCGCGCCCATGACTGCGAAGGGATCAATCGGAAAGAGGCTTTTCAGGCCTTCGCGTTCCATCCGCGGCCCGCCGCAGCCGAAAAAGCGCGCACCCGGCGACATCGCTTTCAACTCGTGAAGAAGGCTGGCGCCGATCTGATCCGCCGACGGCTCAACCGCGACCAGCATGATTGAGGGCGGCGCGTCGCTCACGGGGCCTGAAGCTCCGCTGGTCGAAAGCCGAATACAAAAATGCCGCGCTGATCCGCTTCGCGCGCAATCGCCTGACGATCGATCAGCAGCGCCGCGCCCGCTTCGACCGCGATGCCGGCAAGCCCCGCCTCGTCAACGCGCCTGACGGTTTCAATGCCGATTGTCGGAAGATCGACGCGTAATTCCTGTCCGGGTTTCGGGCGTTTCACGAGGACGCCGTTGCGTTTATCGCCGCCGCGCGCGGCCGCCGGCAATCTTGCGCACCGCTCTAGCAGAAGGTCCGTTCCTTCCGCCGCTTCGACCGCGAGGGTGTGTCCCGAGGCGACGACGGCCGCCTGCCCGATATCGAAAGAACCGAGCGCCGCAATGATCGCCGCCGCCTTGCGGATGTCCGCCCAGTTTTCCCCGGATGGCGAGAGTGCGCCAACCGCGCCCGCCGGCGCTGCAAGGTCGGCCAGCACGTCTTCCGCGCCGATGACACGGAACCCTTCCGCCTCGAGTGTCTCGACAAGGACGCTGAGCATCGCGCCATCGCCTCTCGCGGCGGCCGCAATGACGCGCGTCAGCAGCGCGGCGCCGCGCAAGTCCGGTTTCAGTTTTGCAAAATCCGGTCGCTTCACCATTCCGGCGAGCACGACCGCGTCGCAGCCCGCTTGCTTCAGGCTGCGGATTGTTTTTCCCGATTCAGCGAGACCGCACTCGACATTGGCGAAAGCGGAGAAGTCCTCATCAGCCATGCCCGCGAGGCGGATGACAAATGGCGTCCCCGCAACGCCGGTTGCGGATTCCGCGAGGCGGCGCGGCAAGACGCCGCCACCCGCGATTATTCCAAGTCTTCGCCAGCGGTCCATAAACGGCGCGGCGGCGCCATCAGCGGGCGCCGCGTGTCTTCCCGGATGAAATTAACGATGCGCATCACTTCTTCGCTTTGCGCATAGGTGGAGGCGACAGCATCCAGCCGCTCTTGAAACGATGAATCGGGCGCGAACAGCATCCGATACGCCGCGCGGAGATTGTGCATCGCCAAGCGCGACATGCCGCGCCGCTTCATGCCGACTATATTGAGTCCGGAAAGCTGGGCATGATTGCCCGTCGCCGACGCGTAGGGGATCACATCCGTCGGCACGGCGGCGCAACCGCCGATAAAAGCATATGCTCCGACGCGGCAAAACTGATGAATTGCGCAAAGCCCGCCGAGAAAAACAAAGTCCTCGACGACGACATGGCCGCCAAGCGTCGCATTGTTGGCGAAAATCACATTCGAGCCGATCACGCAGTCATGCGCTACATGTGATCCCGTCATCAGGAAACAACGGTCACCGACGGTTGTTTCGCCCCGCCCGGCGACAGTCCCAAGATTGAGCGTTACATGTTCGCGGATAACGCAGTCGGCGCCGATGCGCAGTCTTGTGTCCTCGCCTCGATAACCGAGGTGCTGGGGCGGTCCGCCGAGCGCGGCGAACGGATGAACGACCGTGCGCGCGCCGACGTCGGTTCGCCCGTCAATGACAACATGAGATTTGAGGTCAACGTCGTCCCCGAGCGTCGCTTTCGCCGAAACGCGGCAATAAGGGCCAATTCTGACGCCGGCGCCAAGAACGGCGTCGCCTTCGACAATGGCGGTCGGATCGATGTGCATCGCGATTAATGCGCTCCCCTCAAGCGATCTGGGCCAGCATGGCCGCAAATGTCGCTTCCGCAACGAGTTTGCCGTTGACGGTCGCCTCTCCTTCAAAGCGCCAGACAGGAGGCCGGCGCTGCACGGTCCGCACCTTGATCAGCAACTGGTCGCCGGGAATGACCGGCTTTCTGAATCGCGCTCTGTCGACCCCCATGAAAAGCACGATTTTACCCTCCGCATCGAGATTTTCCGTATAAGACGTAAACGCCGCCGCCGCCTGCGCCATCGCTTCAATCATTAGGACGCCCGGCATGATTGGCTTTTGCGGAAAATGACCCTGAAAAAACTGCTCGTTATAGGTGACGTTCTTCACCGCAACCGCGCTGTCGCCCGCCTTGATGTCGATGAGGCGGTCGATCATCAGCATCGGAAAGCGATGCGGCAGGATCTGCATCAACTCGTCGAGTTCTAGGATGCTCTTGCCGGGTTCAATCGTCATGATCGGTCATCCGCTTCGTCGGTTCCGCCGCTCGCGCTTTCGCGGTATCACGCAACCAGGATCTGATCGGACGCGCCGGGTAGCCGCCCCAGGTCTCGCCCGCCGGCACATTGCTCATCACGCCCGCTTTTCCGGCGATGCGCGCACCATCGCCAATTGTCAGATGGTCGCCGATTCCGGCCTGCCCGCCGCACTGCACGTGATCGCCAAGGATCGCGCTGCCCGCGACGCCGGTTTGCGCCGCCATGATACAGGCTCGACCGAGCCGGACGTTGTGGCCGATCTGCACCAGATTGTCGATCTTGGTCATATCCCCGATGATCGTGTCGCCAAGCGCGCCGCGATCGATGCAGACATTGGCGCCGATTTCGACATCGTCGCCAATGAGTACGCGTCCGAGCTGCGGAACGCGCTTCGGACCCCCCGGCCCTTCGGCGAATCCAAATCCCGGCCCACCGATCGCCGAACCCGGTCCGATACGACCGCGCGCGCCGGTCAGCGCGCACCAGATCGATGCGCCTTCCGCAACCACCGCGTCTGCGCCGATGACAACCCCGGGGCCGATGACGACATGAGCGCCAATCTCGGCGTCTGCTCCAATCTCGCTACCGGGGCCAATTATTGCCGTAGAATGAATCCGAGCGCTGCCGTCGATGATCGCGGGTTTTGAATTGTCGCCAATGAAAGTCCTTGGTTCGTGCAGCGCGGCTGCAAGCGAGGCGAAAGCAGCGCGCGGGAATGCCGTCGCCGCGAACGCGCCATCGGCCGCCTTGGCGATTGCATCGGGCGCAAGGCAAAGACCGAAGCGCCTGCCGCGCAGGAGTGCGGCCTTTTGCGCGTCCTCGGCAAAAACCGCAGCGTCTTCAAGGTCGATTTCATCAAGGCTCGCCACGCGCGATATCCGCGCCGTCAGATCAACACTGGAACGCATCGCCGCGTCTGCAATGCGCAACGCCTCGCCCAGCGCGAGCGGCCCTGTCGAAATGAAGAAACGCGGATCCGGCATCGGACTTTCGGGGCTCTCCAAAAAACAAAGCGGCCGGCGCGCTAAACGGCCGGCCGCTCAATTTGCGTCGCCAAAGCCGCTATTTCTTCGGCTTCTCGGCCTTCGGCGCGGCAGCCTGTTTCGACTGCATTTCCTGAGCTTTCTTCTTCACGTCGGCAAGCGTTACCCTCTGAACGTCAACGGTCTTCATCTTCTTGTTGAGTTCAGCAAGAACCTCTTGCGTCACATCGGATTCCGGCGCCGCGTACATGACCGCTGACCGGTCGAGGAGGAGGGTCGCGCCGCGCTTGTCGACGATGCTTTTCATGATCGGCTGCGATTCCTGCAGGATTTTCGCCTGCGCCGTCTGCACCGCGCTGCCGAATACATTCTCCATGATCTGCGCCTGCTGCGGCAATTGCACCTGCTGGCGCACGGCGAGATCCTGCTCCGTCTTCTGCCGGACCTCGTCCGACATCAGCGAAGCGCCTTTCTGGTAGTTGTCGATGTCTTTCTTCAGCTTGTCCGCTTCCGCGGTCAGCTCCTTCTGAATGCTCGCCTTGATCGCCTCTGCCTGGGTCGGAATCGTTTTGCCCGCATCCGACTGCGATACGATCACCCCTTGATCGACTATCAGGATCACCGGCGCCTTTTGCGCCTGCTGCGCCTCGGCCGCCGACAACAGCGCGCCAGCTGAAACGCCGCCCGCCAATAACGCGAGCGCGCCCGCGATCGTCAAAAATCTGGAAGTCATAGCCCTACACCTCACAAAGTTAGAATGATGTCCCCGCGCTGAAACGGAAGCCTTCGGTTCTGTCGTAATCTTCCTTGCGCAGGACTTTGGCGAAATCAAAGCGGACCGGCCCAAACGGCGAGTCCCAGCTCACCGAAACGCCAGCCGAGACCCTTAACGACAAGTCATCCTGGATCGGCTTTTCGAAGATGCCATCACCATTTGAATCGACCCATAAGCTCAGGTTGTCGTTCAGCACCTTGTTCGATTCATCGACCAAGCCGACCGTTCCGAAATCACTGAAAAGTGACGCCCTGATGCCATATTCCTTGGGCAGCGGCAATGGCAGTTTGATTTCAGCCGTGCCGATCGCATAAATCTTGGCGCCGATCGCCTGTCCGAAACGCTGCCGCGACGATGCGTTGGTCGTTCCAGGCTGCAGGTAGCGCGGCCCGACGCCCGCGACCTCGAAGCCGCGGAAACTGTCCGCTCCCTCATAAAAGCGGTCCTGCAGCCGGACCTCATCGCCGCCATAGCCGTCGATATAGCCGCCGCGGAGCTGTAGCTTGCCGACGAAGCCGGCGAACAGCGGCTGATAATAGGCGCCGCTCGCTTCCGTCCGGAGATAGTTGACGTCGCCGCCGAGGCCCGCAAACGCTTGCGAGAAGGAGAACCGTATGCCGCGGGACGGATCGATCGGATCGTCGCGCGTATCAACGCCCACCGAATAGCCGACCAGCGATGTCAGAAACTTTCCGCGTGATTGGCAGCTTGGCGAGAAAGCCTGGGTGATGAGGTCGCACGTGAACGCGACATACTGGCTAAGCGGATTGCCGCTGGTGTCCCGGGCGCGCGTGCCGGTCGGCGTGATGCCCGTCGAACCGTTCGGCTGAATGTAAAGCGGCTGCAACATCGGCAACATGACGCCCGGCACAAAGCGGTCCGTCAGGTCCGTGCCGTCGATCACAATTTCGCCGAACTGGTTGGTGAAAATGTCGGGATCAAGCTCAACCTTGTCGCGCGCGAGCTGGTATTGAACGCTGCCGCGCCAATATTCCGAAATCTGGAATCCGGCGTTGAGGCCGAACCCGTAACGATCGCGGATAAAGCCCGATTCACGGAAGTCCGTCCGCTGGTTCGTCAGCGAAAACCCGGCCGCCATGTTGCGATCGAGGAAATAGGGCTGCGTAAACCGGATATCGACGAGGCGCGTGCGCGAACTTGTCTGAACCCGGAAGCGCAAGGTCTGCCCCCGGCCCATGAGGTTACGTTCCTCAACCGAGAAATCGACGATGAAATTTTCGGTCGAGGAAATGCCGACGCCAACCGAAAATGAGCCGGTCGCTTTTTCCTTGACGGCGACGTCAAGCTCCGTGCGATCCGGCGCCGATCCGGGCTTTTCCTCGATTTCGACTTCAGTGAAATAATCGAGCGCCCGGATCCGCGACTTTGATCGGTCAATCAGGACCCGGTTGAAGGGATCGCCCTCGGCGACGCGAATTTCGCGGCGAACAACTTTGTCGAGCGTTCTCGTGTTGCCTTTGATGTTGATGCGTTCGACATAGACGCGCGGTCCCTCGTTGACCTCGAAGGTAATGTCGATCGTCCTTGTATCCGGGTGGCGATCGAGGCGCGGCTCAACATCGACGAAGGCGTAGCCGCTCGATCCGGTCGCAAAGGTAATCGACTCCGTCGCTTTTTCGATGCGCTCGCCATTGTAGGTCTCGCCCGGCTTGATCGGGACGAAATTCTCGAGCGCGTTCTCGTCGAGCTTTGCAAGGCTCGTCTTTACCTTGACTTCACCGACAGTATATTTTTCGCCTTCATCGACCGTGAAGGTGATGAAAAAATCCTTGCGGTCTGGCGTAAGCTCGGCGACCGCCGAAATCACCTGGAAGTCGGCATAACCGTTATTTGCGTAAAACTGGCGCAGAAGGTCGCGTTCGAATTCGAGGCGGTCAGGGTCGTAATTGCTGTTCGATGAAAAGAATCGCCACCAGCGGCTTTCCTTGGTCAGGATCGCGCCGCGCAATTCACCGCTCGAGAACTGTTTGTTGCCGGAGAAATTGATCTTGGCGACGCCCGTCTTCGGGCCTTCGTCAATTTCGTAGATCACATCGACACGGTTCTGCTCAAGCGGCGTCACCTTCGGCGTCACCGTCGCCGCGAACCGCCCGCCGCGGCGATATACTTCGATCACGCGCTGGACATCCGCCTGCGCTTTTGCGCGCGTGAAAACAGAGCGCGCCGTCAGCTGCACTTCCTTGGTGATCTTGTCTTCCTTGACCCGGCGATTGCCTTCGAGAATGACGCGGTTGACGATCGGATTTTCCTGAACTTCGATCAGCAGAGAATCGTCCGGCTGCATTTGCAGCACGACGTCGGCGAACAACCCGGTGTTGAAAAGCGTCTTGAGACCGATATCGAGCAATTGCGGATCGGCTCGATCACCCGGATGGACGACAAGGTAGGATGCAATCGTTTCCGGCTCGATCCGCTGATTGCCGGAAACGCGGATCGCCTTGATGACGGGCGCTTCGCCTTCCGCAATGCCGAACGCTGCGCCCTCGACCGGGACCGCAGGCGGAGATTGCGCGGGAATCGGAATGGCGGGAACAGCCGAAGCCGGCGCCTCTGCCGGCGCCTGGGCGGACGCGATGCCAAAGAACCCGATCGCGACACCAAGAATGACGCCGGCGGCGCCGCCCTTCGACAGAATTAAACGCATGCCGCGACCTAGCTCTTCACTGAAAAGAAACTGGAGATGTCGTTCCAGGTTACAAACAACATGAACGACGCCAAAAGGACGATGCCCACCCGAAAGCCAATCGCCTGCGCCCTTGCCCCCAAGGGTCTGCCGGCCGCAGCCTCATACGCGTAATACATCAGATGCCCACCGTCCAGCACCGGCACCGGGAGCAGATTGAGAAAGCCGATCGACACTGAGACGATTCCCGCGAGATTGATAAAGGTCGCGACGGAAATTTGCAGCCGAGTCAGAAAATCGAGCGATTCCAGATCAGTCCCGAAGCCGGACAGCGCCGACTGACCCGCGTATTGGGCCATTTTGATCGGTCCGCCGAGCTGCTTTGCGTCCTCCTTGCCGAGGACGAGCCGCCCCAAAAACTTTCCGGTCGAATGAATAATCTGCCACACTTGCTTGACCGCGCCCTGAAGCGCTTCGACCGGCGTATAGCGCACCCGGTGGAACGCCTTTTCATCGCCGGCGATTCCAAGGACCCCCATTTCGGCTTCATTGCCGAACGCATCTTCGATCACCTGGCGTCGCGGCGTCGCGGTCAGAACGACGGTCTCGCCATTGCGATCCACCTCGACCGTCAATTCTTCGCCGCTCGAAAGCCGCGTGATCATGGTGAGATCGGAGAAAGTTTCAATTTTCTGGCCATTCGCCGACAGAATGAGGTCCCCCTTCAGGAAGCCGGCTTCTTCGGCCGCTGAAGCTGGCTGTACTTCGCCGACTCGCGGATCACCGACGAACGCGCCAAATGACATCAGCAGGCCGGCGAAAATCGCGATGGCGAGCACGAAATTCGCGATCGGCCCGGCGGCGACAATAAGCCCGCGGGCCCAGACCGGCTTGAAATGAAAACAGACAGCGCGTTCTTCCGGCGTCATGCGCGCGCCGATTTCGTCTTCCTGTCCGGGCCGAGGGAACTGCGTCGTCGCTGGATTATCTTCCGGTCCACGTTCTGATTGGACCGCGGCGCTCGCGTTTGACGCAGGACTGGCGTCGCCGAAAAATTTCACATAGCCGCCGAGCGGCAGCAGTGCGATCCGCCATTCGGTGCCGTGCTTGTCGCGCCAGCGCGCCAGCGTCTTGCCAAATCCGATCGAGAAAACATCGACGCGCACGCCAAGCAGGCGCGCTACCGCGAAATGTCCGTATTCATGAAAAAAGACGATGATGCTCAACAAGATCAGGAACGCGATCAGCGTGATCGGCAGGGTCACGATCGTCTCGACTGGAATGCCGGCAATTGTCATCGGACCCGCTTCACTCTATTCCGCTCCAGCGTTTTCAACGTGTTCATGCCGCCGCCTTAACGGCGATCACTTGTTCGGCGAGCCGGCGCGCTTCGCCGTCCGCCGTCATCGCCTCTTCAAGGGAGGAAAGTCTTGCAGGGCCGTTACGCCTGCCGATTTCGGCCAGAACGTGATCGGACACGGCGGCAATGTCCAGAAATTTCAGCCCGCCAGCGAGGAACGCCGCAACCGCCACTTCGTTTGCGGCGTTAAGCGTCGCCGGATAAACCCCGCCGCGTTGAACCGCCTCTCTCGCAAGACGAAGCGAGGGAAACCGGGTCTGATCGGGCGCTTCGAAGTTCAGCTGCCTGACGAGGGCGAAGTCCAGACGCGCCGAGGGGCTGGGCGTCCGGTCCGGCCAGGCGAGCGTTGACGCGATCGGCGTCCGCATGTCCGGCGTCCCGAGCTGGGCGAGCACTGATCCATCGACATATTCAACCATCGAGTGAATGACCGACTGCGGATGAACGAGGATTTCGATTTTCTCATGCGCGACCGGGAAGATGTGCGAGGCCTCGATGAGTTCGAGACCCTTGTTCATCATCGTCGCTGAATCGACGGAAATCTTCGCGCCCATGTTCCAGTTCGGATGCTGGACCGCCTGAGCCGGCGTAACGGACGCCATCTCCGCCTTCGACCATGTGCGGAACGGTCCGCCCGAGGCGGTGAGGATCAGCCGCGACACGCGGTGCGGCCGCTCGAAATCGAAGACCTGGAAAATTGCGTTGTGTTCGGAATCGACCGGCAACAATACGCCGCCTGCTTTGCGGATCGCGTCCATCAGGACGTCGCCGGCGCAAACGAGACATTCCTTGTTGGCGAGCGCGATCGCAGCGCCGCGCTTTGCGGCGTTCAATGTCGGCGCAACCCCCGCGGCGCCGACGATCGCCGCCATCACCCAGTTCGCATCGCGCGCGCCAGCCTCATTGACAGATTCCGGCCCAGCGCCGATTTCGACCTCAACGCCAGATAGCGCGTCAGAAAGATCCTGCTTCTTCGCCGGATCGGCAATTGCGACAAACCGCGGGCGATATCTTCTCGTCTGTTCGGCGAGCAGCGCGACATTTGAATTGGCTGTCAGGGCCTCGATTTCGATGTCGGCGTCGCCGCGCGACCGGGCAAAATCGATGAGGTCTAGAGTGTTGACGCCGACCGATCCCGTCGATCCGAGCACCGTCACGCGTCGTCGTATGGGAGTACGCTTGTCTTTGTCGCTCATGCCGGCTGCCCCTACCCTAACCCCGTAGCCCCGCGACCAGACTATGGCCAAAGAGGGCCGCCGTCACCGCTGTCGTTGCAAAGATCATCCCGTCGAGTCGGTCGAGAACGCCGCCGTGGCCCGGGATGAACCCGCTCATGTCTTTGATCCCGAATGTCCTTTTGAACGATGACTCGGCCATATCGCCGACAATTGAGGCAAGTCCAAGGCTCGCGCCCATTGCCGCGTATGCCGCGACATCGCCCGTTTTGAAGATCAGCGACGCCCCGACAATCGCGGCGACCGCGCCGAGCATGAGCCCGCCGACGGCGCCGGCCCAGGTTTTGGCCGGCGACAACAATGGGCTGAGCTTCGGACCGCCGACCAGACGGCCGGCGATATAGCCGCCGGTGTCCGCGGCCCAGACAATTGCAAAGAGAAGGAGAACGAGCCCGCGACCGTTGTCGGCGCTCTCCCGAAGCCAGATCAGCGCGACCGACGGCGCGAGAATATAGCCGGCGCCGAACGCCGCCCATTTCCAGCTGCGCGCGCTTTTCCCCGAAAGCATCGCCGCCGCCGTCCCGGAAGCGGCGCAAACCGCAAAAGCGATTTCATAACGCCCCGCCGCTGCGAGCATCATCGCCGCGGCCCCGCCGATCGCCAGCGCATAGAACACCGCGGACAGCTCCCGTCGCTCGATCATGCGCGCCCATTCGAAAGCCATCAGCACACAGAGGAATGCCACAAGACTGGCAAATAGCCGGCCGCCAATCCATGATGCGCCAAGCGCCGCCGGCGCAAGAATCGCGGCCGACGCGATGCGCAGCGCGAGCGCGTCGCTGCTGCGCGGAGGCGTCGCCGGCTGTCCGGGCCGTCCGTCTGACATAAGGCGTTCGATCAGGACGCGCCGCCAACGCCGCCGAAGCGGCGCTCGCGCGCATTGAAATCGTTGATCGCGCCGGCAAAATGCGCCGCGTCGAAGTCCGGCCAAAGAACATCCAGGAAGACGTATTCAGCATAGGCCGCCTGCCACAGCAGGAAATTGCTGATGCGCATTTCGCCGCTGGTGCGGATGACGAGATCGGGGTCCGGTATCGCCGACGTGTCGAGCGCTTTTGCAAAAAGACTTTCATCGACGGCTTCGGCGCGAATGCGGCCCGCCGCGACGTCTTCAGCGAGCTTCTTCGCGGCGCGGACGATTTCGTCGCGTCCGCCATAATTGAAGGCGATCTGCAAAAAGAACGCGGAATTCGCCGCGGTCTCCTTTTCAGCCCGGCCGACGAGGAGCCTGATCTCCGGCTCCAGTGTCCTCCTGTCGCCGATGATCGTGACCCTGACCCCCTCGCGCTTCAGCTGCGGCAGTTCATCGCCGATAAACTGGCGCAGCAACGACATCAGATCGCGGATTTCGCTGGCGGGCCGCCGCCAGTTCTCGGTCGAGAAACTGTAAAGCGTCAGATATTTGAGGCCGAGATCGCGCGCGGCTTCGACCGCGCGGCGCGCGGCGGCCGTTCCCTCCTTGTGGCCGGCGCTCCGGGAAAGGCCGCGCGCCGCCGCCCAGCGACCATTGCCGTCCATGATGATCGCGACATGGCTTGGCGCGCCAGCCGGCTGCGACGGCGCAACCGCGTCTTTTTCTGCCGCCGGATTAGGCGCCACCTGAATTCACCTTCAAACTTCGATGCAGGCTCAGACCTGCATGATTTCCGCCTCTTTCGCGGCGAGCGCCTCGTCGATCTTCCTGATCATCGCGTCCGTCAGTTTCTGCACCTGTTCCGACTGACGTTTCTGATCGTCTTCGCCGACGCCTTCGGCTTTCTTCACCTGTTCCATGCCTTCGCGGCGGACATTGCGGACCGCGACGCGCGCATGTTCGGCGTATTTCGAGGCGACTTTTGTCAACTCCGTCCGCCGTTCCTGCGTCAGCGGCGGGATCGGGATGCGCACGTTCGTTCCATCGACAACCGGATTGACGCCAATGCCGCTGTCGCGGATCGCGCGCTCGACCGCGCCTACGAGCCCCTTGTCCCAGACTTGGATGGAGATCATCCGCGGTTCGGGGACGTTCACCGTGCCGACCTGATTGATCGGCATGTGCGACCCGTAAGCATCGACCATGATCGGTTCAATGAGGCTCGCCGATGCGCGTCCCGATCTCAGGCCGGAGAATTCCGTTTTCAGCGAGGCGAGCGCGCCGTCCATCCGCTTTTCAAGCTCTTTCATGTTTGCGCCGGTAGTGGCCATCGTAATTCTCCCTGGTCGCCGCGGTCAGTCGTCAATGATCGTCGTTGAACGTCCTTCGCCGGTCAGCGCGCCGACGACGCCGCCGCGCTCGGCGATCGAGAACACAACAATCGGAATCTTGTTCTCGCGCGTCAGCGCGATCGCGGCCTGATCCATCACCTTTAGATCGCGCACCATCACCTCATGATAGGACAGCCGTTCGAGGCGCGTCGCGGATTTGTCCTTCTTCGGATCGGCGGTGTAGACGCCATCGACATTCGTCCCCTTGAAGAGTGCATCGCAGCCCATTTCGGCGGCGCGCAGCGCCGCCGCAGTGTCGGTCGTGAAATAGGGATTGCCGGTGCCGGCGGCGAAAATGACGATGCGCCCCTTTTCCATGTGCCGCATGGCGCGGCGGCGGATATAGGGCTCGCAGATCGCCGTCATTTCAATCGCGGACAGCACGCGCGTGTATAGGCCAATCCGCTCCATCGCATTTTGCAGCGCCAGCGCGTTCATGACGGTCGCCAGCATGCCCATGTAATCCGCGCTCGCGCGGCCCATACCGTGCGCGGCCTGCTGCACGCCGCGGAAGATGTTGCCGCCGCCGACGACGAGACACATCTCAACCCCGAGATCGCGTGCGTCCTTGATCTCGGCGGCGATGCGCTCGACGGTTTCATATTCGATGCCGTACTGGGATGAACCCATCAGGGCTTCGCCGGAAACTTTCAGCAGAACGCGCCTGTAACGGGGCGCTTGCGATGTTCCGGCCGATTGAGCCATTTCACTCTCCGACTCGAGTGTGACGCCGATACGACGGACGCCGGGCGGATGCAATCCGCCCGGCGTCCGTTTTTCACGGCGGGCGCGATGGCGGATTTCATCCGCCCTCCCGCCCGCACGCCGTTATTCCTCGCTGTCGCTCCGATCGACGCCTTCGCCAAGCTCGAGCCGGGCAAAGCCGCTGAATTCGATCGGAGCGCCAATCTGCTTCGCAGCGTTTTCAATAACCTTTGACACACGGGTTTCGCCGTCGATGACGAAAATCTGCTCAAGCAGGACCGACTCTTCGTAGAATTTGCGAAGGCGTCCTTCGACCATTTTGCCGATGATTTCTTCCGGCTTTCCGGACGCCCGCGCCTGGTCGGCAAGGACCGCTTTTTCGCGCTCGACAACCGCCGGGTCGAGATCTTCAACGCGGCCGGATAAGGGGCGCGCGGCGGCGACGTGCATCGCAATCTGCTTGCCGAGCGCGGCGAGCTTTGACTTGTCGCCCGTCGATTTCAGCCCGACTAGGACGCCGATTTTGCCCGCGCCCTCGACCGTCTGGTTGTGGATATAGGCGGCGACGACGCCGCCCGGGGCCGTCACCATCGCGGCGCGGCGGACGGCCATGTTCTCCCCGATCTGGCCGACCATTTCCGCGACACGCTCGGCGACGGACTTCGACGCGCCAGGAAAAGCGGCGGCGTTCACCGCTTCGACATCGCCATTCGTCATCAGCGCGACGCGGGCGATATCGGCGGCCATTTTCTGGAAGGTCTCATTGCGCGCGACAAAGTCCGTTTCCGAGTTGACTTCGACAAGAACCCCGGCGCCGTCTCGGGTCGCGGCGACGACCAGCCCCTCGGCCGCCGTGCGGCCCGATTTCTTGGCCGCCTTCGAGAGGCCCTTCTTGCGCAGCCAATCGACCGCCGCTTCCATGTCGCCGCCGGTTTCGGTGAGCGCCGCCTTGCAATCCATCATCCCCGCGCCCGTCGTGTCGCGCAGATCCTTCACCATCGAAGCGCTTATGGCGCCCATCGTATTCTCCTTAGAGTTCGTTGGCCGGACAGGAACGGAAAGGCCGCATCCCCGGTTTTAAAACGCGCCGCAGCCTCTTCAGGCCGCAGCGCAAGATATTCGCGATCGACGCCGCGTCAGGCCGAAGCCCGCTCGGCTTCGGCGCCGGGGGCCACGGGGAGGATATTGGTTTCGACCGGCGCATCCGCAAGCGCGCCGATATCGACGCCGAGCGAAGACTGGCTCGCGGAAATGCCGTCAATGACGGCGTCGGCGACGAGATTGCAATAAAGCGCAATTGCACGGGAGGCGTCGTCATTGCCGGGAACGATGTAGTCGATGTCGTCAGGCGCGCAATTGGTGTCGACGATGGCGACGACCGGGATGCCGAGTTTCTTCGCTTCCTTAACCGCAATCGCCTCTTTCTTCACATCGATCACAAAAATGAGATCGGGAAGACCGCCGAGATCGCGGATGCCGCCGAGCGAGGCTTCGAGTTTTTCTCGCTGGCGCGAAATCTGCAATTGCTCTTTTTTGGTGAGACCTTTGCCGCCGCCGCCGAGCAGTTCTTCCATTTCCTTCAGTTTGCGGATCGAATTCGAAATGGTCTGCCAGTTCGTCAAGGTGCCGCCGAGCCAGCGGACGTTCATGTAGTATTGCGCGCAGCGTTTGGCAGCTTCGGCGATCGGCTGTTGCGCCTGACGTTTCGTTCCGACCATCAGGATGCGCCCGCCGCCGGCGACCACGTCGCGGATCTTGACGAGCGCCTGATGCAGCAACGGGACCGACTGCGACAGATCGATGATGTGAATGCCGTTGCGTTCGCCGAAAATGAACGGTTTCATTTTCGGGTCCCAGCGATGGGTCTGGTGGCCAAAGTGAACGCCAGCTTCCAATAGCTGGCGCATGCTGAATTCGGGCAGCGCCATTAAAGTCTCCTTCGGTTTTTCCTCCGCGAGGCCCTGGAACAGCGCCGGGCGGGTAGCCCGAAGCCGACCGAGGAAGGGTCGCCGCGTGTGTGATGGGAGGGGGCTATAGGGGGGTTAACGGCGGGAATCAACGGATAGCCGCTCTAATTACAATCTTTTCCCGGGACCGCCTCAGGACTATCGCCGAGCCGCTCTCTTGCTTTGAGCTATAGTGGCCGCGACGGTCCCGTCTTCGGCATCGCTGCCATCCAGAGTTCGAACCTTTTTCCCGCCAACTTGGCGTTTCCGTCCACCGTCTTGCGACAGCAGTTCGTCGTGAGCGCCATTCCAGAGAATTCCGGGATGCGCCAACCGATAATAGTTCGAATCTTCGTCCTCATCCCGCAATAGCTTAGTTTGCCGGTCCTCCGGCAGATCGCCAGCGAACCGTCCAAGCGCGCCAGCAAGATAGTCTTCGACCAGTTCGGAGCAAACCCAATTCCGTTGAAGCCTCTCAGCCACTTCGCCGGTAACACAACTGCCGCCAAAGGGGTCAAATACGAAATCGCCGCGATCGGTCAGCATACGAATGAAATATTCAGGTAATGCGGCGGGAAAGCGGGCAGGATGCGACTTGATCCCCTTGTTCTGGCAGTAGCGTAGATAAAAACTGTTGCTCTCGGTATTCGGGATAGCGATGAGATTGGGCGGAATTGCCGCGCCATTGTTGACCGAAAAGTTCTCACTGATGTCGTGACCGGAAGGCCGTTTCTTAGCGCGATATCCCTTCTCCAGAAGGTCTTTCATGCTTGGGCTGTAAGGCTGCAAAACGCGGCGATTGCTCGCCTTTGGCCAAGGCGAAAGCGACAGCCACCAGACGGTGTTCACGGCGTCTTTGACGCGGATACGCCGAACATTCACCCACTCTGCGGGCGATGGCAGCTTGGACGGGTTCCACCAGTAAAACTCTTGTGCGAGGTGGAAGCCGAATTCTTCGCATAGCATCAATAGCAGCTTGAAGTGATAGAGGCTTCGCGTCGGCTGTCCTGGAATCCAAGCGCCGCCAATATCAATTACCAGACTACCACTCTCCTTGAGAACACGGCGAATTTGGCCGGCGAATGGGCGAAACCAATCGAGGTATTCGCCCGCGTCGGCATTGCCATACTCTTTTTTCCGAACGAGGCCAAATGGTGGACTGGTCATCACTAAGTCAACGCTCTGTGCCGTCATCTCCTCCAATACGTCGAGACTATCTCCGAGATAAATCTGACCGTATTTTGTCTTGTAGAATATCCGCAGCTTGGCTGGTTTCGGTTGGGTCATAATGGCGGCCTAAAAATCCAGTTGTTTGAGCGACATTGCGTTGTGCGCTTCGCGCCTAAATGCGTCCGCGATGCTTGCAGGGTTCGCCTTGATGGACTCCAAGTCTGAACGATCAATCATCACGATGCACAAATTCGAGTCCTGCATGACTCTATTCGCATAACGGCGCGCATCGTCACCAATGTCGCCAGTGCTAACCATCACAATGACATTGCTCTTGAGGAAGTGCGTCAAGCCCACTTCTTTCGCGACGTCGTCGAGGGACACGCGAGCGGTGTTTTTGCATTGCACTTGCCAGCGCGAATAAACCAAACGGGACGCATGAAAAATGAGATCAACTTCGGCGCCTCCGGTGGCAGCTATGTTGCGCAGCCTCGTGGCAATGTAATCCATTCCGAGGATACGCATCAGCTTGAATGCAAGAGCCTCCAGCGCAACCCCCGCGATATAGCGGTCTTTGGCGTCGATTTCGGCAATGATGTCGGCGAGCGACCTTGTAAGTAGGTCAATCAGTTTGGAATCGACTCGATCCTTAACCTGTTCGAGCAACGGTTCCACAAAGTCGGCGCGCAGTTTCGCAGTTGGCGATACGAGCATAGGCTTTGCGCCACGTCCGACGGTCGCCTTCTTTACATTGATGTAGCCGGCCTCGCGCAGCGCATTCAAAACGGTTTGGGGCAAGTTCTTGTCGGGAAACCGCACTCCATAGGTGGCCGATGCTAGGTCGCGGATATTATTCGCAGGCTGCGGCTCGGTCACGCCGCTATTGGCAAGGGCCAAAAGAAATGCACGCTGCTCGGCAGTAAACCCGGCTAGGGCCGCAAATTCCTCACTGTCGGCGCCCGTGAGCGCACGGACACGGGACTCGTTGACGCGCCAGCCTGTCGATGGAAATACACCGGCCTTTGCAAGCCAAAGACGCATCATGCTTGGATGTTTACCGCCCTTGGGAAAATGAACGCCGCGTTCCTCAAGACCGTGGCGTAGCGAGTCGAGCGAAACGCGCTCTCCCGCAATGGTCATTTCCTGAATGCAACGTACCAGGGCCATGCCGCGCAAACTCAGCAGGATATGTTTAGCGAGCGCGTCGTAAAGTGCAGTTTTGTCGCCTCGGACTTTGTACAAACCACGTCCAAACTCCGTGAAACTCCCTTCGCGCTCGATGATGCCGTAGGCGATCAGGCCGAGCTTGCAATTATTGGCGAGCTTTGCACGATTGTATTTCGCCGATTCGCCCGCCGCTCTCTTCGAATGGCTTGAAAAATAGGCGGCTAGAATTAACGATTCGAGTTTGCGCCAGTCGCCGCCCGCTTGTTCGATAAATTCGAGGACGCGACAAAGTTCAATCTGCGAGGGCGAAAACTCGCTGCCGAATGGTAAATCACTTTTTTGCTGTGTTTTCGCCACGGCCGCGCCCCTTTCCCCCGGCTTAATTCGATTCGACCAATGACCGTCTTGAGTCCGAAAAACGAAACCTCGATCCGAGACAAGCGCCCGCTTACACCAGCTCCACGTCCATAACCCCTTCAACCGCTTTCAGGGCGCCGCGCATCGCCGGGGTGGCGGCGGCTTTTTCTTTGAGCAGAAGTTCAACTTCGCGGCCGCCGGCGTCGGGGAGAGTGAGCGCGATGACGACATCGCCCTCCTCCGCCGCGCTGGCGGGCTTGACCGCCGCGAGCCGGCGGCGGACGGCGTCGAGGCCGTCAGCGGAAGCGAGCGCAATCCGCAATTGCGACGTTGTCTGCGCCGCCGCCGCGTCGAGCCGCCGCGCGCCGTCGCAAGCAAAGCGCACTTCGCCTTCGCGCTCCTCGGCGTTGACGGTCAAGAGGAGCAGCATTCCCGCCTCGAAGAGATCGCGGGCGGGAACGAGAACATCTGAAAAGACCGCGATTTCGAATTCGCCAGTCGCGTCCGAGCACTCGACGAAGGCGAAGGGTTTGCCCGCTTTCGACCGCCGCATCCTGACAGCGCGGACGACCGCGGCAATCTGCCCGGAGAATCGTCCGCCGGATTTCGCCGCCTCGCCCGCTTCCGCCGCGGTAGAGGCTTTCAGCCGTCGCAGTTCGACCGCGTAGTCGTCGAGCGGATGCCCGCTGAAATAAAAGCCGAGCGCGGCGCACTCTTCGTTGAGCCGTTCCATCGGCGGCCAGTCTTCCGCGGCCGGGAGGCGCGGACGATCGAGCTGTGGCGACGCGGCGAGATCGAAGAGGCCGCCCTGCGCGCTTGCCCGCTCGTCAAAGGCCTGCGCCGAATAGCGGATCAGCAGGTCAGCGCCCGCGGCGATTTCAGCGCGCGACCGGCAAAGCCCTTCAAACGCCCCGGCGCGCGCGAGATTTTCCATTGCGCGCTTGCCGATCGCCCGCAAATCCACGCGCTCGGCGAAATCGTGCATGTCCGCGAAGGGCCCGCGCGCGCGCCGCTCGGCGGGGATCAGGCGCATCGCCGCTTCGCCGGCATTCTTGACGGCGCCAAGCGCATAGACGATGGCGCCGTCCTTCACCGAGAAATCGGCTTCCGATGCATTGACGTGCGGCGCCCGGACATCAATCGAGCTTCGGCGCGCTTCTTTCAGGAAAACCGCGAGCTTGTCGGTGTTCGCGAGGTCGAGCGACATCGACGCGGCGAGGAATTCCGCGCCGTGATTGGCTTTGAGATACGCCGTCTGGTAGGCGATATAGGCGTAGGCGGCGGCGTGCGATTTGTTGAACCCGTAGCCGGCGAATTTCTCGACCAGATCGAAAATCGACGCCGCCTTGTGCGGATCGACGCCTTTTTCGCGCGCGCCATCGACGAAGCGCGCGCGCTGCCGGTCCATCTCGTCTTTCTGCTTCTTGCCCATGGCGCGCCGCAGGAGATCGGCTTCCCCGAGCGTGTAGCCCGAGAGGATCTGCGCGATCCGCATCACCTGTTCCTGATAGATGATGACGCCGTAAGTTTCTTTCAGCACGGCTTCGAGCGAGGGATGGAGATAGTCCGGCGCCTGCAATCCCTGTTTCCGCTCGACATAGGTCGGGATGTTTTCCATCGGCCCGGGGCGGTAGAGCGAAACGAGCGCAATGATGTCTTCAACACAGTCCGGCTTCATCGCGCGCAAGGTCGAGCGCATGCCTGAGCTTTCAAGCTGGAAGACGCCGACGGTTGCGCCTTCGCCGAGCATCTCAAAGGATTTCCGATCATTCAGCGGCAGGCGGTCAGTGTTGATATCGGCGCCGGACTGGCGCACCAGCCGGGCGGCGCGCTCGATGACGGTCAGCGTCTTCAACCCGAGAAAATCGAATTTGACGAGGCCCGCGGGTTCGACCCATTTCATGTTGTATTGCGTCGCCGGCATGTCCGAACGCGCATCGCGATAGAGCGGCGTAAGTTCTTCGAGCGGACGGTCGGCGATGACGACGCCCGCCGCGTGGGTCGAGGCGTGACGGTAAAGGCCTTCGAGTTTCAGCGCCTTTTCGAGGAGCGCCGCAACCCCTTCGTCGCGGTCACGTTCATCGCGCAGACGCGGTTCGGTTTCGATCGCTTCGGCCAGCGTCACCGGATTGGCAGGGTTGTTGGGGATCAGTTTGCACAGACGATCGACCAACGGATACGGCATGCCGATGACGCGCCCGACATCGCGCAGCACCGCGCGCGCCTGCAGCTTGCCGAAGGTGATGATCTGCGCGACGCGGTCCACCCCGTATTTCCGCTGCACGTAGCGGATAACTTCGTCGCGGCGATCCTGGCAGAAGTCGATGTCGAAATCCGGCATCGACACCCGTTCCGGATTGAGGAACCGCTCGAACAGCAGGCCGAAGCGCAAGGGGTCAAGATCGGTGATCGTCAACGACCAGGCGACAAGCGAGCCGGCGCCGGACCCCCGCCCCGGACCGACCGGTATCCCCTCCTTCTTCGCCCATTTGATGAAGTCGGCGACGATCAGGAAATAGCCCGGAAACCCCATATTGTTGATCACGTCGAGTTCGAATTTGAGGCGGTCCCAATAGACCGCGGCATCGGCCGAAAGGTCCCCCGCCGCGAGGCGTTCTTTCAAACCTTCTCGGGCCTGGGCTTCAAGTTCGAGCGCCTCGGCATTGCGCCATTCATCCGGGCTCGCGTTCGCCGCCGCGGCGGTAAAGCGCGGCAGGATCGGATCGCGCGTTTTAGGGCGGAACGCGCAGCGACGCGCGACGTCGAGCGTTCCCTCAACCGCTTCGGGAAGGTCCGCGAACAACAAGCGCATTTCGGCGGCGGTCTTGAAATAGTGATCCGGCGTCGCCGTGCGGCGGTCCTCCTGATGCACATAAGCGCCCTCGGCGATGCACAGAAGCGCGTCGTGCGCCTCGTAATCTTCCGCCTTCGGAAAGAACGGCTCATTGGTCGCAACCAGCGGCAGCGCGAGGTCGTAGGCAAAGCCGATCAGCGCCTCTTCAGCCGACTGCGCCCGGCGCGCCCGATGCCGCTGCAATTCTATATAGAATCGCCCCTGGAAAAGCCCGGCGAGCCGCTCCGCCAGCGCGCGCGCCTCGTCGTCGCGCTCGGCGCGGACCAGCCGGTCGAGCGGTCCGTCAAACCCGCCGGAAAGACAAAGCAGCCCCTCATTCGCGTCGGCCAGCCAATCGAGACCGGCGCACGGCCCTTCTTCAAGGACAGAGTTCAAAAAAGCGCGGCTTGACAGCCGCATCAGATTGCTAAACCCGGCTTCTTTTTGCGCGAGGAGAACAATCGACGGCGGGCGCAGCCGCTTGGCTTCGACGCCGCCGAGCGCCGCGATGAGCACGGACAGCTGCAATCCGGCGATCGGCTGCACGCCGGCGGCGCTCAATGTTTCGGAAACTTCAAGCGCGCCGAACAAGTTGTTGGTGTCGGTAACCGCGACGGCCGGCATCCGGTCGGCAAGGCACAACTCCTTCAACTTGCCGACCTTGATCGCGCCTTCCGACAGCGAATAGGCCGAATGGAGATGGAGATGAACAAAGTCTCCCTTCGGATCCGGCATCGGTCGCGCCCGTCTTGTCAAGTTCAGCAAAAGGCCGTCAGGCGCCGAGAACGAAACTCGCAAGTTGCGTCGACGCGATCAGGAATAGCAGTACGCCGAGTCCGACCGCGTCCTTCAACACATTGCTTTCCCCAAAACTTGCCCCGCTCCGCGCTCTCACGTTTTCCACAGACGCCTCCATCAGCGATGCTGTTCGTCTTTTGTTCCATATTCCCTTTTTGTTCTCATGTCGAGAGGGCGGCGATATGTTACTTGCGGTACCTCGCGAGAACGAAGATTCAAGCGACTTCTGCTTTCATATCGGCAAGGAAGTTCTTCGCGATGCGATGGAAGCCGGTCAGGCCCTCAATTACCTGCAGTTTGAACCGCGCCGGTAACCCCGGAGGCTGTTTGGTTGGGGTCATGCAGCGATAGCGGTTTCCATCAGCGCTGCAAAGTAGTTGGCCTCGGCTTCTGCCGGGGGGATGTTTCCGATCGGCTCGAGCAGGCGTCGGTTGTTGA
>JBGTLL010000208.1:0-14655 GCA_041744115.1 Parvularculaceae bacterium | reverse complement strand
CCGGCGTCCGGCCGCGCGCGCGCCGCCTCCAGCCGCGCCGCGCCCATCCGCAGACGGAGGATTTCCTTCGAGGCGAAACCGGGCCCCATCGGCGGGAGAGGCGGCAGGATCAAAACGCATCCTTCGTCAGACAAAATAAGCGCCGCCCTGGCCGTTGGACTGTTGTTCGCCCTGGACCCTAAGGTTCAGGTGGGCGCCGCATGATGGAGACCGAGGGTCTCCGCCAGAGGCAGCTCCCCTTCTGTGAGATACGGCCCCGGGGAATGTAGTCCTGACGCGCCGGGCAGCTTGACCAAGATAGGGATCGGGGCGCTCGACGTAAAGTGGCGCGCTAGAGGTCATCGGGTTTCAAACCCGTATTCCTGACAATCCGTATCATCATTTTTGGCCCGATTCGTCGCGGTCATGGAAGGCGAATACGAAATCCGGCGATCCTTCCCGCGCGAGTGTGCGATGGGAGCCTGATTGTCGTCTGATCCGCCATCCCGTTCGGAGCAATGCCGCGATGACGCGTCGCGCTTTCGTCGCGGCGAAACCCTTCATTCAGCGGCGACAGTGATGCGGACGTTCATCGGACCCGCCTCGGCGTTTTCCAGCCTTTCGGCAAGCACACGAAACGCAAGCGCTTCGGCTTTCGCCATGGCTTCCGATTCGGTCGCGCCGTAGGCAAGAACGCCGGCAAGCTCGGGAATCTCCGCCAGCCATCGCCCGTCGGTTTCCTGTTCTGTTTCAAAAGTCAGGTTCATGGCATCGCCATAGCAAGATCTGTCAGGAATGGAAACAAGAGGCCGTTTCGGTAAACGAAGGCAGGTCAGGACAGCCCGACAATTTCACCCGTCTCGTTAACCGAAATCCGTTCCGCGGACGGCGCTTTCGGCAGGCCGGGCATGGTCATGATCTCGCCGCAGATGGCGACGACGAAACCGGCGCCGGCGGCGAGCCTTGCTTCGCGCACGTGGATGACATGGCCTTCGGGCGCGCCGAGGAGGTGCGGGTCGTCCGAGAAACTGTATTGCGTCTTCGCCATGCAGATGGGGAGATCGCCGAAGCCGAGATCTTCAAAACGCTGCAGCGCGCGCGCCGCTGGCGGCTCATAGTCGACCGAGGCGGCGCGATAGATGCGGGTCGCGATGCGCTCGATTTTCGTCGTCAGCGGCATTTTGTCCGGGTAAATCGGATGAAAATCCGCTTCATCGCGCTCGACGATTTCGACGACCGCGTTGGCGAGGTCGATCGCGCCGGCCGACCCTTCGGCCCAGTGACGGCACAAAATGGCGCGCGCGCCGGCGCGCTCGGCCGCCGCCATCACGGCGTCGATTTCGTCGCCCGTATCCGAAGCGAAGGCGTTGATGGCGACGATGGCGGGAACGCCGAACGCGCGCATGTTTTCGATATGGCGGACGAGATTGACCGCGCCGCGCATGATTGCGGCGACATCCTCGGTTTCGAGGGATTTCCTGGCGACGCCGCCATTCATCTTCAGGGCGCGGATGGTTGCGACGATGATTGCGGCTTTCGGTCGAAGGCCGGCTTTGCGGCATTTGATGTCGAAGAATTTTTCGGCGCCGAGATCGGCGCCAAAGCCCGCCTCTGTCACCACATAATCGGCAAGCGCGAGCCCCGTGCGCGTCGCAATCACCGAATTGCAGCCATGCGCGATATTGGCGAACGGCCCGCCATGAAGGATCGCCGGATTGTTCTCGAGCGTCTGTACGAGATTGGGCAGCATCGCGTCTTTCAACAGCGCCGCCATCGCGCCTTCCGCTTTCAGGTCACTCGCCGTCACCGGCGCGCCGTCGCGGCGTCTGCCGATGATGATCGCGCCGAGCCGGCGTTTCAGATCGTCGATGTTCTCGGCAAGACAGAGGATCGCCATCGCTTCCGACGCGACCGTGATGTCAAAGCCGGTCTGGCGCTGGACGCCATTGCCGTCGCCGAGGCCGGTCACGACGTCGCGAAGGCTGCGGTCGTTCATGTCGAGGACGCGGCGCCAGGTCAGTTTGCGCGGGTCGAGATCGAGCGCATTGCCCCAATGAAGGTGATTGTCGATCAGCGCCGACAGAAGATTGTGCGCCGATGTGACGGCATGAAAATCGCCGGTGAAGTGGAGGTTGATATCCTCCATCGGCGCAATCTGCGCCTTGCCGCCGCCGGTCGCGCCGCCCTTGACGCCAAAACAGGGACCGAGCGAGGGCTCGCGCAGGACGATCGCCGTTTTCTTGCCGATGCGATTGAGCGCGTCGCCAAGACCGATCGTCGTTGTCGTCTTGCCTTCGCCGGCCGGCGTCGGGTTGATCGCGGTGACGAGGATGAGCGCGCCTTTTTCCCGCGCTTTCAGATCGCCGAGCGCGCCGACATCGATTTTCGCCTTCGCCCGTCCGTAAGGGATGATCGCGCCGGCCGGCAGGCCGAGTTTGGCGCCGATGTCTTCAATCGGCGCAAGGCGCGCGCCGCGCGCAATCTCAATGTCGCTGGTCAACGTCGCGCCCCCGCTGAGGATGATGGCGCCGCGACCCTATCGGCGCCGCGCCGGGCTGACAACCTCGGGCGCGATTATCCCGCAAAACGGTAAATGCCGATTTGTGCGGCGCCGTAATGGCGACGGTCATCCTCGGCGAAGCGATCGACAGCGGCGGGGACTTCGTCTTTTCCCTGCTCGACAATGACCAGCGCCCCATCGGCAAGCCAGCCCCCGGACATCAAAGCGTCAAGCGCCGGCCTTGCCAGATCCTTCGCGTACGGAGGATCGAGAAAGGCGAGCGTGAACCGGTTGCCTACCCCCGCGGGCCTTTCCCCGAGCATCGTCGCCGACCGGCGGTGGATGCGCGTCTTCCCGAAAAGCCCTAGCGCCTCCACATTGTCGCGGATGGCGCCGCGCGCGGCAGCGTCAGTATCGACAAACAGGCAGAACGCCGCGCCGCGCGATAGCGCCTCAAGGCCGCAGGCGCCCGAACCGGCGAACAGATCGATGACGCGCGCGCCTTCAAACGAAAAATCTTCGCGGTGGCTGAGAATATTGAACAGCGACTCGCGCGTCCTGTCGGCGGTAGGGCGCGTGTCGCGGCCCTTCGGCGCGACGAGCGGTCTTCCGGAAAATGCGCCGCCGATGATGCGCATCAGGCGAAGTTTGCGCGCGCGGCGCATCCTTCGAGACGCGCGCGAAGAGACGCGCTCCTCAGGATGAGGGAATCAATGGTTGCAAAAAGAAAGTCCTCATCCTGAGGAGCGGCCCTCTTGGGCCGCGTCTCGAAGGATGCGCCGCGCGCGCAATTATTCCTCATCGCGTCGATGGCCATCGATCTCCCGCTCACGTTTCTCGCGCTCGAATTTCTCCTGCTCCTTTTCCCCTTTCGTCCGCCCGAACTTCGCGCGGTTTTGATCCGCCGCCTTGTCCTTCGCGGCGGCGCGCTTCTTTTTGCGGGCGCGATTGAGATTGACGAGTTCCGCCATCATCAGAGCCCCAGCGCTTCGCAGGCTTTCTTGCCGAGCTGTTCTTTCAATTGCTTGGCCGGCACTTCTTCAACCGCGCCCTCCTTCAGGCCGCCGAGCTGAAACGGTCCAAAGGCGGTGCGGATGAGGCGGTTCACCTTGAGCTCCAGATGCTCCATCACCTTGCGGATTTCGCGGTTCTTGCCTTCAGTGATTGAGGCGGTGATCCAGACATTCGCGCCCTTGCTCTGGTCGAGAGCGGCCTTGATCGGTTTGTAAACGGCGCCGTCGATTTCAACGCCCGCCCCGAGCGCATCGAGCGCCGCCTGCTCAATGCGGCCGTGCGCGCGAATGCGGTAGCGGCGGACCCAGGCGTTGGCGGGAAGTTCCAGATGCCGCGCAAGGCCGCCATCATTGGTGAGGAGCAAAAGACCTTCCGTGGTCAGATCAAGCCGCCCGATCGAGATGACGCGCGGCAGCCGGTCGGCGACGGCGTCGAAGACGGTCGGCCGCCCTTGCGGATCCTTGTGTGTCGTCACGAGGCCGGCGGGCTTGTGATAGCGAAAGAGGCGCGGCGGCTCCTTTGATTTGACGCGCGTGCCGTCGATGCGGACGTCCATGCCGTCCTTCACCTTGAAGGCGGGCGTTGTCAGCACCTTGCCGTCGATCGTGACGATCCCCTGTTCAATGAGCTTTTCCGCTTCCCGGCGCGAAGCGATCCCGGCGCGCGCCAGATATTTCGCGATGCGTTCGCCGTCCTTGTCCAACCCGGCCTTCTCGGGCGCGTCGGCGGTCATGGTTAATCGATCCTTAAGAGCGGACCGGTCTTATGGCGGCCAACGGCGCGATTTGTCGAGGGCGGCGATGGATCTGAAGGAAGAACAGGCGATCGGCGGCGATCCCGCCTCGCACTGGTATTACATCTCGAAGGGCCGGGCGATCGCGACGCTGATCGGCGCCGGGCCGTTCAGATCCGTTCTCGATGTCGGCGCCGGGTCCGGCGTCTTTTCGCGCATGCTGACCGATGCGGGCGTTGCAGAAAGCGCCGTTTGCGTCGATCCGAATTATTCGGACGACTGGCTTGCCGCGCACCGCGCGGGCGCCGTGCGCTATCTCCGCTCGGTCGCGGAAAGCGACGCGCCGCTCATTATGATGATCGACGTCATCGAGCATGTCGACAATGACATCGCCCTCATCGGCAACTACGCGCGGATGGCGAAGCCCGGAACGAAATTTCTGATCTCGGTTCCTGCGTTCAATTTCCTGTGGTCGTCGCATGACGATTTTCTCGAACACCGCCGCCGCTATACGCTGGGAACTTTAGAGCGCGCCGTCGCCGCCGCCGGCCTTCGGCCATTGAGGCTCCGGTATTTCTTCGGCTTGCTGTTCCCGGCGGTCGCCGCGATGCGCATCGCCGATCGCGCGCTGAAGGGAGGCGGTCAAGCGAAGGAAAGCGCCATGAAGCCGGCGCCCGGCTGGCTGACCAAAACGCTCGTCGCCATTCACGATGTCGAACGCGCAGCGCTCTTCCCGATCAACCGCCTTGCGGGCGTGACGGCGTTCTGCCTTGCGGAAAAGCCGCGCGCTTGACATTTGTGTCCACAATCGTGTACACGGATTTTGTCCGATGACGCTTGAATTCGAGTGGGATGAAGCAAAGCGCCATCAGATAATTGGCGAACGCGGGCTGGATATACTCGACGCGGCGCTAATGTTCGATACGCCGCGGGAGGTTTTAACATGGCTCGACGCCCGAAGGGATTACGGCGAGGATCGATACATTGCGGTCGGTCATACATCGAGGGGCTATTTTCAGATCGTCTTTACATGGCGGGGAGCGATGATGCGACTCATCACGTGCAGGCAAATTTCGGAGGCGCAATATGGCAAATATAAAAAGAGCCACGCTAGATCAGCTCAAGGAAATGAAGAAGCGGGGAGAGATCGCTGATCCGCGGCCCGACGCTGCTGTCGGCGAAATCCCCGAGGCCTTTTGGGAAGAAGCACGACCTTTCGTGGCCCCGGAGAAATCCTCCGTTCACTTGCGGATCGACAGCGATGTCCTTGACTGGTTTCGGGCGCAAGGGCCGGGGCATTTGACGCGCATGAACGCGGTCCTGCGCAGTTATTTCGAAGCGCAGCGCAAAAAGAAATCCGCCTGACCGCCGGTATTTTCTCGTGAACGCCGATTCAAGCTTCATGGCCCGCGCGCTCGACGAAGCACGCCGCGCCGGCGAGGCGGGGGAGGCGCCGATTGGCGCTGTCCTCGTCAGTGCTGGAGGCGACATTCTCGCCGCCGTCGGCAATGCGCCGATTGCGGAGCACGACCCGACCGCGCATGCGGAAATTGGCGCCATCCGCGAAGCAGCGCGGAAATCAGGCAATTACCGGCTCGGCGGCGCGACGCTTTATGTGACCCTGGAGCCGTGCGCGATGTGCGCCGGGGCGATCAGCCACGCGCGCATCGCCCGACTTGTGATTGCAGCGGACGATCCCAAAGGCGGCGCGGTATTTCACGGCCCGAAATTTTTCGACCAGCCGACCTGTCACTGGCGCCCGGAAATAGCGCGCGGCCCCTGTGCGGAAGAATCCGCCGCGCTGCTCAAAGACTTCTTCCGGGCAAGGCGATAGCGATTCTTGTCTTAGAGCGGGGCGCAATTAATCCGCATTGGACACGAACCTCGTTCCGTCATGCTGACGAAAGTCAGCATCCAGAGCCGCGAGGGACTTTGCTCGCCATTCCGGACCCTGACTTGCGTCAGGGTGACGTCATCCTCGATTCTGAGATATTGCTCGTTGCTCTAATCGAGCGCGAGGATATTCCGCACGAGGACGAGATCGTCCGGCTTGTCGACGTCGATCGCCGCTTCCGGCATCGGAAGCGGAACGAGCTTCGCCTCGACTTTGGTTTTGCGACGGATGACGCTTTCGAGATCCGCGACCGTCATCTGACCCGCGAGATAGGATAGCGCGGTAAGAACGCCGATTTCGCGCGCCATCGCCGCCGGGTTCTTGCGTTTGGCTTCGAGCCGCCGCCAGAAATCGGCAAGTCCCTTCGCGCGGGCCCCGGCGAACCAGAAGAGATTGGCGCCGGAAAAGCTCAAATCCTTGAGGCGGATGAAGGTCCGCCGCGATTCCGGAAAGCGCGCTGCATAGACGCCGCGATCGACACAGGCCGCCGCCGCGTCGCATTTCCGCGCTTGGCTGAGAAACGTCCGGATCATCTCCCCCGAAAGCAGCGCATGATCGCAGGTGGTGACGAGAAGCCCGCGCTCGCCGCCAAGACCCTCTATTGCGGCGAGAACCGTCGCGGCGGGCGAGCCTTCGGCGTTAACGAACGACCAGCCGTCGATCCCCCGCAGCGCAGCGGCGAGCGCCTCGCGCACATCTTCGGGCGCCGCGATGCGGATTGCGGCGGCGCGTTTCGACATTTTCAGTGCTTCAACGACGCGGCGAATGAGCGGCTTGCCGCCCGCGACCAGAAGCGCCTTGTGCGGAACATCATCGATCGCGGCGAGCGGATCGACCTCGCCGGTGCGCCGTCCCGCCAATATCAACGCATCGATTGGCATTTCGGCGATTGAAACGGTCGGCGCTGGGCGGGTCATCGGGCGGCTCATGGCGCTGGCAGCAGGCGGCGTTCTTCCGCCGTCCGCACGGCGCCGGTCTCCGGGTCAAGCTCTTTCACCACCACATCAATGCGCCAGCCGCGCCGCGCGTCGCCCTCGATCGTAAAGAGATTGTAGCGGGCGGGGCGGTATTTCCCGTGCGCCCGCGGATGCGACGCCGAGGCGCCGCCGACGACCGGACGGGGGCCGTCTTTGGTGTCGACGCTCGCCCAGACCGACCGATGCGTGTGGCCGTGGAGAACAAGTTCAACGCCTGTCTCTTTAAGGAGCGCGCGAAGGGCCGCCGCATCGTCGAGCGCTTTGCGCCTTGAGGTGACGCCCTCGGTTACAGGGTGGTGAAGGACCAGCACGCGGCATTTTTCTTCCTCGCCAAGCCTTCGAAGCTCCGCCCCGATCCGGTCGATCTGAGCGCCGCCGAGACAACCGGTCGCAAGGCCAGGAGCGGTCGGCGGGGAGGAGTTGGCGAAGACGACGCAGACCGCCCCGACCGTCCGCACAAACGGAAAATCACTGGCGTCCCGCGGCGGCCGGTCGCCGTTCTGGCCAAGGCGCGCGCCGGTCATGAAGGGCCGGAAATTGCCAAGACCCCGGTCCCACGGGACGGCGACATAGGCATCGTGATTGCCCGGCGTAAAGACTGTGGTCGCGGCCGAAAAATGCGCTGCAAGCCATTGAGCTGCCGCGGTAAATTCGCTCTCTAGTGCGATGTTGACGAGATCGCCGGAAAGGACGGTAAAATCGGGGGCGTCGCGCCCGCAGTCCGCAACCAAAGTCTCCAGGGCGGTCAGGGTGTGCCGCTTCCGGCGATTGCCCCGCCACGACAGGTAGCCGAGCGCGCGCTTGTTCAAGAGATCGGTTAACGCCGGGACCGCCGGCATCGGCAGGTGCAGATCGGTCAAATGGGCAAGGAGCATACCCCGCCTTTGTCACAAAAAAGGGCGATCCGGCAAGAATTTGAAATACTTATTCGCGTGCATTGTCCGGAATGTGACGATACGATGTAGATTAAATTTCAGTTTGATGACTGGGCAGGGCGGACGGCGTTCTTATTCTATGGGTGGCGCGGCGCTCCCCGGTGGGGCGGCGGTGCTGTTGGACGGGTTCGCCTTCTGTCTTTCCGTAAAAGGTAATTCGCATGTCGGCGGTCGGACTTATCATCAATGAGCGGAGCAGCCGCGTGCGCTCCATTCTCGGCGATCTCCTGCATGTCGCCAAACAGTTTCCGAATGTCCGCGCGAGCGTCCTCAACGGCATTGAAGGTCTCGACAAGACGCTTGCCGATCTCAATCGCGCGCATGTCGATACGGTGATGGTCGCCGGCGGCGACGGCACCATCCAGGCGGCGTTCACCGACTCGATCAACATGCACCGGTTCGAGCACACGCCGCGCTATGTCGCCATTCCCTGCGGCATGACCAATGTGATCGCGGCCGATTGCGGTCTCAAAGGGTCGCCGATCGACGCGCTCGACCAGTTTCTGTGGCGGCGGCGGCGCGGCGAAGTCAAACGCGTGAAGCGCTCACTGATGGGCGTCAGGATCGGCGCCGGCAATGCGCCCGTATACGGATTTTTCCTTGGCGCCGGCGCCTTCACCACCGCCGTCAAATATTCGCGCTCGGAAATTCAGGCCAAGGGCGCGCGACGCTCGCTGGCGATGGGCCTGACGATCGGCGGCGCAATCATGAACGCCGCCTTCGGCGAACGGCCGGCCGAGCCGCCGCTGGTCGCTGATTTCCGCTCGTCGAATGCGCCTCAGGCAGGACCGCAGCCGATGACGATGGCGCTGATGACGACCTTGCGCCGGCTTGTTCTCGGCGTGAAACCGTTCTGGGGCGCCGGCGAGGGCGCGCTGGCGGTGACGACAATCGCCTACCCGGCGCAAAGACTGATGGCGGCGGCGCCGTCAGTCCTTCGCGGCAAGTCGGAGCCGTGGTTTGAGGAAGCCGGCTTCAGAAGCTGGCGCACCAACGCCCTCGACGCCGATTTCGCGGGGACGATCGTCTTCGACGGGGAATTCTTCAACGTCCGCCCCGGCGAGCGCGTCAGCATCGAGACCGCGCACGACGCTGAATTCCTGAATTGACGGGCCAGAAGCCGATTTCGGCGGACGACTATCTCGGTCGCGTGTTGTCGATGGCCGCGCCCGACGCCGCGACCGCAATCGCCGATGCGCTCGCAGGCAAATATCCGGGTTCGGCGATTTTTCTCTATGGCTCCGGGATCAGCCTCAGCGCCGGTGAAAAACCGACCGACATCCTCTTTGATTTCTACGTGATCGCGCCGGATTATCGCGCGGCGATTCCCGATCTCCTCGAACGCGTCGCCGCGCGCGCCCTGCCGCCGAACGTCTATTATTTTGAACTGGAAACGCCGTCGGGGCTGCTGCGGTCGAAATACGCATTGTTGTCAGTCGGCGCCTTTGAACGGCTCGTCGGCAAGGCGACGTTTCATTCCTATTTCTGGGCGCGGTTCGCGCAGCCGAGCCGGCTCGTTATTTGTCCCGAGGAATTGACGCCGCGCATGATCGCCGCGGTCCGGCGTTCGGTCGAGACTTTCCTCCAGCGATCGAAGGGACTCGCGGAAAACCCCGGCGACTGGCGCGAAGTCTGGCTCGCGGGGCTTAACGCGTCCTATCGCGCCGAACTTCGCGCCGAGACGTCCGACCGCGCCGCCAGACTGGTCGATGCTTACGGCGAATGGCCAAAGCAAGTCGCCGCCTTCGGGCTCGATCCCGCGGCAAAGCGTTCGGCCCGCGCCGTCATCGCATGGCGCCTTCGCGCGATCCTTGGCGCCTTTCTTTCGGCCGCCCGCCTTTTGAAGGCGACGGCGACATTCCGGGGCGGCCTCGACTACATCGCCTGGAAGGTGAAGCGCCACGCCGGCGTCGATGTCGGGGTCAAACCGTGGGAACGCCGCCACCCCTTCATCGCCGCGCCGATTGTCGCCCTGCGATACTACCGAAGGCGCGCGGCGTCGCGGCGGCCGGCGTAGTTGACGGCGCCCCGGAACGCCGGTGTAGTCGATCGCCCCGCCAACCGCCCTTTAGGGACAATCATGGAGACAAAAGCGAAAGAGCCGGCGTTTGCGCTGACGACGTCGCGCCTTTTTGTGAGCTGGCTCGCCAGCCGCGATGCGGCGATCGCTTTTTCGACCTATCAGGCGGGCAAGCTGTTTCTGATCGGGGTCAATGCGGAGGGATCGATTTCCGTCTTTGAACGGACGGTCGAAAGGCCGATGGCGCTCTGCGCGCATCGCGGGGATCTCTATTTGTCGAGCCTGTTTCAGATGTGGCGGTTTGCGGCAATCGCAAGCGCCGGCGATTATCAGGGCTATGACCGGCTCTATGCGCCCCGCCAGTCCTGGGTCACCGGCGATATCGACATTCATGATATCAAGGTCGAGGCGAGCGGACGGGTGGTTTTCGTCAATACGCTTTTTTCGTGCCTTGCAACGCTCTCCGATTCCGACAGCTTCAATCCGGTCTGGCGGCCAAAATTCATTTCAAAGCTTGCCGCGGAAGACCGCTGCCACCTCAACGGCATGGCGATGCGGGACGGGCGCCCCGCTTTCGTGACGGCGGTCGGCAAGAGCGACGTCGCCGACGGCTGGCGCGAGCATCGCAGCGGCGGCGGCATCGTCATCGACGTCGATACCAACGAGATCGTCGCAACGGGACTTTCAATGCCGCATGCGCCGCGCTGGCGCGACGGCAAAATCTGGCTGGTCAACGCCGGGACCGGCGAATTCGGACACGTCGATCCCGCGACCGGAAAATTCACGCCGATTACATTTTGCCCCGGCTTCCTGAGAGGCCTCGATTTCGTCGGCGATTTTGCGGTCGTCACCATGTCGCTGCCGCGCGGCAATCGGACCTTCGAAGGCCTATCGCTGCAGGAAACGCTGGAGAAGACGGGCGCCGCCCCGCGTTGCGGATTGGCGGTGATTGATCTCAATACCGGCGATCTCGCGCACTGGCTCCGTCTTGAAGGCGCGGTGACGGAGCTTTTTGACGCGGTCATTCTGGACGGCGCCAAGCGCCCCGCCGCCATCGGCTTCCGGTCGGACGAAATCCGGCGCGTCCTTTCGATCGGCCCCGAATCGCAATGAGCGAGGCGCCTTCCGTCGCGGAACGATTTGACCGCGCGGTCGCCGCCCATCGCGACGGACGCCTTGATGATGCGGAAGCGGGCTATCTCGAAATTCTCAAGTCAGAGCCGGATCATCCGGGCGCTCTTTCCAATCTCGGCCGGATCGCGCGGTCGCGCGGCGATCTTGGCGCCGCCATCGACTTTTACCGGCGGTCCGCGGCGCATGCGGCGGCGGCGGCGGAGACGCATTTCAATCTCGGCAATGCGCTGGCCGCCGCCGGCGCGCTTGATGACGCCGCGGCGGCGTATGAACGCGCAATCGAAATCGCGCCTTCGCTGACGGCGGCGGCCGATGCGCTGGCGCGCGTCACGGCGTCCGTTGGAGATACGAACGCGCTGACCCGGCAAGCGAACGATCTCTTCCTGAAGGGGGAGGGCGATGCGGCGGCGGCTCTGCTTCAACGGGCGGTCCGGCTTCGGCCCGGCGATCCGGCGACGCTGCAAAATCTCGGGTTCCTCTATCGCTCGACCGGTCATTACCGGAAGGCGCTCGCCGTTTACAGACGGGCGGCGGCGCAGGATGATGCGGAAATCATTCATGTCGAGATCGCCAACTGTCTCATCAACATCGGAAAGCCGATCGAGGCGCGCGAGGTTTTGTCGAAGCGGCTGCTGACGCCGCAAGGCCGGCGCGCGGCGGCGTCGAGCTATCTGATGTCGCTGCTCTACGATCGGGACGCGTCGCCGGAATTCGTGCGCGATGAGCATCGGCGCCTGACCTCGGACTGGGTCTGCCGCGGTGAACGGCCGGCGCGGCGGCGTTCGCGCAAGACCCTGCGCATCGGCTATCTGACCGCCGATTTTTTCGGTCAGCATCCGGTCGCGCAGTTCCTGTCGCCGCTGATCGAGGCGCACGAGCGCGCGGAATTTTCGATTGAAAGCTTCGCCTATGACGCCAAGCCGCGCGCCGATGCGACGGCGGCGCGCATGGGCGCGCTGTTTCCGGTGCGATCGGTTGAGGGTCTTGGCGACGAGGCGGCGGCGGCGATCATCCGCAAGGACGACCTCGATCTCCTGATCGACCTTTCCGGGCACACCAGCGGACGGCGTCTGCCGGTCCTCGGCCTTCGTCCCGCGTCCGTCACCGCCTGTTTTATCGGCTATCCGTCAACGACAGGATTTTCCGGCGTCGACTGGCTGATCGGGGACAGTGCGCTGTTTCCAGCCGGCGCCGATGCTCTTTACACGGAAAGGCTCGCGCGACTTCGGCGCCCGTTTATCGCCTTCGCGCCGCCGCCGGGAATGCCGCCGCCTCGGACGCGGCGACCGGCAGGACCTGTCACATTCGGCTCGCTCAATCATTATCCGAAGATCAATGCGGCTGTCCTCGACGTCTGGGCGCGCATCCTTGTTGCGACGCCGCGTTCGCGTCTCATGATTCAATGCGCCGCCTTCGCGGAAGCGGATTCGGTCGCGATGGCCGGCGCGGAATTCGAATCAAGGGGCGTTGAAAAAAACCGATTGCGGTTCGAGCCGCCGCAACCCTTCGCGCAGGCGATGCGGCGCTATCACGAGATCGACATCGCGCTCGATCCGTTCCCGTATAATGGCGGAACGACTACGGCGCATGCGCTATACATGGGCGTTCCGGTGGTCGCGCTTGAAGGCGCGTATTTCTGCGGTCGCATGGGCGCGAGCCTCCTTGCCGCGGCGAGCCAGCCGCAATGGCTGGCGCAAGACAGCGAACAGTATGTGGCGATCGCAGTTGACCTTGGTAAGCGGATCGAGGGCGGCGAGGATATTCGCGAGGCGATACTCCGGTCCAACCAGACAGCGCCGCTGTTCGACACCGCCGGCTACGCACGCGATGTCGCCGCGCTTTATCGCGAGATCGCGGGGTAGCGCGTCGGGCGATCGCTTCTTAGCCCATCCTTCGAGACGCGCGCCAAGAAGCGCGCTCCTCAGGATGAGGAAGGTAATTGCTGCAACAAGAAATTCCTCATCCTGAGGAGCGGCCCTCTTGGGCCGCGTCTCGAAGGATGGGCGACAAAGTCCGTCAGCGGAGTTAATCGCAGGGGTTTCTAACCCTTCTTGTCGAGGCCCAGCCGTCCGCCGGCTCTGGCGCGGAGCTTTTCCCACCAGGGGCGATTGTCGAGATACCATTTGACCGTCCGGCGCATGCCTTCCTCGACCGTGACGGACGGCGCCCATCCGAGTTCGCGGCCGATTTTCGCAGCGTCAATCGCATAGCGCAAATCGTGCCCGGGCCGGTCGGCGACGAATTCAACAAGGTCCTTGTGCGGATGGTTTTTCGGCGCCATTTCGTCCATCAGCAGGCACACGAGCGTCACCAGGTCGATATTGCGCCGCTCATTATGACCGCCGATATTGTAGGTCTCGCCGACGCGCCCCCTCTCCAGCACCGACAGCAGCGCGCCGGCGTGATCCTCGACATAGAGCCAGTCGCGCACATTCTCGCCCTTGCCGTAGACGGGAATGGGGCGTCCTTCGAGCGCGGCGATGACCGCGACCGGAATGAGTTTTTCCGGAAACTGGAACGGACCGTAATTGTTCGAGCAATTGCTGGTGACGACGGGGAGGCCGAACGTTTCATGCCAGGCGCGGACCAGAAAATCCGACGCGGCTTTTGACGCGGAGTAGGGCGAATTCGGTCTGTACGGCGTTTCTTCGGTAAAGAGGCCGTCCGCCCCGAGCGTCCCGTAGACTTCATCGGTCGATACATGGTGGAAGCGGAAGGCGTCTTTCGCCTCGCCTTTCAGGCCGTCGAAATAGCGCCGCGCTTCCTGCAGCAGGGCGTATGCGCCGACGATATTCGTCTCGATGAACGCGTCCGGGCCGTCGATCGAGCGATCGACATGGGTCTCGGCGGCAAGGTGCATGATCGCGCCGGGCTGGTGCGTTTCGAGCGCCGCGCGCACGGCCGCGCTGTCGCGGATATCGCCTTTGACAAAGGCGTAGCTTTTGCGACCGTCATAGCCATCAAGATTTTCGAGGTTGGCGGCATAGGTCAGCTTGTCGAAATTGACGATCTGATGGCCCTGATCGAGCGCGCGGCGGACGACCGCCGATCCGATAAAGCCCGCGCCGCCTGTCACCAGTATTTTCATGTCCGACCCCAAAAGTCCCACCCTTTAGAGCAAAGAGCCATATCTCAGAATCGCGGACGACGTCACCCTGACGCAAGTCAGGGTCCAGAATGGCGAGCAAGTCCCTCGCGGCTCTGGATGCTGGCTTTCGCCAGCATGACGGAACGAGGCATGACGGAACGGGGTTCGTGTCCAATGCGGATTAATTGCGCCCCGCTCTAAGCATCGGGCGCCGGCACACGCCATCATTGGCTTCCACCAGGGGATTAGGGTCTAGACCCAAATCTTTGCTTGTCGGTTCGGGCGAACGTTGATTCAAACTCCCAACCACGGGAGCGCGAACGATGCGATTTGACCTGACCGATCAAGAATGGGCTGCGATTGAACCTCATTTGCCGCCGA
>JBGTLL010000207.1:0-10213 GCA_041744115.1 Parvularculaceae bacterium | reverse complement strand
CGCAGGCGGTGCAGGAATTGTTCCCCGGAACGCAAGTGACGATCGGCCCCAATATCGAGGACGGGTTCTTTTACGATTTCGCCAGAGCCGAGCCGTTCTCGACCGACGATCTCGCGCGCGTCGGCGGCAGTCACGCGCAGCGCCATCTCTTCGTCGAAGCCTTCGAGCGCGCCACGGCGAAATCCCGCCGCGCCGCGCTGGCGCGGTAACGAGCGCCGCATACGGACGCCCGCCCTACCTTTGCGGTGCATCCTTCGAGACGCGCGCAAAGAGGCGCGCTCCTCAGAGCCTTCTCTGATTGAGGTTCTTGGCGACAAGCTGCTCCTGAACTTTCTTTTCCGGTTAGAGCGGGGCGCAATTAATCCGCATTGGACACGAACCTCGTTCCGTCATGCCTCGTTCCGTCATGCTGACGAAAGTCAGCATCCAGAGCCGCGAGGGACTTGTTCGCCATTCTGGACCCTGACTTGCGTCAGGGTGACGTCGTCCTCGATTCTGAGATTTTGCTCGTTGCTCTAGTCGAAATACCGCTGGAGTGAGGCGATTGTCTGAATTCTCTTTCGCCGATCGATCGCCTAATCATGCGCCGATGAATCGGTCCTTTTCGGTCACCGTCGCACTCGCCGTTCTCTGGCTTTACAAGCGCAGCTTGTCGCCGCTCTTTTATGCAGCGGGCGCGCGCTGCCGGCACGCGCCGACCTGTTCCGACTACGCGGCGGAAGCATTGCGCCGACATGGCGCCCACAAGGGATTCTGGCTCTCATTCTCGCGCATTTGTCGCTGCCACCCGTTCGGATCGCATGGGTTCGATCCGGTTCCGCCGAGCCTTCCAGATCACGGCTGGCGCCTGTGGCGCCATGGCGACTGGGCGTGGACGGAGCGCAAAGCGCGATAGCGCCAAATCCTTGGCGGACTTGACGTTTCGCGCGCGCTCATGGAAGTCGAACCGCGCTTGGCGCTCTGACCTTCAACCGGATGAATCAAATGGTTGCGATCACTCTCCCCGACGGCTCCGTTCGCCAGTTCGATGGCGCGGTAGCGGGGACCGTCATCGCCGGACAGATTTCGAAGTCGCTGGCGAAAAAGGCGATCGCGATGCGCGTTGACGGCGTTTTGTCGGACCTTTTCCAGAAGGTCGAACGCGACGCGATGGTCGCGATCGTGACCCGCGAGGATGCGGGCGCGCTCGATATTATCCGCCATGACGCGGCGCATCTGCTGGCGCAGGCGGTGCAGGAATTGTTCCCCGGAACGCAAGTGACGATCGGCCCCAATATCGAGGACGGGTTCTTTTACGATTTCGCCAGAGCCGAGCCGTTCTCGACCGACGATCTCGCGCGCATCGAAAAGCGGATGGCGGAAATCGTCGATGAAGACCTTCCGACACGGCTGGAAGTATGGGAGCGCGAAAAGGCGATCGCGCATTTCAAGGATATCGGCGAGACCTACAAGGCGGAGATCATCTCGGACCTCCCCGCCGGCGAGGCTATCAAGATCTACTGGCATGGCGAGTGGCATGACCTCTGCCGCGGCCCGCATCTTCCGTCGACCAGGCATGTCGGCAAGGCGTTCAAGCTGACGAAGGTCGCCGGCGCCTATTGGCGCGGCGATCACCGCAACCCCGTCCTCCACCGCATCTACGGCACGGCGTGGACCAACGAAAATGATCTGAAGGCTTATCTGACGCGCATCGAGGAAGCCGAAAAGCGCGATCATCGCCGCCTCGGCAGGGAAATGGACCTCTTCCATTTTCAGCCGGAAGCGCAAGGGTCGGCGTTCTGGCACCCGAACGGCTTTCTCGTCTGGCGCCAGCTTGAAGCCTATATCCGCCGCCGCCTCGACGATGACGGCTATGTCGAAGTGAAAACGCCGCAGCTGATGGACGCGGCGCTGTGGGAGCGCTCGGGCCACTGGTCGAAATTCCGCGACAGCATGTTCGTGGTGCCGGACGAGATTCCCTCAATGGACGAGAACGCGCCAATCCTGTCCGGCGACGCCAAGCTGATGGCGCTAAAGCCGATGAATTGTCCGGCGCATGTGCAGATTTTCAAACAGGGCGTCAAATCCTGGCGCAATTTGCCGATCCGCATGGCGGAATTCGGCTGCTGCCACAGGAACGAGCCGCATGGCGCGCTGCACGGCTTGTTTCGCGTCCGCCAGATGACGCAGGACGACGCGCATATCTTTTGCCGCGAAGATCAGATTGCGGACGAAGTAAAGCGCTTTCTTGCGCTGTTCCTGCGCGTCTACGCCGACATGGGGATGACGGATATCAGGCACAAACTGGCGACGCGGCCGCCGGTCCGCGCCGGCGACGAGGCGATCTGGGACCGCGCGGAAGCAGCGCTCGCGAACGCGCTGACCAAAGCCGGCGTCGATTTCGCCTATGCGCCGGGCGACGGCGCCTTTTACGGGCCGAAGCTCGAATTCCATCTGACCGACGCCATCGGCAGGACCTGGCAGGCCGGGACGTTCCAGCTCGACTACATCCTGCCCGAGCGGCTCGATGCGAACTATATCGACGAGAGCGGCGCCAAAAAGCGCCCGGTGATGCTGCATCGCGCTGTCTTCGGGACGTTCGAGCGGTTCATCGGCCTCCTCATCGAGCATTACGCCGGCAAGCTGCCGCTCTGGCTGGCGCCGGCGCAGGCCGTCGTCGCCACAATTACGTCGGACGCGGACGATTATGCGCGCGAAGTCGCTGACGCCATGAAAGCGGCGGGACTGCGGGCGGATCCCGATCTCAGAAACGAGAAGATCAATTACAAGGTGCGCGAGCATTCCCTCGCGAAGGTCCCGGTGATCGCCGTCGTCGGCGCGCGCGAAGCGCAAGAGCGTAAGGTGTCGCTGCGCCGGCTCGGCTCCGACAAACAGGAAATTGTTTCGCTCGACGAGGCGCTCGTCCAGTTGGCGGCCGAAGCCGCGCCGCCAGACCTTCGCGGACGCTGACCTTGGCGGCGCGCAACCGGGGTCTTGATCGCGGCATTGACGGCGTCTTCGCGATGGCGATGGCCGCCGCCGCGTGGCTGATTGTTTTCGGTCACCGCGGCGTTGCGCCTTGCGTTGGCGCGATGGCGCTTGCCGCCGCTTTCCGCCGCGAGATCTGGTCGTCGGGATTGCAGCTCGTTTCCCCGCGGCGGTTATTCGCTGATCCGCTGTCGATCGCCGCGATGGCGGCGGCCCTGTTTTCAATCTGGATCGCAATGACGGCGCTATGGTCGCCGACGCCGGGCGCGCAAAAGCTGGGCTTGACCGTCGGCGTTTCGTTTCTCGCTGGCGGGGCGCTGGTGTTCGAAGCCGCTCGCGCCGGCGGCGGGCAAACCGCGCGCAGGGCTGTGCTTTACGTCATCATGGTTTCGACCGCGGCGGCGGCGCTGATGTTTGAGGGTCTCAGCGGCGGCTACCTTCGCGGCGTCATTCCGCCGGACGATCAAACGCTCGAGCGCTGGAAGGATCTGACCGCGCTCGGCCGCGGCGTCACCGCGCTGGCGCCGCTCGTCTTTCCGGCGGCGGTTCTGCTTCGCCGGATCACCGGCTCGTGGACGCTGGCGTTCGCGCCGGCGGCGCTGGCGATTGTCGCGGCTTCGCAGTTTTCGGTTTTCGCCAATGTCGTCGCGCTGACGGCGGGCTGCATCGTCTTTATCATTGCAGTGGCGCGCCCGCGCTCGTGCTTGTGGGCGCTGACGATGATCATCGTCGCTGCAATTGTCTTGACGCCTTTCGCCGCAGCGGCGATTCCGTCGGACACGCTCTTCGACGGCGGCGCAAACACGCTCCCGGCGTCATGGGAACAGCGGCTCTCGCTGTGGCGGGAGGCAAGCATGCGCGGACTTGGCCAATGCCTGCCGTGGGGATGCGGCGCCGATTACGCGCGGGCGTGGAGCCTCGAGGGAGGGATGATTTCCGTCTCCGGATCGCCGATCCCATTGCCGGAAATACCGATCCACCCGCACAACATTTTCATTCAGATCTGGCTCGAACTCGGACTGCCGGGGGTCGCCGCTTTCGCGACCGCCGCCATCGCCTCGGCTAGGGCGCTCGCCCGCGCGCAACTGGACGAACGGACCATCGCCGCGATCTGCGGGGCGGTCTCCGCATGTTTCATTTCTGTAATGTTGGAGGCTTCTGTGTGGCAAGTATGGCGCCTTGCTGTTTTTGCACTTGCGGCTTTTGGCTGCGCGGTGTCATATTCCGCAAACAAATCGTAGTAATACGAGAGCGTCTTTGGGCGGACGCCAGCATTGTATGGGGGCGAATTTGCAGACGAATAAATCCGCCATTTCGGCGATCGTTGTCACCTATTACACCGGCCCCGTGTTGGCGCGCTGCCTTGATGCGCTCCGCATGCAGGAAGGCGTCCGCGAGATCGTTCTTGTCGATAACGGCAATCCCGATGGCGCCGTCGCCGCCGCGACCGGCGCCGAACCGCATGGCGCGCCGATCCGGTTGATCGGGGGTCACGGCAACATCGGCTTTGCGGCCGCCTGCAATGTCGGCGCGCGCGCGGCGTCCGGCGACTTTCTGCTGTTCGTCAATCCCGACGCAATTCTTCCCGCCGGCGGCGCGCGGAACCTTTCGCGCGACGGACAAAAGCACCCCGGGCCCTGGCTGATGGGCGCGAAAATGATTGACCCCGACGGCGCCGAACAGCGCGGATCGCGGCGGGCGACGCTGACGCCATGGCGGGCGTTTGTCGAGGCGACGAACCTTTACCGCTTCGCGCCGCGCCACCCCTATTTCCGCCGGTTCAATCTGCACGGCGATCCGTGTCCGTCCGAAGTCATTCCGGTCCCGGTGATTTCGGGCGCCTGCTTCATGCTGCCCCGAGAGGATTACTGGTCGATCGGCGGCATGGACGAGCGTTATTTCCTGCATGTCGAGGATGTCGATTTCTGCCTGCGGTTCGCCGATGCGGGCGGAACCGTCTTTTTCAATCCGGATGTCTCGGTGCTGCATTTCAAGAGTTCGAGCGAGGTCGATCCGATCCTGGTCGACATGCGCAAGACGTCGAGCATGCTGCGCTATTTCAACGCGCATTTTTCCGTGCCCTATCCGGCGGCGTTCCTGTGGGCCGTCGGCGTGTTATTGTGGACGCAGTTCGGGCTGAAATCGGCGGTGACGCTGCTGGCGCGGCCGTTCTCGCCGCACCCCATCAAATTTCAGCCGGCGCCGATCAGGATCGCCCGGCTGCGCGGCTAGCCGCCCGGCGGCGCATGGCCCGATACGTCGTACAAATACAATGTTCGCGACTTTTGCGAACTTGTCCGGGCGACAACTGACCCCAGCGGGATGATGGTGCGAAACTGTCCCTGAATGTAGAGAGCGACGTCGCTTGTCGAAACATAAAGGACGCGGCGGTGGCGATCGGGGTCATAGGCGTTGAACGCCTCGAAATGGCTGTCGATCCGCCGGTTGGAATTCCACGCGACAACAGGGCGCCCGGCGCGCGCGTAGTAGACAAGCTCGCCCGTCACCTCGCGATCGTCGGTCATGATGGCGTCGAAATCGCGGCTGGCAGCGGCAATTTCGGCGCCCTGGGCTTCCCATCCGCGCAGTTTTCCGAATGCCGGCGACGCGCCAATTGCATCCGCGAACGAATGACTGGCGAACGCCAGCAGAAATCCGATCCCGACAGCCAGATGCAGAAAAACGCTCGCCTTCGCCGCGATCGCCCAGCGCCGGCCTTGAAAGGCCCAGATCGTCGCCAGGACAATTGCTGACGGATAGGCGACCGCCGCCCAATTGCCGTGGGCGCGCGAAATAAACGCCTGCAGGCTGACAATCGCCGCCGCCGGAATCGAGAACGCCAGCAATGTCCTGAGGACTTCCAGTTCACGGGCGGATGATTGGCGGCGTCCGGAAAACGCCGCGAAAAAGATCAGCGTCAGCATGATCGGTCCGGCGACGCCGAGCTGCGCGAGCAGGAAATTCGCCAGCCGGTCCGGGTGACCGAAATCGCCGGTCCAGTCGGCGTTGGCCGCGGTATGCGAAATCGTCTGGAACTCATGCGCGGCGTTCCACCAGAGATTGGGCGAAACGACAACAGAGGCGACGGCCGCGACGAGCAGGGCGTTCGCCGCGCCAAGGGCGCGCCGTCGCGCGGGCGAGAACGCGAGCGCGAGGACGGCGCCAAGGATGAAATAGGTCATGGCGTATTTTGACAGCAGCCCGAAGCCGATCGCCGCGCCGAGCAGCGCCGCAACGGATCGACTGCGCGCGGGGTTTGCCGCGTCCGTCAGCGCAAAGAAAAGATAGAGCGCCGTCGACCAGAAGAAGATCAGCGGCGCGTCCGTCGTGATCAGCGCCGAAGAGAGGATGACGCCGGGCAGGGTGATCCAGGCGCATCCCGCCCACAACGCCTGGCGGGGGCCGGCGAGGCGCCGGCACAGCAGGAACAGGAAAATCGCCGCGCCGAGATGATAGAGCGGCGCCGACAGGCGCACCGCCCATTCCTGATCGCCAAATATCGCCGTCGTCGCACCGATCGACCACGCGATCATCGGCGGCTTTGAAAAATAGCCGAAATCCGGCGTCTGGCTCCAGAACCAGTATTGCCCTTCGTCCGGCCCGAGATCGGGATCGCCGATCATCAGGGTGATGATGCGCAGGATGGTGAGCGCCACGGCGAACGCCAGAAATTTGCGCCCCGGCGTCGATAGGAGGTCGGCGAGATTTTTCACTGGGCGGCCCCGATGGTCGAAGACCGCCGACTTCGTCGATAGAGGTTCAGCACGACCGCATCGCCATTTGAATAATTGACGCCCTCGATGCGGGCGAAGCGCTCGGCATCCGCGCCGCGTTCGGAAAGGCGGCGGCGGAACGCAACATCTTCCCGGCTTTCGATCACCGCCGCGCGCGGCGTCTTCAGAAAAAGGTCGGCGGCGCTGGCGCCGTCCGTCAGCGCCGTCTCGGTTCCGAGCAGGAAAACCGCGGAGGGTTCGTGATACCCGCTGAGAACCGCGGGGACGGCGGCGTCCTTCAGCGGATGCAATCCGGCGGCGTCGATCGCCGCGGAAATCCGCGGCGAGAGCGCGAGTTGGCCAAGATGCGGCAGCACGCCGTTCAGCAGCGCCCAGGCGGCGGCGGCTGAAACGAGAACGGCCGAGACCGTCGCCTCGACCGATCGTCGCCGCCAGTAAAGGATTCCGGTCGCGATCGAGGCGAGGCCGATCGCGACCGCCGCGACCACGCCATAGGTCTTCACGGTATCCTGCTGAAAGAGGATCGGAAGCGCGCCGATCAGGCCGGCGATCATCAAGCCCACCGTGACATAGATGAGCGCGCCGAGACGATGGAGGAAGATCGATCGATCGGCGGCGCCATCGATGGCGGCGCGCGCGGCGAGGAGAGCAATCGCCGGGTAAAGCGGGAGCGTGTAATGCGGAAGCTTGGTCGGCGTCAGCTCGAAAATGATCAGCGCCGGAACGATCCAGCCAAGCAGGAACCACGATGACCATTCTCTACGGCTGGCGACAGCGTTCCGGACGCCCGGGAGAATGAGCGCCGCCGCGGGCCAGAACAGCTGGAAGACGACGAGCGAATAATAGCCGGGCGGTCCGCCATGGCTTTCCCGCGCGCCGCCAAGTTTCGCCAGCATGTCGCCGCCGATCGCTTCGGTGAAAAACCGCCCCTCGGTCGCCTCATGGATGGCGATCGCCCATGGGCCGAGCATGAAGAGACAGATGATCGCGCCGGTGACGGGCCGCAGCGCCGCGATCCAGTCCGTCCGCGGACGGTGAACCGCCATCGCCGCCGCGGTCAGCCCGACGACGAGCAGGATAATCGGCCCTTTGATGAGGACGCCGGCGCCGATCGCAACCCACAACAGCAGCGCCCAGCGGGCGGGCGGGCGGCGGCCATCGACGACGTCGGCGAAAATGTGAATGAACGCCGCCTGCGCCGCCGTCACCGCCGCGAGCAGCATCGCATCGGTCTTTGCAATCGTCGCTTCACCGGCGACGGCCGGGGCGCTTGCAATCAGTAGCGCCGCGAGCAGCGCCGTTGGAGGGCCGTAAAGCCGCGCACCGGCGGCGAAGGTGAAGAGCGCGGCAAAAACCGCTCCGATCACGGACGGAATCCGGTAGGCCCAGATTTCCCGCGCTTCGACCGGTGAAAAAGCGGCAACCGACGCCGCCTGCAGCCAATGGACGCCGGCCGGCTTCTTGTTTCTTTCATCGTTCTGGAAGCGGATTGAGACATAATCGCCGCTTTCGAGCATCTGGGCGGTCGCCTGGGCAAAACGGGATTCGTCACGGTCAAGCGGCGGCATCGTGAAGACGCCGGCGACGGCGACACTCGCCGCGAAGACAGCGACAAGCGCGATCCTTGCCGCTCGCGCGTTTCTGCAATCGCCCGACATCAGATGCATCGTCTTCCCTCGCCGCGATCCTAATTGCAGCCGGCAATCCTGCCCAACACTTTCATTCGCGGGCGTTTTCTGCGACCAACCGGTTTTGCATGGAGGGCGAGCTGAGGGACCCGTCAACGCCTCCGCCGAACCCAATCGAGGAAGCGGCGCCGGGTTTCCGGCTGCGGCGCGATTATGGCGGCGAAGGCGCCGCCCTCAGCGTCGTCATCCCGATGTACGACGAAGCGGGGGGCGCCCTCTCCCTGATCCGGGAAATCGCGGACGGTCTCGATGGCCTCGCCTACGAAATCATCGCGGTTGATGATTGCAGTCGGGACCAGACCACCGACGCCCTGCTTGAATCGCGGCGGGTGACGCCGGCCTTGAGGATTTTGCGCCACGGCGCCAATGCCGGGCAAAGCCGGGCGATCCGGACCGGCATCATTGCCGCGCGCGCCCCGATTATTGCGACACTGGACGGCGACGGCCAGAACGACCCGGCCGACATAAGCGCGCTTTTTCAGTGTTTGACGCGGCCCGGCGCGCCGCCGCTGCTCGCCATGGTTGCCGGCGAACGGCGCGCCCGTCAGGACGCCGCCGCCAAAAAAACCGCCTCGCGGCTCGCCAATTCGATCCGCCGCCGCGTCCTCGACGACGGCGCCATCGATACCGGATGCGGTCTCAAGGTTTTCCACCGCGACGCCTACCTGCGGCTTCCCTATTTCGACCACAGCCACCGGTATCTCCCCGCCCTGATGAAGCGGGAGGGGTTCAGCGTCGAGTTCAGGCCGGTCGGTCATCGGCCGCGCGCTCACGGAACGTCGAAATACACCAATCTCGGGCGGCTTGGCGTGGCGTTCCGGGATCTCTTCGGCGTGGTGTGGCTGAAAGCGCGCGCCCGTTCGCCGTTGACGATTTCGGAGCTAGAGGCGCGCCGCGACTGTGATACGATATGACCGATGCGCCAGCCCCGGGGGGCGGCATTCAGGGAGTTTGGCGACATGGCCCTTCAAGTATTTCCGCTGCTGACGATCAGTCTGATCATCTACGCGGTGTTGACCCTGACCGGCATGGGGGGCGGTGGCGGCGCCACCTGGCACGACGCCGTGGTGGTCAACCTCCCGATGTATTCAGGCGATGTCTGGCGCGTCTCGTGGGGAACGATATTCCTGGTCGCCAGCATGGGCTTGCTGTTCGTGGAATTGATCCGTGCGACCAAGGTCGGGACCGCGTCAATCACCAATCACCTGTTGTCATTTCTGCTTTTCGTCGTTGCGCTGCTGCTGTTCATTCTGGCGCCGGGTTTCGGGAATTCGATCTACTTCATCTTCCTGACGATGACCTTCCTCGATCCGATGGCGGGCCTTGTGGTGACGACGGTCACCGCGCGGCGCGATCTTGCGGTGACTGACGGTCTTAACAAGCATTAACCGGGATCAGGCCTGACGATTGAGGCGGTGCTGAGCGGGGCCGGCGCCGAGCCGTCTCGTCCGTCGGTACGCTTCTTCCGCCTCAATCCGGGTCAGGCTTGTGCCGTCATGGAACAGCGGTGTCCGCCAGGGCGGCTCCTGCGCTGCGTGGTGACGCGGCGGACCGCTCGAAATCCGTGTCGGCGACAGGACGGCAGGCAGCCCGGTTGGCGAATTCATGTTGCGGGACAAGGCAATAACCCTGCCGCCGCATCGCTCGTGTTTTAAGTTTATTTACGGCTTCTCCCTTAGATGGTTGCTCATCAAGGGTTGAGCAGCGTCATGGTCGATCGCGAGAATGCGTGGTTTCGGGGCTGGCGCGGCAAGGGCGAAGCGATCGCCACAAAGCGTGAAGATGCGGTCGCCGACCCGCCGCTGGCGCCGCCGCGCGGCGCCG
>JBGTLL010000206.1:0-1918 GCA_041744115.1 Parvularculaceae bacterium | reverse complement strand
CAGCGCGCCGGCCGCCGCGCCGAGGAGGTCGATGCGGCCGTTGCGCAGGAACAATTCGCCGCCGGCGACGCCCGCCGCCATCGCGTAGGAACCCATTTCAATGCGGTCGGGAACGACCGCGTGGCGGGCCCCGGAAAGGCGCCTGACGCCCTCGATCGTGACCGTCGAACGGCCGGCGTTTTCGATGCGCGCGCCCATTGCGTTGAGACACTGCGCGAGGTCGGCGATCTCCGGTTCGCGCGCCGCGTTGGAAAGGACCGTCTCGCCTTTCGCCAACGTCGCGGCCAGCATCGCATGCTCGGTCGCGCCGACCGAAACGAACGGAAAATCAATCTTCGCGCCGTGCAATCCGTCCGGCGCGGAGGCGACGACATAGCCCTCGTCGAGGTCGATCTTGGCGCCCATGGCGGTCAGCGCTTTCAGATGCAGATCGACCGGCCTTGCCCCGATCGCGCAGCCGCCGGGGAGCGACACCCGCGCCTTGCCTTCGCGCGCCAGCAACGGCCCCAGCACGTTGAAGGAGGCGCGCATCTTGCGCACCAGATCATAGGGCGCTTCCGTTGAGGTGATGGTCGAGGCCTGCAAGGTCAGCGTCGAACCGTCGAATTTTTGTTCGACGCCGAGCTGCGCCAGCAATTTCAGCAGCATATCGACATCGGCGAGCCGCGGCGTGTTGTCGATGACCAGCGCCTCGTCGGTCAGCAGCGACGCCGCCATCAGCTTCAGCGCCGAATTCTTGGCGCCGCTGATTGCGATTTCCCCGAACAGCGGCCTGCCGCCGATGATCGCCAGCCTGTCCATCTAGGCGCCTTCTTTCCTGGCGGCGGCTTTGCGCCGGCGCAGGTTTTCCCTTAACGCCGCGGCGAGCTTTTCCTCCCGCCCGGCGGTTGCGCTTTTGGGGGGGCTTGAGGGCTTTTTGGCGGCCCGATCGGGGTCGTTTTCGGCCGCGTTGGCGCGTCTGTTGTGCACATCATCGGTCGGCATGGCGCGCGACCATAGGGGCGGCGGCTCCCCGGTCAAGCCGCCGCTTTTCATTCCGGCGTGTGCGGGCTATATCGCCGCCTCCCGCGACGATGGCGCCGGAAAGCTGCGGTAGCTCAGTGGTAGAGCACTCCCTTGGTAAGGGAGAGGCCGAGAGTTCAATCCTCTCTCGCAGCACCATTTTCGGCGCGAAATGAGGCGGCGGCGGGCTTGCGGTCGATTGCGCCGAGGCGGCCGTTCATTTCCGGCGTTGCGCGCCCGCGATCCGCGTGTCCTGGACAATGCGCCAGCGCCCGTCCGCCTGCTTCATGACCAGCGTCATCACGCCATCGGACGACGCCGCGGCGCGGGCGAGCGAATAGCGGCCGACGACGGTCGCCACATCCTCCGACGCGAATTTCACGTCGAGCGCGTCATACGACAGCCGTCCCATCTCGCCGAAAGCCGCGACTTCCTGCTCGTGGAGCTTCTTCACTTCGGGCCAGCCGGTCGTCACCACGGCGTCCTTGATCATCATCAGGTCAGGCGACTGTGAATAGCCGGCCAGATAGGCGGCAAGATTGCCTTCGTTCCAGGCGGCGGCGTTGGCGGCAAGGACGCCGCGAATGATCTCGGCGGCGGGCCGGGGAGGAATGCCGGAGGCGCTTGCCTTGCCGATAGCGGCGGCATCCGCCCGCGGCGCGGTCGCGACATCGATGATGTCTTCAATCGAAGGCTGCGCGCCGACAAGCCGGCCGGCGCCGCTCGCTTTTTGCGGCTTTGGCGCCCGGAATTCGCCGAGTTCGCCATTCGAGCCGAGCTGGATCGGCGCGCCGAAAGGCGCCGGGTTTGTCGCCGACGCCGTCCCGAGCGGTGCGATCGCAGTCGCCGCTCCCGGGTCCGATGCCGCCATGGCCACGGGCGCCGGCTGTTCGAGGATTTCCGGCGATACAGCATT
>JBGTLL010000205.1:0-10437 GCA_041744115.1 Parvularculaceae bacterium | reverse complement strand
GCGCGGACAGGACGCGCGGCGCATCCTTCGAGACGCGCGCCAAGGAGCGCGCTCCTCAGGATGAGGGTGGTCCTTATTTCAACAATGAAACTCCTCGTCCTGAGGAGCGCGCCTCTTCGCGCGCGTCTCGAAGGATGGGCGACGAAGACCGTCCGTGCAAGGAGCGTTATCCGGGTCTGTCGAAAGGACGCGGTAACGGCGTCAACCGCGGCGGGTTGTCGCAGGCGCGGCGAGTCCGCCGCGTTAACCATCTTCCGGCCCGCGAACCGCCGCCAAGGGCCTTCGCCAAGTCCTTGATTCAATTGAACCACTCATCCGTATACGGTTAATCTTAACCAGGTTTGACCCCTTCCGGTCGTAGTTATCCCCCTCCCCCCGGGACCCCTTATGATCATCCTCAGTCGGAGCGGGAGAGGCGTTGATCACCGTTTCAATGGCTCCGACCTGGCGCGCTGGGCGCGACGCGTTGCGTTACGGAAACGCGGCGGACCCATGCCGGCCGCAGAGCCCGGGCTTTTGAGGAAGGGTCACAACTCTTCCGATTACGGTCGGGCCCGCCGGAACCGTAGAGCGCCGGACCCCCCGGCGGGCGGTCGTCTTCGCAAGGCGATACGCGCGCTTGCCGGGGAAGCGCGGGACGCGAGTTCGTCCTTCGTTTTTACTATCAATGGACGGACCGCGTTCCGCGCTGCCTCTCCATTTATTTCAACCTCTCGGAAGCAAGCGCTTCGCGGAGACGGCGGAGCATTGGGTGACGGAAGCGACACGTGAAAAGCCGGAACCGGGAAAAAGGCAGCCTCGCGATTCCCGATTGCCGAATCCCGGTTCACCCCCTGAGGCAAAACGAGCCGGTCGCACGATGAAGCGACTTCCAGCTCAAGGGGTGGATCGGTAGGTTCGGCGCTTCGAGATTAAATCCCTGCCCACGGGCAGGCATTCAGAGGGTGACTTATGAAGAGAAGCCTCAAACTTGGCGCCGCGGTCGCGGCGATTGTCCTTGCGACATCGCTTGCGGGTTGCGCCAGGAAAGACAAACCGGCGGATCCGCAATCCGGGAGCGCTGAAGCGCCAAAGACCGTCTACGGATCATGGGGCGTCGATACGACGCAGGGCGATCCCGCCACGCGGCCGGGCGACGATTTCGCGCGCTACGCCAATGGCAAATGGCTCGACAATTTCGAAATTCCGGCCGACCTCCCCGGCTACGTCTCCTTCACCAAGCTGCGGCTCGACGCCGAAGGCGACGTCAGGGCGATCGTCGAAGAGCTGGGCGCGGAACAGTCCAGGCAAGGCTCGCTCGAACAGAAGGTCGGCGGCTACTTCAGGACATGGATGGACGAGGCGGGCGTCGAAGCGGCGGGGGCCGCGCCGCTGAAACCCCATCTCGACGAAATCCATGCGATCCAGTCGAAGGACGATTTGACGCGCGCGCTTGCGAGCATTCATCATAATGGCCCCGCGGGCTTCGGCGTCATTCCGGACCCCGCCGACACCACGAAATACATCGTCTTTGTCGGGCAGGCGGGCATCGGCCTTCCCGACCGCGACTATTATCTGAAGGAGGACGGAAAATTCCCGCAATACCGCGCGGCGTACAAGGACTATATCGAGAAAATGTTCACGCTCGCCGGGATTGAAGGCGGCGCGGCGAAAGCGGACGCGATCCTCGTTTTTGAAACGAAGATCGCGGAGGTTCACTGGACCCAGGAAGACAACCGCGACATCAAGAAAATCTACAATCCGATGAGCGCCGCACAACTTTCGGCGCTCGCGCCCGAGGTCAACTGGACCTTGATGTTCGCCGAGCTCGGCCTTGCATCGGTTCCGACTTTTCTTGTCGCGCAGCCCTCCGCCATCGACAAGGAAGCGGAGATTTTCGCCGCGGCGGACATGGCGTTCGTGAAGGACTGGCTCGCCTTCCACTTCATCAACAATTATGCGACGTCGCTGCCCTCCGGTTTCGATAACGCCAATTTCGAATTCTTCTCGAAGACCTTGCGCGGCGTTGAGGAAAAGCGCGAACGCTGGAAGCGCGGCGTCAACCAGATCGACCAGTTCCTCGGCGACGCCGTCGGCCAGATCTATGTCGACCGCCATTTCCCGCCGGAGAACAAGGCGGCGATGGACGCGCTGGTCCAAAATCTCACCGACGCGTTCAGCGAGCGGCTCCGGAACAACGACTGGATGGATGAGGAAACGCGCCAGCAGGCGCTTTTGAAACTCTCAACCTTTGAGCCGCGCATCGGCTACACGAAAAAATGGACGGACTATTCGAGCCTCGAAATCGGCGATTCCCTGTTCGACAACGCGCTCGCGCTCAACGCCTTTCAATGGCAGGACCAGATCAAGGAACTCGGCAAGCCGGTCGATCGCGAAAAATGGGGCTACCCGCCGCAGACGGTCAATGCCTCCTACAATCCGCTGTTGAACCAGATCACTTTTCCGGCCGGGATTTTGCAGCCGCCGTTCTTCGATCCGAACGCCGACCCCGCCGTCAATTATGGCGGCATCGGCGCCGTCATCGGCCACGAGATCGGCCACGGCTTCGACGATCAGGGCCGCGAATTCGACGAGAAGGGCCGCATACGCAACTGGTGGTCCGCGGCGTCAAACACCGCGTTCGAGGCAAAGACCGACCGGCTCGGGGCGCAATATGACGCCTATGAACCCCTCCCCGGCGCCAAAATCAGCGGCAAGCTTACGATGGGCGAGAATATCGGCGACCTTGGCGGCCTGCAGATGGCCTATGCGGCCTATCACCGGCATCTCGACCAGACGTCGGAGGGCGAGGCGCCGGTGATCGACGGGCTGACCGGCGACCAGCGCTTTTTCCTCGCCTGGGCGCAGGTCTGGCAGGGCAAATACCGCGAGGACGAAGCGCGGCAGCGGATCGAGACCGACCCGCACAGCCCGCCCCATTACCGGATCAACGGCGTCGTCCGCAATCTTGACGCCTGGTACGAGGCTTTCGGCGTCACCGCGCAAGACGAGCTTTACCTGCCGCCGGAGGAGCGCGTGCGGATCTGGTAGGCGCGGGACGATACGCCGCTTGAAGGAATCGGCCGGCGATCCTATTTTGTCCTCGGAAACGGGGCGGTGGCCGCTTGCGAAAGCAGGCGGCCACGCCGTTCTTTTGACCCTCGAAGGGTCTGGCGACAGAAGGGCAAGATGGAAAAGGTTCCGATGACCCCCGGCGGCTACAGCCGCCTTGAGGAAGACCTGAGACGCTTGAAACATGTCGAGCGGCCTTCGGTCATCCAGTCGATTTCCGAGGCGCGCCAGCATGGCGACCTCTCGGAAAACGCCGAGTATCACGCGGCCAAGGATCGCCAAGGCTGGATCGAAGGCCAGATTCTCGAGCTCGAAGACAAGTTCACCCGCGCCGAGATCATCGACGTCGCCAAGCTCGCCGGCGATACCGTGAAATTCGGCGCGACCGTCACCCTGATCGACGAGGAGACCGGCAAGAAAAAAACCTGGCAGATCGTCGGCGATTACGAGGCGGACGTGAAATCGGGCAAAATCTCGATCTCCTCGCCGATCGCGCGCGCCCTCATCGGCAAGAAAAAAGGCGAAGCCGTCGAAGTCACAGCCCCCGGCGGCGCAAGGACCTATGAAATCGGGCGCGTGCAGTTTGTTTAGGGGCGCGAGCGGAATAAAAAAGCCGGCGGGACAACGCCCCGCCGGCTTCTTCTTTTCATTATCAACCGGTTCTAATTCGCCGGTGTGAATTTCAGTTCGACAATCCAGTTTTGCGTCGGACGCGGAATGAACGCGCCGCCGGCAACCGACAGATAGGACCTGCCGGCGCTTGCGGCGACCGTCTGCAGCCCGAGGACGGGCGGCCGCGGGTCGTCCGCGCGATTGAAGATGTTCTTCCGCTTGAGCACCAGGAAGACTTCAAGCGAGGGGTCCGCCGCCAGCTGGGTCTGGATGGTCAAGGAGACGTCGGCGTTGAAAAAGAACGGCGTCAGATCGCCGTCCTGTCCGACAAATTCGGACTCCGTCGCCAGCGGCGCATTGAAATCGATCGCCGCCGTTCCATCGCCGTTGACGCGACCGAGATAAAGGCCCGCCTGCTCCCAGACGCCGACAACCGACGCATCGAAAACACCCGTCCGGAACAGCCCGGTCGTCATTTTCGCGCCCGCATTCAGCAAGCCGAGAACCTGCGCGTTGCTGAACCGCTCGGCGTAGACAACATCCGTCGAGCCGAGCTCGGCGATGATCCCGATACTCGTCAGCGCGCCGGCGTTCCTCAGCGTGATGTCGCTGTTGGTGATGACATTGACGCCGCTTTGCGAGCCGGTGTTCGCCTGCTGCGGCACCGAATGGCCGGGAAGATTCTCAAGACTGGACTCTTGGGAATCGCGGAACTCTTCGGGGTAATTGTGCTGGCCAAGAATGCCGCCGATAACCGCCGTCGTCGAGATGTTGCCCGCCGCCGCCGGATCGCCGTCGAGGGCCTGCAGCGCCAGGCGATAGACGCCTTTTGGCACCGGCAATTGGTACTGGTCGCTGATGATCGAGTTTGCAAGCGAACCGACGAATACTTGGAAACCGTTCGGGCTGAAGGCGCGCGCCTTGCCCGAATAGGCGCTGGAGACGATCGCCTTGCTGTTCACCGCGGTCGCCGAGATGTTGCCGCCAAGAACGCCAAAGCCGTTCCTCGAATAGGCGCCGGAAATAATCCGGTAAACCGAGCCAAAAGCGATGTCGTCGGCTTGCAGCGCGCCGGCTCCCGACGCCGCCGAGCCTTCGCGATAGACAAAGGACGACCACGCTACATCGTCGCCATGCAGCGAACGCTGGCCGATTTCGGAGAAGCGGTCATCGATATCGATAAACGGGAACATGGTCGCGCCGGTCCCGTCCGCGGTCGAAGTCTGATTGACGAAGCTGTGCGCGAGGCCGTGGCTGTGGCCGAATTCATGGATGGCGACGGCCTGAATGTCGGTCAGGCGCGGCAGCGCGCCGACCGGCGTCGAACTCGGCGTGAGCTCCCAGAGGATGCCCGCGGCGACAAGCCGGTCGTTGTACTGCACGTCGTTCTCGAGAATCGTGCCGGCCGTATAAAAGCCCGCCGAGAACTCGATGTCGCCGTCGCTGTCGAAATCGTGACAGTCGGTCCGGCCGCTGGCCGCCGACGGATCGTAGACATCGCTGTCGCCGTCGCCGTCGATGTCGTCGCCGAGAACGAAGGTCGCATCCTCTTGCAGAGAGACCGAAGGCGAACTGGCGAGGAAGCCGGCGCCGACCGCCGTCTGCCAGGTGATTTCGTTGACGAAGTTAAAGCTGCGCAGGCCCGGAACCGCAGGGTTGGGGCCGACAATCGTGCGCGTCGCGGTGACGTTCATCTCGATATAGGAGGTCGGAATGTCGTTCCACGGATCGAGCGAGGCCTGCATTTCCGGCGCCCATTGGGCGAGCGGAATGGGTCCCGCGGCGCCGGTCGGATTCCTGATGTCGTTGATCGTGTATTCGACGTTGGTGCAACGGTCGTCCCAGAAGATCGGCACGATTTCGACGTCTTCAAATCCCGGGATGAAGTTCGATTGGCCCGTGAACTTGAACGTATCGAGTTGACCGCCGGCCTGGGCCTGGGTCGCGAATGCGAGCGCCGAGGCGCAAAGAATAATGCGTTTCATGTGTACCCCTACTCCGATGTCTTATCGCGGCCATTGGCCTTGGCGGCGCGAATGCGCGTCTTCACTTCGTCGATCGTTTCGGCCTTGCCGGCGCCCGGAACGCGGACCATCTTGCCGCCCGCCGTTTCCGTCACGCTGAACGCGCCTTGTGTGTAGCCGACGACCGAGTATTCATTGGCCGCGCCGTCGGAAAGAAACAGCAGCGACTCGCCGCCGAGAAGAAATACCGGCGCGCCGGCGTTTGATTCGCTGACGCGGAATTTGCCGGGCTTGCTTGCGCCGCCGGGCGTCGCGACATCGACAGTCGCCGCGCCGCCGACAATCGCGTCGGAGACTTCGAACGTCGTGATCGTGTAAACGCCCCCGGCCGAATTCTCGACCCGGGATGCGGTCGCCTCGCCGACAACGACAATTGCCGCTTCATCGACCAGATCTTCAAAGCTCATCTGTATGAGCGATGTCGCCGTGACGGGCGCTGCTGCCGCAACCGCCATCAGGCCGCTCGCAAAAAGTGCGAGCCGGCGCCTTCCTTGATGCATGGAAACTCCTCTTTGTACAATTAATCGCGACGCCCCACGCGCCGCTGAAAGAACGCTAGGGGATCAATCTGCATCTGTAAATGACAACCGCATGGCCTTGTGCAAGTTCTGATTGCAAGAGCGCTTCGCGGGCTCGCCGCCAGGGGAACTTCTGGCCCGCGACGCACGGCTTGACATGGCGTGTTTCAACAGTACTTTGCGCCCCTCGAATTGAAGGGCGCCTCATCATGGCCAAACCGACCACCGTCAAAATCCGCCTCAACTCGACGGCGGACACGGGCTTTTTCTATGTGACGAAGAAAAATTCGCGCACAATGACGGAAAAGCTCGTCTTGAAGAAATACGATCCGGTCGCGAAAAAGCACGTCGAATTCAAGGAAGGCAAGATCAAGTAGGGCATGATCAAGTAAGGCTGGCGATCACGCCGCCGCGCTGTGGATGACGCGGTTCCGGCCGCCGGTTTTCGCGGAATAAAGCGCCTCGTCGGCGCGCTTGATCAGCTTCTGGCCGGTATCGTCCTTCGGGCCGTCCTCGGTCGATGAAATGCCGATCGACACCGTCACATGGACTTCATCGCGCCCGCTGTTCAAGGTGACGCGGTGTTCGGCGATTTCGTGGCGGAGCCGTTCGGCGACGACCCCGGCAAAGCTCCGGTCGGTGTCCGGCATCGCAACCAGGAACTCCTCGCCGCCATAGCGGCAGGCGAGGTCGATGCCGCGAACCGAGTTTCTGATCTTGATCGCGATTTCCTGGATCACCTTGTCGCCGATGTCGTGGCCGTGAGTGTCGTTGATCGATTTGAAGTGATCGATGTCGAGGATCATCAGCGATAGCGGACGGCCCGTCCAGAAGGCGCGGTCGAACATGCCGGAGAGGTGGCTTGCAAGATAGCGCCGGTTGTAGAGGCCGGTCAGCTGGTCCGTCACCGCCATCTCAAGGCTCGCCTCGAAGGTCGAGCGGAGCTGATCGACATAGCGCTTGCGGCGGATTTGCGTCGCGACGCGCGCGGTCAGCTCATTGCGGTCGACGGGACGCGCCAGATAGTCGTTGACGCCGATGTCGAGGGCGCGGACGAGCTTTCTCGTATCGCCCTGCCGCACGATCGCCAGCAGCGGTGTCAGCCGCGTCTCCTCGAATGAGCGGATCGAGGAACAAAGCCGCAGCGGATCGGTCTTCTCGATCGACATGTTGATGATGACGAGATCGAAATCCCCCGTTTTGGCGCGGCTCAGAGCGACCTCGGCGTCGGTTTCGATTGAAACATCATGCTGCTCGCACAGAAGCGCACGGACGCGATCGGCCTGGTCAGCCTGATCGTCGATCAGGAATATGCGCGGCTTTTCGCCCGTCGGCGATTGCGAGAGGTCGATGTCGCTGACGACGCCAAGCGATTTGCCGGTCGCGTAGCGCATCCGGAGTTCGTCGGTCATCATCTTGAGGCGGGTAAGGCTCCTGACCCGCGCAAACAGCGCAACGTCTTCAACCGGCTTGGTCAGGAAATCGTCAGCGCCGGCTTTAAGGCCGGCGATGCGGTCCGCCTGCTGTTCCAAGGCGGTCACCATCACGATCGGGATATGCGCGGTCTCCGGCGCCGCCTTGATGATCCGACAGGCTTCAAAACCGTCCATGCCCGGCATCATGACATCGAGAAGAATGATATCGGGCTGGTCTTTCTTCGCCCGCTCGACGGCTTCCGCGCCGGAATAGGCGCCGAGCACGTCGAAATACTCCGCGCGGAGCTTCGCCTCGAGCAATTTCACATTGGGTTCGAGGTCGTCGACGACCAATACGCGCGCCGTCATCGGGCCTCCGCTAAATTCCGGACAAATGATCCGGCATTTAGCCTAGTCCAAATACCTTTTTACTTTCTCAAGAAACGCCGCGACCGAAATCGGCTTCGCTATATAATCGCTGCAGCCGCCGGCTCTGATGCGCTCTTCATCGCCTTTCATCGCGAATGCGGTGACGGCGATGATCGGAATATGGGCGAGTGCGTTATCCTTAAGAATTTCTTGCGTCACCTGAAGGCCGGAAATCTCCGGCAGCTGGATGTCCATGAGAATGAGATCGGGTTCGGACGCGCGCGCGGCGGCGAGCGCCTCCGGCCCCGTCCTGGCCTGGATGACTTTGTAGCCGTGCGCTTCAAGGAGGTCGTTGAACAGCTTCATGTTCAACTCGTTGTCTTCAACAACGAGGACCGTCTTGGGCGCCGCCGCCGGGTCGATTTTTTCCATTGCCGCCATAGTGGATATTGGGGCCTCGGACGCCAAGGTAACCATCGACCGGAATATCGCTCACAAGGTATTAATCGAATGTTTATCGTCAAATTGCGGACCGCGGACGCTTCGCGCCGCGGCGGCCCGGAGGCTACAAGTGACCGGAATTGGCGGCATTTCCCCGCTTTGCCTCGACTGCGGCGCCGCCCCTGAGAAGGCTGCGGACGCCGCCTGCCCCGCCTGCGCCAGCCGGCGAATCATTCGCCACCCGGAGTTGCACGCCCTCTCGATCGCCCATATCGACTGCGACGCCTTCTACGCCGCGATCGAGAAACGCGACGATCCTGCCCTTGCTGACCGTCCGGTGATTGTCGGCGGCGGGGTCAGGGGCGTTGTCACAACCGCCTGCTATATCGCGCGGACCTATGGCGTCCGGTCGGCGATGCCGATGTTCAAGGCGCTGAAGGCGTGCCCTGACGCCGTCGTCGTCAAGCCGGACTTCGCCAAATATTCGGCCGCCGCGCGCGAGGTACGCCGCATGATGCTGGCGCTGACGCCGCTGGTTGAGCCGGTCTCGATCGATGAAGCGTTCCTCGACCTTCAAGGGACGACGCGCGTCCTTCGATCGACGCCCGCCGAGGCGCTTGCGAGACTTCAGCGCGACATCCAACGCGACATCGGCATCACGGTGTCGATCGGCTTGAGCTTCAACAAATTCCTCGCCAAGACGGCGTCCGACTTTGACAAGCCGAACGGATTTTCCGTAATCGGCGTCAAAGAGGCCAAAAGCGTCCTCGCGCGCCTTCCCGTTTGCGCAATCTGGGGCGTCGGCGCCGTGTTCGCCGCGCGGCTCAACCGCGACGGACTGGCGACGGTCGGCGATCTGCAGAAGGCCGATCCGTCAATTCTGGCGCGGCGTTATGGCGAGATGGGGCTGCGCCTTGCGGAACTGTCGCAAGGCAAAGATCGCCGCCGTGTGTCGCCTGGTCGCGAGATGAAGAGCGTTTCGGCGGAGACCACTTTCAATGTCGATATCCGCGATCTGAAAGCGCTTGAAGACGCGCTGTGGCGCCTCTCCGAGCGCGCGGCGGCGCGGATGAAGGAACACAAGCTCACCGGGCGTGTCGTCACGCTGAAACTGAAAACGCCGGATTTTCGCACGATCACGCGGCGAACAACCCTTGCGCGACCGTCGAACCTTGCGCGCACGGCCTTTGACGCGGCGCGAGCGCTTCTCGCCGCAGCATCGAACGGGCGCGCTTATCGGCTGATCGGCGTCGGCTATTCCGATCTTGATGAGGAACGACCCGGGGCGCAGGTTGAAATGTTCGCGGGCGACGAAGACAAATTCCGGCGGGAAGAGGCGGCGATCGACGCCATCCGCAGGAAATTCGGCGCGGACGCCATTGCGCTCGGACGCGCTTATGCGAAAAAGTCGCGACCCGGCCGGACCGCTGACGACGATGGAGAAACGGATGAGTAGGATCGACAGGCGCCTCGCCGAACTTGGGCTGGAAATTCCGCAGCCGGTCGCGCCAGTTGCGAACTACGTTCCCTATGTGAAGAGCGGCGCGTTTCTCTATATCTCCGGACAGGTGTCGAACGGCCCCGATGGACTCATCAAGGGAAAGCTTGGCGCCGACCTGTCGCTCGATCAGGGGTCGCAAGCGGCTAAGGCGTGCGCCGTCAATCTCATCGCGCAGATGAGAGCCGCCTGCGACGGCGATCTCGACCGTGTACGGCGGATCGTCAAGCTTGTCGGCTTCGTAAACTGCACGCCCGATTTCGTCGATCATCCGAAAGTCATCAATGGCGCCTCCGATCTCATGGTCGCCGTGTTCGGCGATCGCGGCCGGCACGCACGCTCGGCCGTCGGCATGGCTTCGCTGCCCGGCGACATGGTGGTCGAGATCGAAATGGTCGTCGAAGTGGAGTAGGCATGCCTTCGTTGCCGCGGCAGATTCTGATCGAACCCCGGGTGGAGCACCATGCGCTGTCCGATCCCGCCGACACGCTGCGTCAGCGGCTGGATGC
>JBGTLL010000204.1:0-1959 GCA_041744115.1 Parvularculaceae bacterium | reverse complement strand
CGGCTCGCCGATCTTGAAACCGCGGCGCCGGCCGCCGGAATCATCGAACGCGTCTATCGGCGACCGGGCGAAGTCGTCGCGCCCGGCGATCCGGTCGTGGCGCTGCTGCCGCCCGAGAACCTGAAGCTGCGCTTTTTCGCGCCGGAGCGGATGCTGTCCTCGCTCGCGGTCGGCGGCAAGGTTTCATTCTCCTGCGACGGCTGCAGCGCCGCGCGGTCGGCGACAATCAGCCATGTCGCGAGCGAGCCGCAATTCACGCCGCCGGTCATCTATTCGCTTGAAGAACGCGGCAAGCTCGTCTTCCTCGTCGAGGCGCGCCCGGACGATCCGGCGGGCCTCCGGCCCGGCCTTCCCGTATCGGTCGGGCGGGAGAAGTGAAAAGCGATCTCGTCATCGACGTCCGCGGGCTGACGAAACGCTTCGGTCACAAGACAGTCGTCGATCATTTCGATCTTGCCGTGCCGCGCGGCGCGATCTACGGGTTTCTCGGTCCCAACGGGTCCGGCAAGACGACGACAATCCGCATGGTGTGCGGCCTTTTGAAGCCCGACGATGGCGCCGGCGTCGTCCTCGGCCTTGACGTGATCCGCGAAAGCAATGCGATCAAGGAACGCGTCGGCTACATGACGCAGCGCTTTTCTCTCTATGAAGATTTGACGATCCGCGAAAATCTCGAATTCACGGCCCGGCTCTACGGGCAGGATCATGTGCGCGACCGGGTCGAGGCCTCGCTGAAATCGCTGGGGCTTTCCGACCGCGCCAGACAGCTCGCGGGAACCTTGTCGGGCGGCTGGAAGCAGCGGCTCGCGCTCGCCGCCTGCATGATCCACGAGCCTGAACTCCTCCTCCTCGACGAGCCGACGGCGGGCGTCGATCCGAAAGCCCGGCGCGATTTCTGGGACGCGATCCGCGACTATTCGGCGGCGGGCGTGACGACCCTCGTCTCGACGCATTACATGGACGAGGCCGTGCAATGCGACCGCATCGCCTTCATCGCCTATGGCAGGAAGCTGATCGATGCGGCGACGATCGATATCCCGGACGAGGTCGGGCTGTTCGCGTATCGCGTCGAAGCCGACGATCTCGATGACGCGAACCGGCGATTGAAAGCCGCGCGCGGCGTCGATGTGCTTGCGCGCTTCGGCGCGGCGATCCATGCGGCGGGCAAGGACGAAAGATTGCTCGCCGCGGCGATTGCAACGCTCGACGGCGTCGCCGGCCTTGATGCGCAGCCGATAGAAGCCGGGCTTGAAGAAGTCTTCATTTATCTGATGACGGGCGCGCGCGACAATTTCAGTAGTGCGTAGTGCGTGGTGCGTAGGACTTAGAGCAAAGAGCAATATCTCAGAATCGAGGACGACGTCGCCCTGACGCAAGTCAGGGTCCAGAATGGCGAGCAAGTCCCTCGCAGCTCTGGATGCTGACTTTCGTCAGCATGACGGAACGAGGTTCGTGTCCAATGCGGATCTAGCACATCGGAAGCAACACCTACGCACTACGTACTACGCACCACGCACCACAAATGGGTCGATTCATGACCATCTCCTTCGCGCGCATCAAGGCGGTGTTCCTCAAAGAACTCGTGCAGATGCGGCGGGACCGGCCGACCTTCGCCATCATGATCATGGTCCCGATCATGCAGCTGACTCTCTTTGGCTTTGCGATCGACACCGACCCGCGGCGCCTGCCGGCCGCGGTCGAACTCCGCGACGACGGCCCGCTGACGCGCAGCTTTCTCGCCTCGATGCGGCAATCCGATTATTTTCGCATCGTCGCGCAGGTCGCGACCGATGAAGAAGGCGAGCGCCTGATCCGCTCCGGCGAGGTTTCGTTCCTGATCGTCGTTCCGGAAAATTTCGAGCGCGACTTCGTGCGCGGCGAGCGGCCGCAAATCCTGGTCGCCGCCGATGCGACGGATCCGGTCGCCGCCTCCGGCCCCGTCGGCGCCGTGCGCGAGAT
>JBGTLL010000203.1:0-26295 GCA_041744115.1 Parvularculaceae bacterium | reverse complement strand
TGGTCCGGCGCGACGCCTCGCGGCGTGCGCGCGACGCCTGGGCGGTCGCAGGCGCCTCCATGGCCGTGACGGCGATGACGGCGGCGCTGGCTTTTTACGCGGTCGCCAAGGGCAATGAGGCGGCGCTGATGCGCGGCAAGGCGGAAACCCTTGTCGAGTTCATGCTGACGGACCTCAAGGACCGGCTGGAGCCGGTGGGCCGGCTCGACGTCCTAGAATCGGTCGGCGAGCGGGCGCTCGCCTACTATGCCGATCAGAATCTGAAATCGCTCGATGAAGAGGCGCTGGCGCGGCGGGCGAAGGCGATGATTTTGCTGGGGTCGATCGATTTTCGCCGGAACGATCTCGACGCCGCGCGGGAGGCCTACGAAGCGGCGGAAGATGCGACGGGCGAACTCCTCCGCCGCGCGCCGAACGATCCCGACCGCATCTTCGACCACGCGCAAAGTGTTTTCTATGTCGGTTCCGCGCGATTCTCCAAGCGTGACATTGTTGCGGCAGAGCGCCAATACATCGAATATTTGCGGCTGGCGCAGCAGCTTGTTGCGACCGACAGTAAAAATCCGAAATGGCGTCTGGAACTTGCTTACGCCACAAGCAATCTCGGATCGACGAAGCTGGAAGCAGGCTATTACGAGGCGGCGATCGGCTATTTCAAAGAGTCGATCGAGGCGCGCCGCATCCTTTCCGAAGCGGCGCCGGCGGACGAAACGCTGGCGTTCGCGTATGCATACGCACTCTCATGGCAGGTCTACGCGGAAATCCTGCGGGGCGATTTTCGTCGCGCGATCACGCTCATTCGACGACAGATGCGGATTTACGGCCCGGCCGCCGGGTCGCAGTCGGAAAATTACGCGGTCCTGGACGCCGTGGTGACCGCCGAGCGCCGATTGGGCGAGGCGCATTTGTGGCTGGGAGAGATCAACGAAGCGAGCGCCGCCTTCGACAAGGCGGCAACGACCGCCGACCGGCTGTTACGTCGCGACAACGGCAACGCGAATTGGCATATCAACGCGTCGCACATCGCGCGGCAACAATCCGTTATCCATGACGCCGCCGGCGATAAGGCGGCGGCGTTGACCGCCGCCGACCGCGCCGTCGATCACGCAAACGCTGCGGCGAAATCCGCGCAAGGCGGTGAATGGTACGTCATCGTGCAGGGGATCGCGATCGGCCATCGAATGCGCATTGGTTATGATCTGGAGGGCGCGGCGGCGGACGCTGCAAAACTTGGACCGCTCCTCGCCAAAGCGCTGCGGAAGGACGTAATCGCCAATGGCGGCCTCATCGGGCTGGGGTCATTGACGCTCGCCCTGCATGAGCGCGCACGCGGACGCGACGACCTCGCCGCCGTCCATATTGCTGACGGCGTCATGGCGCTCGAAGCGGCGTACGTTAAAACCCCCGTCAGTACGCGAACTTATCTCGCCGCCCTTTATTTCGAAGCGGGCATGCCTGAAAAGGCGGCGCCCATTATGACCGAGCTTGAAAGGCGCGGCGTCGCGCACCCGGACTTCATTTCCCTTCAACAGCGTGTACAAAGGGTTGCAAGAAACTGATCCCCCATAACCGCTCAATGGCTGCGGTTCCGGTTTACGCAGCCGTAGCTTCGCCCTATGTGGACCTTTACTGCCGGAATCAGAAGGGGAGATCGATTATGCTAAAATTCGCCAAAATGACGATTGGCGCCGCTTCGGTCATGGCTGCGGGATGCGCGCGCGACGGCGTCAGCGCCCAGGCGCCTGAGGGCAAAGGCGCCAGCGCGGCGCGGAACGAAATCGCCGTCAATGCCGACGTGACGGTCACGAACGGCGCGGACGGCAATTACGCATTTGAGTACAAGGCGCCTTACGCTGACGCCGAGGGAAATTTCGATTTTTCGGTGCGGGAGATCGGCGACAGCGCTGTGAATCTGACTTTCACCATCGCCGAAGGCTCCGCCGACGGAATAAAATTCATGCCCGAAGGCGCCGACGCAATCTGGATTGTCGAAAAAGCAAAGGTCGACAATGGCAGCCCGACCGAGCGCTATGTCGGCGAACAGTTCCACGATTTCGTCGTGAGCGGCGACGGCCGGCAGCTCAGCCTGACTGACGACAACAATGACGGCGTTCTCTACCGCTACGCGCTGCGCTTCGACCTCAACGGCGAAACCGTCGTGCACGATCCGGACACCCAGAACGGCCCGCCGCACTGATCGCCAAATTCTTCAAACACAATCCCCGGCGGTCGTTCGCCGGGGATTTCTCGTTGCGCGCGACGGGCGCCCGATCAGGACAGCGCGTCGCGCTTGATGAAAGTCACCGAAAATAACGGGTCGCCGTCAAAGAGATCTTTCGGCGGCGCCATGCCTTCGATCATCTTGAAGGATCGCGGCGTGATCGAGCCTTCCATGCGGTAGCCTTTCTCGGCCATCTTGCCGCGGTGGAATTCGAGCGCCGCGGCGGTGAATTCGCGGGCGAGGATGGTGATGCGTTCGGGATCTTTGGACATGGATAGCCTTTTCGTAGCGCCGGACTGTTGCGGCGCAGTATGATCGCGACGCGGGCGAATGTCCATTTCCGCCGTTCATCCGCGTTGCGACTTCGGCGCCCTCACGCTAAATTCACACTGTGCAGAAAGCCTTGCTCATCATCGGCGCGGTCTTCATCGCGGCCGGCCTCTTATGGCCGCTGATTTCCAAACTCGGCCTCGGCCGGCTGCCCGGCGATATTGCGATAAAAGGCGACGGTTTCTCGTTTTATTTCCCGATCGTGACGATGATCATTTTATCGATCGTTGCGACAGTGCTGTTTCGTTTGCTCGGGAAGTAGAGCCAGCAGGCAGTAGCAAATCGATTCTGCCTACTGCCTACTGCCTCTAAATTTGCGCCGCCTCTTTCCGTCTCACCCGCATCCGGTCGAAATTCGCCCAGACGCCGTCGTCGCCGTGCCACTCGCCCTTGGTCGCCGCTTTCGAATATTCGGTCGCGCGCGCCTCGAAGAAGTTGGCGTGCTCGACGCCGTTCAAAATCTCGGTGAGCCAGGGCAGCGGATGTTTTTCAACGCCGTAGATTTTCGGCAGATCAAGCTGCCCGAGGCGCCAGTCGGCGATGTAGCGGATATACTGCTTGATGTCGGCGGCGGTCATCCCTTCGACCGGGCCCATTTCGAAAGCAAGATCGATGAACTTGTCTTCGAGGCCGACGACGGTGCGGCAGCACTCGATGATGTCTCCCTCGACCGCCTTCGTCACGCAGCCGGTCTCACGCGCGAAGGCGTGATAGAGCTTGATCATCCCTTCGCAGTGGAGCGATTCATCCCTGACCGACCACGAGACGATCTGGCCCATGCCTTTCATCTTGTTGAAGCGCGGGAAGTTCATCAGCATCGCGAAGGACGCAAACAGCTGCAGCCCTTCGGTGAAGGCGCCGAACATGGCGAGCGTCCGCGCAATGTCTTCGTTCGTCTCGACGCCGAACTCTTGCATGAAATCGTGCTTGTCGCGCATCTCCTTGTAGTCAAGGAATGACGTAAACTCCGATTCCGGCATGCCGATCGTCTCGAGGAGGAGCGCGTAGGCGGCGATGTGGACGGTCTCCATGTTGGAAAACGCCGACAGCATCATCTTGATTTCGGTCGGTTTGAAGACGCGGCCGTAACGCTCCATGTAATTGTCGTTCACCTCGACATCGGACTGCGTGAAGAACCGGAAGATCTGCGACAGGAGATTGCGCTCGGCGTCGGAGAGCTTGTTCGCCCAGTCCTTGCAGTCTTCGCCGAGCGGCACTTCTTCCGGCATCCAATGAATCTGCTGCTGGCGCTTCCAGAAATCATAGGCCCACGGATAGCGGAAGGGCTTGTAGGCGAAGGACGCGGTGAGGAGTCCGGACTTAAGAGGGGCGGAAGAGTCGGGCATAAAATCTCCAGCGAGCGTCATCGCAAATGTCGGCGGACCTGAATGAATGAACCGGTTCGGCGCCGGCGCCAACGCCGGCGCGGATCAATCATTCCCCGGCATACACAGCCTGATTCGGCGAATGGGAAAGCTGGGGAGATTCGGTTTTTCTGTCCTGGCGACCGAACAGCCGGCCATCCGATGAACAACTTTCCCCTTGCCCCGAGGCCCGCCGCCGCCATCAATCCTCCCGCAGCGCCCGGTTCGAGACTTCGGCGATCGGTTTCAACAGATAGGCGAGGACCGTGCGCTTGCCGTTCAGGACATCGACCTCGGCGGCCATGCCCGGCATCAGCGGCAGGGCGCCGTCCTGGGTCCGGAGCGCCGCTTCGTCCATGCGGACGGTGATCAGGAAATGGCGGGCGCCGTCTTTCTCGTCCTCGATCGCGTCGGGGCTGATGGTTTCTATCCTCGCGTCAATACTTCCGTACACGGATGAATCATAGGCGCTGATCTTGACCCGCGCCTCCTGGCCGACGCGCAGGAAGGCGATGTCGGCCGGCTTGATTTTCGCTTCGACGAGCGGCGTGTCGCCGGCGGGGACGACCTCGACGATTGTCTGGCCTGGCTGGACGACGCCGCCGATTGTCGCGACGAGGACGCGGTGGACGACGCCGTCGATCGGGCTTCTGACTTCGGTGCGGTCAACCTTGTCGCGAAGCGCCGGCAGGCCGCCGGAAATTCCGGTCATTTCCGCTTGCGCCGTCGCCAACTCATCGGCGATCGCCGCGAAATAGGTCGATCTGATGCGGCCGGTTTCGCTTTCGACGCTCTTGACGGCGATTTCGGCGCGCTGCTTTTCGCCAAGCGCGGACGCCGCGCGCTGGCGAGCGCGGATGAGTTCGAGTTTCGGTTCGATCCCTTTCCTCACCAGCGGCTCGACGATCGCCAGTTCCTCGCTCGCGAGCGCGCCGGTTTCCTCGGCGTAGGCGAGAGCAGCGCGCGCTTGGTCGAGCTTGCCGGTTTCGACGGCGAGCGCCGCCTCGAACTCGGTCTTGCGCGCGAGGAAGAGCTGGCGCTCATTGGCGGCAATCTCGGGCGCATCCCGTTCGATCTCCGGCGGGAAGACGAGATCCCTGTCCGCGGCGGCCGCTTCAAGACGGGCGACGCGCGCGGCGAGGAGGTGATAGCCGCCCTCGCCCTCGCTCATCTGCGCGTTGATCTGCGTCGGATCAACCCTGACCAGCACGTCGCCCTTTTTTACGTGCGCGCCTGGCTTCACCAGAATTTCCTCGATGATGCCGCCTTCGAGATACTGCACCTGTTGCAGATGATTGGACGGCACGATCCGTCCGTCGCCGCGCGTCACCCGGTCGAGCCTTGCGACCGACGCCCAAAGGAGGCTGATGAAAAGCAGGCCGGCGATTGCATAGAGAAGATATTGCGCGGCCTTTGAAGGTTCGATCGGCAATTCGCTGTCGATGTCGATGTCCGCATGGGGGGCGATGGCGAGGGTCATTTACGCGGCCCTGATCGGTTTGACGTTCGGCGCCGATATTTCGCGGATCGCCGGCGGCGCCGGAATGGCCGCCGCCGCATTGTTGGCGATCGAGCGGATGATCTCTTCCGGCCGGCCGTCGAGAACGATCTGGCCGCGATCGAGCACGATGATGCGGTCAACGAGCTTCAGCATCGACATCCGGTGGGTGACGAGAAGCAGCGTCCGCCCCTCCGTCGCACGGCGCAGGCGCGCAATCATTTCGGCTTCCGCCTGGCTGTCGAGCGCGCTGGTCGGCTCGTCGAGCAGGAGAACGGACGGCTTCGTCGCCAGCGCGCGGGCGAGCGCGATCGCCTGACGCTGGCCGCCGGAAAGCCCTTCGCCGCGTTCGCCGAGGCGCTGGTCGTACCCTGCTTCCGTTGCGCCGACAAAATCATGGACGCCGGCGATCCGTGCGGCTTCAAGGATATCGTCGTCGGAAATCCGCTCGAGGCCGAGCGCGATATTTTCCCTGATCGACCCGGTAAAAAGGCAAACGTCCTGCAAAACGGCGCCGACATGCGCCCTGAGATCCGACGGCCTGATCTGGCGAAGATCGGTGTTATCGACGAGAACCTGACCCTCGGTCGGCTCGTAAATCCCGAGCGCGAGGCGGATGATCGTCGACTTTCCCGAGCCGTTGCGGCCGAGCACGGCGACGCGTTCGCCCTCCTCGATCGTGAAGCTGATCTTGTCGAGCGCTTTGGCTTTCTGTCCGGGATAGGAAAAACTCGCGTCTCGAAACTCGATGCGCCCGGCAAGCGAATTGCGTTTCAGATAATCGCGGGCGGGATCGACTTCGGAACGCGCCGCCATCAATTCGTCGAGCGCCTTGTAGGAAGACATCGCGCCGGCCAGCCGGCCAAGGAGTCCCGCGACCTGCGCCAACGGCGCCATCGCGCGCCCCGTCAGAATGACGCAGGCGATGAGGCCGCCCATCGACAGCTCCTGCGCGCCGACCATGAGGACGCCGACGACCACGATCGCAACCTGCGCGCCCTGCTGCGCCAGCCCCGAGAAATTGACGGCAAGCTGGTTGATGAAGCGGCCGACGGTTGCAATCCGCGCGTGTTTGAGAACCCCGGTCTTCCAGCGCTGGCGCATCAGCTCGCCCGCGGCGACGCTTTTGACGGTCTCAAGGCCGGACAGCGTTTCGATCAGCACCGAGTGTTTCAGGTGCCCCTCGTTCATTGCGCTCTTCGTGTTGCGCATGATCAGCGGCTGGGTGACGAGCGCGACGATCAGCGCGGCCATGACGCCGATCAGCGGGACCATGGCGATCGGCCCTCCAATCAGCGCAATCGCGCCGATGAAAACAAAAATGAACGGCAGATCGACAATCGCCGTCAGCGTCGCCGACGAGAAGAAGTCGCGCAGATTCTCGAATTCCTTGACGAGACCCGCCGTCGCGCCGACGCCGCCTTTCCTCGCATCGAGCCGCATCGCCATCAGATTGTCGAAGACGCGGGCGCCGACGACGGCATCGAGCCTCTGGCCGGCGACATCGATGAAATAGCCGCGCAGCGATTTCAGGATGAAGTCGAAGACATGCGCGAAGATGACGCCGACCGTGAGCGCGATCAGCGATTCCATCGCATTATTCGGAAGGACGCGGTCATAGACCGTCATGATGAAGAACGAAGAGATGAGCCCCAGCAGATTGACGAAAAACGCGGCGAGCACGGTCTGGCCGTAGACTTTCGAATTGCCGAGCAGCGGCCCGAGCAGCCAGTGCTTCGTCGATGCGATGTCCCTGAAGATCGAGGTGACGCTACTCATTGACGGCGCTTCCCGCCCGGTCTTCGTCGCGCGGCGAGAAGAAGCGCAACAGATCGCCGGTGAATTCCATCAGCTCGTAGGACGCCATGTCGCGGGCGGCGAGGCCGGAGAGATAGCCGACCCCCGCCTCGAACCAGTCATTCTCCGCCTGGATGACGTCGGTGAGATCGCCGCGGGAGGCGCGGAAGCGCTCGGCGACGAGCGCCCTCGCCTCGTAATTGGCGACGAGCGCGGTTTCGAGCGCCGCGAGCCGCTCATTGGCGGAATTGCGGCGCTCGAAAGCGATCGCCGCGTCGCGCTCGATTTCCAGCCTTACGCGATCTTCTTCGAAGCGCTGCTGTTCCGCCGCGCTTCTGGCGCGCGAGATGGCGGCGCCGCGCGCGCCGCCCGCGTAGAAATCGTAATTCATGTTGACGCCGGCGCGCACATCATAGTCTTCGGCGCCATTGACGACATCGAAGCTGGAGCCGCTCACCGTCGCGCGCAATTCCGGAAGCCGCGTCGCCTTGACGGCGCTCGCCTCCGCATGCGCGCTTTCGGTGCGCGCGGTCGCCGCGGCGACGACAGGATTGTTTTGCAGCGCCAGCGAAACCGCTTCCGCGCGCGAGGCGACAGCAAGCGATTCGTAATTCGGAAAACGCAAGGTTTCCGGCGCCGCCCTGAAATATTCCTGGTAACGGACGTCCGCGACGCGCGCGGTTTCGTTGATCTGGAGGACGCGCGATCTCGCCGCGGCGAGCCGCGCCTCGGCCCTCAGGACATCGGCCCTGACGCCGGCGCCGAGCCGTTCGCGCTCCCTGACATTGGCGACGAGTTTTTCGTGATGGGCGACGTACTCCGCGCCGAGCGCCAGAATTGCCTGATGCACGGCGACATCGTGATAGGCGGAGAGCGCCGCCAGCGCGAGTTCGTTGATGCGGGCGTTGATCGACAGGCCGCTTTCGCGGCTGCGCGCTTTTGCGCTTCTGATGCGCGCGAAGGTTGCGCCGCCGTCGAAGAGAAGCTGGCTCGCCGTCACCCCGGCGTTCACCTGTTCGTCGGGGCGGAGCGATTCAACGACATTCGTCGTGCCGGCGCCAAAGCGGCGGGCGATGACGTAATCGGCGTTAAGATTGGCCGAAAGCCGCGGATAGAGCGCGGCTCTCGCGGCTTTGGTTTCGGCGCGCGCGATGGCGGCCTGCGATGTCTGCGCGGAAAGAACCGGATGGCGCGCGACCGCCGCCTGGATCGCGCGATTGAAGTCGTCGTTCTGGCCGAGGACATCGACGACATAGCGGGCGCCGCCGAGAGCGCGGGCAAGATCCGGCTTCGCCGCCGCCGCGTCCTTTGGATAGAGCGAGCCTTCGGCGGCCGCGGCCATGACCGGGAACACAAGCGCCGCGACCGAAATCAACCATCCGACAAGGCGCCGCGCCATACAAGAAACCCGCTCCACTGCCTTGGGGGACGGCAAAATCCGGCCGCACGCCGAATGGTTAACGAAGAAAGGATTAGGGCGAGTTTGTAGACAAACTGTTAACCACGCGGTTGGCCGCCGGGCGCCGTGCATGAATTCGCCGTCACCTCTCATTGTTTCGCATACTGACGCAGATGCGCGGGGAGGCTGTGCGCGGGCACGCCGGGATCGTCGTCCGCCGGAGACGGCGATGCGGGATCGTCTGGCCCCGGCGGCGCGCTCATCGCCGGCTCGGCGGCCCTGGCGGCGACCGAGCGGGCGACGCCGACGCAGATGCCGCATAATAGCCAGTGCGCTTCCGCGATCTGTGCGATGACGTTGGTCGTCGTCGCCAGCACCAGCATGACGCCGAGGAGCGCGGCGAACCACGCCTGGCAATAGCCAGCGAGTTCCGGGTCGATCTTGCGCGCCGCGCCGATCGACCGGTAGGCGCTCAACAGCGCAAAGAAGCTGACGCCGACAAAAAGAGCGAGGCCGACAATCCCCTTGTCGAGCGCCACCTGCAGATAGGCGTTGACGATATCGACGATGCCCTGGCCCTGAATGAGCGACCGCATCGCCGCGCTTTCAAGATAATTTTCCGACCCGAACCACGGATTTTGCAGCACGACCTGCCAGCCGACTTCGAACAGCCGCTGACGATAGTCGATGGTGTTTCCTTCGATGCTGCCAATGAACGGCAGCATTTCGAACAGCTTAGGACCGGCCGGAGTGACGGCAAGCACGGCAAACACCGCAAGACCTACAAAACCGAGCCGCGTCACGTTCTTGAAGGGACTGTCGCTCGTCGCCGCATACGCCGCGATGGCGATCGCGCCGCCGACCCAGGGGCCGCGCGAAAACGTTGAAACGAGGCCGAGCCCCAGCGCGACGAAACCGAGCCGCGGCAGAAACTTGTCTTTCGCCGAGGCGACGAGCGCCGCCAGCAGCGGGAGCGCGATCACCAGAAACAACCCAAACGCGATCGGCCCGAATACCGGCCCATAGGCCCGCAATAACCCTGACCTGGCGAGATAGCGCGCGAAGAAATTGATCCCCCACTGATCGACCGCATTCTTGAACATGTGCCAGTTGAGGACGACCTCGACGACCGCGATCGCCGACAGCGCGATGAATGGGATCACATAAGCGAGGGTCGCGAGCTTTAGCCGTTCGGTCGTCCAATTGACGCGGCTGAAGACGAGATAGGGCCCGAACGCGGTCAGAATATAGGCGGTCATACGCCGGAAGGCGTCCGACACCGTGGTGTCGCGGAACGCGAGCGCGAGGGTCAGCAGCGAAAATCCGATGAAGCACAGATCCGCGAGACGGCCGACATTGTTGAACCGGCGATTCTCCGCGCGATTGAGCAGCAGGGGAAAGAGGATGACAACGGCGAGAACGTTGAACGGATAAAGAGCCATGAAATTCCGGATGCCGCCGAAGCCGGGAACGATCGCGTCGGCCGCCGGAACGGCGAAGAGCAGCAGGAGATACAGCGCCGGCTTCAATTTCTCGGCGGCGCCCATGACGATCGCAATCAGCGATATTGCGAGCAGCATGATCCAGAAATTAGGCGTCAGAAACGCCGCGATGGTGACGGCGAGATAAATGTTCCGCCAGCGGTCGATGACAGCCGCGCCGACAATCTGGCCGAACGCCATCCGCGCGTAGACAAACGCGCCGAGTGACAGCGTGAACACGACGAACAGCGCCTTGAGAACTTCAATCATCGCCGCCCGCCTTTATGCCGTTCGGCAAGCTCATAGCCTGATCCCCCATTCGGCGGCGCAATCGAACCCGTAGGCGTCGCGCAGCCTTGAAAGATCCGGTCTCAGCGCCTCGATCAGGGCGGCTTCCTCGTCGGGGCGCAGCTTGAACCTTCCTTCGGCTTTCGTCGATGGCCTTGTTTTCAGCCGCATCCGGTCGCGGGCGTCTTTCGGGACGAGCACCCTGGCCGCCGCGCGCAATGGCGGAAATGACGAGGCCGCGCGCCACAGCGGATGGATATCGCGCGAGCGCCATGTTTGTCCCGCTTCATTGCGCCGTTCGACGTCGGGGGGAAGGAGAGCGGGATCGACGCCAAGATGCGCGCACGCCTTGCGGGCGACGCCATCCGGGTCCGCGGCGAGCCGTTCGACCGATGTGATCATCAGCGCTCCACGGTCAAAATAGTCCCGATACTGATCGATCTGCGTGGCGTAACGCGAAATATCGAGCGAGACCGGCGAAACGCCGGCGTCAAGACTGTGATCGGCTCTGCCCGACTCGAGGCGGCCGACCTCGCGCCGTTTGTGCTGGGCGTGGAGGGCGTGGCTTTCGATTCGCCGCAACGGGTGTCTCAAGGAATAGATGAGCCGGAAATCGCCGCCAAAAGCGGCAAGGCGCGCCGGCACGTCGCCGCAATGGGGAAATTTTGCGTAATCGGTCGACGCTTCGAGCGCGACAAGGTGGACCGCCGGGTCGAATGTAAAGAGCGATTCGTACCAGTCGCGGCCTTTGGCATGGAGATTGTCGAAGGCGAAAAACCCCGGTTCCTTGGGGCGCGACCCCGCGATCTCGGGGTGGCGGGAGAGGCGATCGAACAGCGAGGTCGTCCCCGCCTTCATCGCGCCAATAATCAGTCCGGTGCGATCGATCATGGTTCCTCGGGGATGCGTGGGGCGTAAGCCGCGCCTGTCTAACAAGTTTCGAGGGAATTCGAACAGAGGCAGGGCGAACTGGCGCCGGCCGATCCGCACCGCGACCCCTCGCCGCGGCCCGCCCCTTGCGCATGGCGGCGGTTCGATTATCGCATCGCGGACCCTGGCCGCTCGCTCTTTCTTAACCGCGCTCCCCAAATGCCCCGCCGCATGATCGGAAAATTCCTTGACGGGACCACCCTGAAGGCGCGCGCGCTGAAGGGCGGGTTCGTTGCGCTGTCCGGCTTTGGCGCGAGCCAGGGCATCCGTCTCGCCTCGAATCTCATCATGACCCGCCTCCTTGCGCCCGACGCGTTCGGCCTGATGGGTGTCACCCTCGCTTTGCAGATCTGGATCGCCATGATGAGCGATCTCGGGCTCAACGCCTCGATCATGCGGTCGAAACGCGGGACAGAGGCGGAATTCTTGGCGACCGCGCGAACGATGCAGCTTGGCCGCTGCGTGCTGATCGGGGCGGCGCTCGTCATTGCAGGCCTCGCGCTTCCTTCGCTCGCGGCGGCCGGGACTTTTCCCGACGGCTCCGTCTATGGCGACCCGCGTCTTCCGGTATTCCTGTTCTCGATCGCCTTCTCGGTGATGATTTCCGGATTTTCCGCCATGCGGATCGCCCTCCACAACCGGACGCTCGACCTCGTTCCGGTGATCCGGCTTGAAATCGGCGCGCAGATCATCGCCCTCGCCGGCATGGGCGCCGCCGCGTTGTCGGGTCTTGGCGTCTATTCGCTCGCGGTCGGCGCCGTCATCGCTGAAACCGTAAAAAGCGCGGGCAGCCATTTCTTCCTCAAGGGACCGCCCGCGCGGTTCGGGTTCCGCCGCGAGCATTTCGACGAAATCTTCGGTTACGGCAAATGGCTGATCATCGCCTCGACCTTCGGCTTTCTCGTCGCCCGCGGCGACCAGATCATTTTCGGCTGGCTGTTCGATCTGACGGCGTTCTCGCTCTACTCGATCGCGACAATCTGGATTCTTGCTGGGAGGACCCTCGTCGATACAGTGCAGCGCCGCATCGCCTATCCGGCGCTGGCCGAGCTTCACCGCGAGCGCGCGCAGGATCTGACGCGCGTCTACCGGCGGATGCGGCTCGTCTATGAACTCGGCTGTTTCGCCCTGTTCGCGGGCGTCGTTCTGTTCGCCGATCTCACCATCGAAATCCTTTACACCGACGCCTATCGTGGCGTCGCCCTCTATATGAAGCTGCTCGCGGTCTCGCTTCTGCTCATTCCTTATCATCTGCTGTCGTCGGTCCTGCTGACCAGCGGCGACAGCCGGCGCTTCACCTTCGTCACCGTCGTCCCGGGGGCGGCGCTGTTCGGCGCGACGCCCTTCATCTACGACCGCTTCGGGCCCGACGCCGCGATTGTCTTTGCCGCACTGACGCCGATCCTCGCGCTGCCTTTCAACTGGAAATTCGCGTCGAAATTCATCAAGATCGATTATGCGCGGGAGAGCCTGATGGCGGCGATTGCAATCGCCGCCGCGGCGCTGCTCCTCGGATCCGCCTGACGCGCGGGCCGGCGGCGCCAGAGGAGATTGATGCTGGACATTCAAAAGACCGCGATCGAAGGCGTTCTCGTCATTACGCCGAGACGGTTTTCGGACGCGCGCGGATTTTTCGTCGAAAGCTACAACGCCGAACGCTTCAGGACCGCCGGCGTCGCCGACATTTTCGTCCAGGACAATCATTCGCTCTCGGTTGAGAGAGGGACCGTGCGCGGTCTTCACTATCAGGCGCCGCCGCGCGCGCAGGCAAAACTCGTCCGCGTTCTCAAGGGATCGATCGTCGATGTCGCGGTCGATGTCCGCCGCGGCTCGCCGACCTTTGGCCGCCACGTTCGCCTCGAACTGAGCGCCGACAGCGGGGCCGAACTTCTGGTGCCGGGTGGTTTCCTGCACGGCTTTGCGACCTTGGAGCCGATGACCGAGGTCGCCTATAAAGTCAGCGATTTCTATTCCGCCCCGCACGATGGCGGCGTTCGCTGGGACGATCCGCTGCTCGCCATCGACTGGGGCGTCGATTCGGCGAAGGCGGTCGTTTCTGACAAGGACGCGACGGCGCAAGCGTTCGCCGACTTCAAATCGCCGTTCAAATACGGATAGTGCGGAAGAACCGGCGGCCCTCTCTCTGGAAAAATCGACGTTCCATGCGGGCTGTGGCGGTTTGTTACGGATAATCCGCATCGGCGCGCTCGGCGCCGTGGGGCGGGAGCGCTCAACGCTCCGCCTGCCGACCTTCGTCGGCATGACGGCCTCGAGGGATGATTGTTCGCGGTCCATGAAAGCGATTCTAAGTCCTCCCGGAGGGAGGGGGATAACTTTTTTCGATTTTGGCGGAATCCGCAGGATGTAATGGTTAATGCGCGCCAATGACGGGCGCTTCAACGCCGTCGTCAACCGGATTGTCCCGCGCCGCAGCTACCGGCGCGTCAGCCTTCAAGCTTCGACAGATCGGCGACGGTCGCCGTCGCGGCGATGAACCGTGCGAGCAGCGCGAGCCGGTTGGCGCGGAGTTGCGCGTCGTCGGCGTTCACCGTCACCTTGTCGAAAAAGGCGTCGACCGCCGGCCGCAAGGAGGCGAGCGCCGCCATCGCTTCGCTGAATTTTTCTTGCGCGACCGCTTTAGCCGCCTTGTCCTCGGCGGCTTTCAGCGCGGCGTAAAGCGCCTTTTCCTCCGTCTGCTGAAGAAGCTTTTCGTCGATGGAATGGCTTGTATCGCGAAGTTCATCCTCGGGCCGGCCTTCGGCCGGACCCGGGGGCTGAACCCGCCCTACGGGTTTCAATATGTTCGCCGCGCGCTTGAACCCGGCGGCGAGATTGGCCCCGTCATCGGTTTTGAGGAAGGCCTCGAGCGCTTCGAGCTTCATGACGATCAACACGAGATCGTCCTCGGGCGCGCCATCCGCCTTGGTCAGCACCGCGTCGATCGTGTCGTAGCGGTGTCCCTTGTCGCGGAGATGGACTTTGAGGCGGTCGTGGATAAAGAAGACGAGGTCAACAGCCATTTCCCGCGCCGCCTCGGGCACAGCATCGGGATGACCGAATCCATCGCCATCGATTGCGGCGCCGGCTGTCACAAGACACGATAGACCAAACGCACGAAGGTTCGTGAATTCGGCCTCGCGAAGAAGGTGCCTGAAGAATGTGTCACTCAATTCCAGACGCGTTTTGCTTCGGACACAGAGGCCAATCACGCCCAGCCCCGCGCGCCGCAACGCATAGGGATCGCTCGATCCCGTCGGTCTCTTTCTCATCGCCCAGAACGCCGACAGCGTGTCGATCCTGTCCGCGAGCGCGACGGCGACGGTGACCGGCGCTGTCGGGACATCGTCCTCGGCGCCTTGCGGCTTGTAGTGGTCGCGGATGGCGTCGGCGATCGCGTCAATTTCAGCGGCGGACCCCTCACCCGGAACCGCTTCGCGGTTCCGACCTCTCCCAAGGGAGAGGTGGGCGACCGGCTCGCCGCGCGCTCCCGCCTCTCCCTTGGGAGAGGCCAGCGAGCGCTCTTGCGCGAGCGGGTGAGGGTGTTGCGCCAGATAATAATAGCGCCCCATCAGCCCTTGCAGTTCCGGAAATTCGTAGACCATGCCGGTCGTCAGATCGGCTTTCGCCAGCAGCGCCGCTTGTCCCGCGAGAGCGGGATCGGCGCCGACCGCCGGCGCGATTTCGCGCGCCAGCGCCGCGACCCGCCGCGCCTTGTCGCCGATCGACCCGAGACCCTCGAAAAATGTCACGCGGTCGAGGTCCTTCACGCGCGTCTCAAGCGGGATCTCCAGATCCTTCCGGTAGAGATACCACGCATCCGACAGCCTCGCCGTCAGCACGCGCTCGTATCCGGCGCGCATCGCTTTTCCGGCATCCGGCGCGTCGATATTGGCGACAAAAACAAAGCGGTTGGCGAGGCGCCCGGTCTTCGGGTCGCGGACGGAGAAATATTTCTGGTGTCCGCGCATCGAGGCCGAGAGCACCTCGTCGGGAAGCGCGAGGAATTTTTTGTCGAAGGCGCCAATCATGACGACCGGCCATTCGGCGAGCCCTGCGACCTCTTTCAGAAGCCCCGTGTCCCCGACGAGGTCAAGCCCTTGCGCCTCGCAGAGGGTCCGCGCGTCCGCCGCGATCATGTCGGCTCGCGCCGGCCCGTCGAGAATGACTTTCGCGTTCGTCAGCCCAAGGACGTATTTGTCGAAATTGCGCGCGTGGATCGGCGCCGCGCCAAGGCTTCGATGGCCGCGCGTCTGGTCGCCTGATACGACGCCGCCGACGTCGAACGGCACGATCTCATTGTCGAAGCAGCACAGGATCGAGGACAGCGGCCGCACCCATCTGAGATCGCCGTCTCCCCAGCGCATCGATTTCGGCCACGGAAAATCGCGCACGATTTCGGGGATCGCCTCGGCGAGAATCTCAGCGGTGTCGCGCCCTTTCTGATCGATGCGCGCGACATAATAATCGCCCTTCCTGTCGCCAACGATCGCGCATTGATCGAGCGAAGTCAGCCCCGCCGATTTCAAAAATCCCGCGATCGCCTTTTCAGGCGCGCCGACGCGCGGGCCTTTCTTTTCTTCCATGCGGTCCGCCTGGCGCAACGGAAGCCCGGTGGCGATCAGCGCGAGGCGCCGCGGTCCCGCGAACGCCTTCACGCCCTCCGGCAAAAACCCCGCGGCGAGAAGGCGCTCATTGACGAGGCGCTCCAGATCCGCGGCGGCCCGCGCCTGCATCCGGGCCGGGATCTCTTCGGAAAAAAGCTCGAGCAGGAGTTCGGGCATTTGGGGATTAGGGATTAGGGATTAGGGATTGGGGATCAGGGATTGGGGATCAGGGACTGATAATTCGTGCGAAGGCGCTTCTATCGCCCCTGCCACGCAAAACCTAGAGCGGGGCGCAATTAATCCGCATTGGACACGAACCTCGTTCCGTCATGCTGACGAAAGTCAGCATCCAGAGCCGCGAGGGACTTGCTCGCCATTCCGGACCCTGACTTGCGTCAGGGTGACGTCGTCCTCGATTCTGAGATATTGCTGTTTGCTTTAGTCCCCAGTCCCTAATCCCTGATCCCCTCTTTCCGCTTCACCTGCACCGCGTTGATCCTCACCGCCAGCTTTCCTTCCGCGTTGAAGAAATCCGCTTCGACGTGGACAAGGTTTTTCGACACGTTGACGACGCGGCCCTCGATCGTCGCCGTCGGCTTCATCACCGGGCGGAAGAAATTCGTCTCCAGCCGCGACGTGCGGAAACGGTCTTCGTTCGCCTCAAGCGCGGTCATCGTCGCAAGGCCCGCGACATGGTCGGCGACCGAAGCGACATGACCGCCGAACATCACCCCGTCCGGCATCACGAAGCGGTCGTCGATCTCCCATGCCATCGATATCCGGCCCCATGCCCAATCGGTGAGGCGCAAGATCCCGAGCTTTTCTTCCGCCCACGCATTAAAACGCCCGTCGCCGCGTTTGTAACCGTCGAGAATTTCGGTGTGGCGCGCGCTCGTCTTGCGCGTCCGCGCGTCGGTATTCGGCATGAACGCATCGGCCATGGTCAGGGCGCCTCGCTCTTTTGCAGGAGAAGAAAGACAAGGCAGCCGCCGGCAAGGATGATGACGACAAGGAGGGCGGGACTGACCCCGAGGTCGGCGTTCAGCCGGCGCGCCATCGCAACGGTGAAGACGCCGAGCGCATAGGCATTGGCCGCGATCAGCCCCGCGCGCGCATGCCGGCGTTCCGGGATCAGCGCCGCCGCCACGAGAAAGGCGCCGATCAGATAATCGGCGACGACAAAATCCGCCTCCGTCATCAGACCGAAAGCGACATTGGCCGCGGTTGCGACGCCGATGAGGGCGCTCAAGATCCGGACCGTCATCAACATCGCCTCTCGCCCTTCCCGGCCGCGCGCGCAGAGCCTACGACGCCCGGGGTAAACGCAAAAGTCCGCCGCGCAGACTGGATCGGATGCCCCGGCGCATCCCTCGACAAGCTCAGGATGCACATGCGTCACGAAGCATCCGGGCCGCGGCGACGACGTGACCGACGTATTGCCCGTCTTATGAGGGATTGCGGCGCCCATCCGGGCGCCCCAAAAACCTTGCCTCCCCGCGAACTATTGTTGAGGCGGCCTGTTACCCACTCAGCCCAGAATGGAGAGTGCCATGCTTCGCTACGCCGTTATCTTTCTTGTCGTCGCCCTTGTCGCGGCGCTGCTTGGCTTCGGCGGGATCGCCGGCGCCGCGTCCGGCATCGCGCAATTGCTGTTTTTTGTCTTCCTCGTCCTGTTGATCATCTCGCTGGTCATGCATTTCATGCGCAAGGCGACCTGACGCCAGACCCGCGAACAAAGTACCGGCCGGAGACGGATTTGCCGGCGGGTCGCAGCCGAAAGGCGCGATTCGCAGGTAGTCCCCGGCCGGTGTTATTTTGCGCGCGGCCTATTTTTCCGCGCGCAGCACGCATCGATGAAGCCCTTCGTTCCTGACGACATCCATCCGCTGGCGGATGGTCGCGGCGCGTCCGCGGACGTATGGCCCTGGATTGACCGCGCGCCATCGGTTGGGGCTCGGCAGCACCGCGGCGAGCAGCGCTGATTCCTCTCGTGAAAGTTCGCCCGCGCTCTTGCCGAAGCGCCCGCGCGCGGCGGCCTCGGCGCCGAAATAGCCGTTCCCCCATTCGGCGACGTTAAGATAAAGCGCCATCGTCCGGCGCTTGCCCCAGATCCGCTCCGAGACGAGCGTGAAATACGTCTCGAGGCCCTTGCGGATCCAGCCGCCGCCATTCCACAGGAAAACGTTCTTCGCCGTCTGCTGCGAGATGGTCGAGCCGCCGCGCCGCCGCCCGCCGTTCCGGTTTTCCCGCGCCGCGTCCTTGACCGCCTCGAGATCGACGCCCCAATGCGTGCAAAAGCGCGAATCTTCCGCCGCGATGACGGCGACGACGAGGTGCGGCGAGATTTCCTTCAGCGGCGTCCACGGATGAATGATGACATCGCCAGAGAGCTTGCGCTCCAGCATCGACCAGGTGCCGGGCGGCGGCGCGAAGCGATAAACAACAGCGCCGATAAAGGGCGACAGAGCAAGGATCAGCGCCGCCCAGCCCGCCGCGCGCAAGCCGAGCGCGCTGGCGCGCCTCAGATGCGTCGCCTCGATCGTCTTTCCGAACAGCTTCATCGCCCGCCCCGGGAACGCGAAGGGCGGTTCTAGCGCGGAAGGCCGCTTATTTGAACAGCGTCAGAACGACCGCCGAAACAACCCAGCCGACGAGGAGGTGGCTGGCGTCGATCATCAGCAGGGTCGCGCTGTGCGCCGGCATGTAGGCGTAGCCGTACAGCGTGAACGGCAGGGCAAAGAGCGCCCACAGGATCGCCGCCGTCGTCGCCGCCGCCATCGGCGCCGCATCGCCCTTCCATTTCAGCACAAAGGCAAGACCGATCACCTGCATCAGGGTGATGACAAACCCGAGGATCATCCACACCGGGCTCCCCGCGTCCTCTTCGGTGACGCCCGCCGCCGCCATCCACGCATCGGCGAAGATAACGCCATACCAGAGGAAGCCGATGACAAAGAACGCGACTGTCGCTGCAATGACGCCAACTGGATTGAGTTTGGGCATTTCCCGCCTCCTCGATTGTCCGCAAGCGAACAATTTAGACTGCGCCGCGCTTCGGGCAAAGGGAAACATGCGCTGCAACGCAGCAACGTTTCGTTGCGGGAACCGCCCTTGAAGTTCGGAAGAATTCGACTTCCGACGACGCGACCCTGACGCAAGTCAGGGTCCAGAGCGGCAAGCCACCCCGCGCGGCTGTGGATGCTGACGGTCGTCGGCATGACGCCGGCGAGGGCATATGCCACGACGCTTTAAAACCGCCCCTGCGCGCGGTAGCGCTCGACAAAGGGGCCGTAATCCGTGGGCTGACCTTCCGTCGTCAGATCGCCGAATTTGACCCAGCCTTGCGCGCTTTTCGTCCAGATGTCGCCGACCGGCTCGATCCAGCCGGTGTCGTCGAAGGCGCCGGCCCGAAGGCTCAAAATCCCGATCGAAGGCGTTTGCCCGTGCGCGAGGCGCGAGCCGCAGTCGCCGCAAAACCAGCCAAAGCGCTGACTGCCGGCGTCGGAGGTCCATTCGATGCGTTTTGGCGCGCCCTTCGTGAACGCGAACGCGCCTTCCGGGACCGCCGCCGAAACGACAAACGCGCTCCCCGTGATCTTCTGACAGTTCGTGCAGTGACAATTATAGATCATCAGCGGCGGCGCGGTCAGTTCGTAGCGTACGGCGCCGCAATGGCAGCCGCCGGCAAGAGGGAGGTTGACCGTCGTCGTCATCAGTTGCCAAACCGCTATTTCGTGCCGGGATCAAAGGCCTTCATGATCACTCTGCCATAATCGGCGATCATTGCAACGAGGAACCGGATTGGCGCCGAACGCGGCGAGGCCCCCTCACCCGCTCGCGCAAGCGCGCTCGCTGGCCTCTCCCAAGGGAGAGGCAAAGAGGGAGCCCGCCTCTCCCTCGGGAGAGGCCAAAACCGTTCTTCACGGTTTTGGTGAGGGGTGACGCCGTCGTTGCTACGGCGACAGCCGGCGCTACGCCTCAACAATATCGACGATTCCGGCGCCTTCGGTCCGCCCCTGCGGCGATTTCAGCCACGCCTCGCAACAGGCCTTCGACAAGGTCCGGACCCGGAGGATATAGGACTGCCGCTCGGCGACCGAGATGACGCCGCGCGCGTCGAGAAGGTTGAAGAGGTGCGAGGCCTTGATGCACTGGTCATAGGCGGGGAGCGCGTAGGATTTTCCCGCCGCCTCGCCCGCCGCGATGATGGCCAGGCACGCGGTTTCCGCCTCGCGGAACTGGTCCAGCAGGACTTTGGTGTTCGCCAGTTCGAAATTATAGGCGGAGAACTCGACTTCTTGCTGGTGGAAGACGTCGCCATAGGTGAAGGGCGCGCCGTCCGGTTTGCTCCCGCCGTATACGAGATCGAAGCCGTTATCGACGCCCTGGATATACATCGCGAGCCGTTCAAGTCCGTAAGTGATCTCGCCCGTCACCGGCCGGCAATCGATGCCGCCGACCTGCTGGAAGTACGTGAACTGCGACACTTCCATGCCGTCGCACCAGACCTCCCAGCCAAGGCCAGAGGCGCCAAGGGTCGGGCTTTCCCAGTCGTCTTCGACGAACCTTATGTCGTGTACGGAGCGATCGATCCCGATCGCATCGAGACTGCCGAGATAAAGGTCCTGAATGTCCGGCGGCGAGGGCTTCAGCACGACCTGAAACTGGTAATAATGCTGGAAGCGGTTGGGGTTCGCGCCATGGCGCCCGTCGGTCGGCCGCCGGCAGGGCTGCACATAGGCGGCGTTCCACGGCTTCGGCCCGAGGCTTCTGAGCACCGTCGCCGGGTGAAACGTCCCCGCCCCCATCTCCATGTCATAAGGCTGGAGGATGACGCAGCCATGCTCCGCCCAGTAGTGCTGGAGGGTGAGAATGAGGGCCTGGAAGGAGAGCGCGGGCATGGGGGAGCTTTTGGCGCGGGGGCGCAGCGAAGGTCAAGCGGAAGGCACCTATCAAGATCGGCCCGTTTTGCTGGACAATTTCCAGATTGCATGCTCGATTCGAATGATGAGCGATTCGGACCCAACCGGCCAAAATTGGACCGACGCCGAGATCGACATTATAGTCGCCGACTACTTCGACATGCTTCGCCTAGAATTGGCGAGAGAGTCTTTCGTAAAGGCCCATCGAAACGCGGAATTGCAACGGCTGACGAAGCGCTCACGCGGTTCGATCGAGTTTAAACATCAAAATATAAGCGCAGTGCTTTTGAGGCTCGGCTTACCATGGATTGACGGCTACAAGCCCATGCCGAATTTTCAAGGCGCGTTGATCGATGGGATCGGGCGCTATCTGTCTGAAAACGGCGGGCGCCAATTTATCCCTATTTCGCATCCTGTGGGTGCAGAAACTCGTCGGCATGAACTGCGCGAAGCAACGGCGCTCTTTATCGACGCTCCTCCCCAGCTATCGTCGAAGGATGTCGAGACTCCACGGTCACTTGAACGGCTTGTACGTAAATTCGATCCAGCGGAGCGCGATGCGCGCAACAGATCCCTGGGCAAGGAAGGCGAAGAGAGGGTGGTCTCGCATGAAAAATCGCGCCTAAGTCAATTTGGACGCGATGATCTAGCAAAACAGGTCCGTTGGATATCCGAGGAAGAGGGAGACGGCGCGGGGTTTGACATTTTGTCATTCACCAACGACGGACGCGAGCGATGCCTTGAAGTGAAGACGACGGTTGGGCACCTCACAACGCCATTCTATCTCACTGAAAATGAGCGGGCATTTTCAGCAGAACGACCCGATGCGTTTCGTATAATGCGGCTTTACGATTTCGCTCGCGTCCCACGGACGTTTGAGCTTTCGCCGCCATTGGAATCCTGTTTGATATTGCAGCCGACGAATTATCGAGCGTCATTCGAAAGTTGAATACCAAATTCGTTCAGGCAATCGCGCAACCGCGAGATCGGTTGGAGTGTCGAAAGGGACAGCGGATGACATTCACTTATCTACACGTTGAAGCTTCCCTTTGCGCTTGGGAAGCCCTCCTCTTTAGTCCAATTTACGAGTGCGAGGAGGGAGAAATACGCGAACCATGGAACACGATCCGGGCCTACCTAGACTACTCAGGATCAATGGCATTGAGGCAACACTGCATTGAATGGGGACCGAGCTCAGCGAAGCTTTTCGCATCGCGCAAGCAGCCTCCGACCCCTGTTTACACTACACCTTTGACTGGGAATTTGTCCCAACCTTTTTGGAACGTGCTGTAGAAGTGTCCTTGGACTGCCTCGTACTTAGGGAGGGCTGGCGCGACATCGCCAAGGACATTGGGCTGACGATGAAGGAACGATGGGAACTGCGCACTTACCGAACCGCATGAACAGAATCACTAGAGCATGAGTCTTCGTCGTTGGCGCAAACAGCGAGGCGTTCGCGTTGCATCGCGAGCGCTGCTTTACACTATGGGGATAGGTCCGGCCGCCGACCGGTGACTTGGAAAGACCGGCAACGGCGCCCCCCCTAAACCGCCGTCTTCTTCATCCCTTCCATCCCCTTCACCCGTTCGTTCCAGGCGACGATTTCGGGATAGTCGGCGAGCGGCAGATCCATGGATTTCGCGTGCGTCAGGCCGCAGGCGGCGGATATGTCGGCGAGGGTCGCGCTTTTCCCGACGAGGAACTCGCGCCCCTTCAGATGCCCATTGAGATACGCCGCCTCTCGCGCGAATTTCTCGAGCGATAGGGCGACGACCGCCTCGTTCGGCGGCCCCAGGTTCAGCATGCCCTTGACGATCCGCTCGAACTGAACCGCGCCGTAGGACGGCGCCCAGTGCGCGGCCTCCCAGAGCAGCCACTGGTTCACTTCGGCGCGGCGCTCTGGATCGTCCGGGTAAAGATCGTTCGGCTTCTTGCCCGCCAGCCAGATCATGATCGCATTCGATTCGGCGAGCTTGAAGCCGTTGTCGTCCATCGCCGGCATGCGCGCGGCGGGGTTCGCGTCCTTCAGCACCTGATCCATCGGGCGGCATTCGACGATCTCGACCGGAATTCCAAGGTGATGCGCGACGGCGAGCGTTTTCCGGACATGCTGGGATCGCGGGAAGCCGTAGATTTTGACGGGAGCCATGTTTTCCTCTCGGCCGGTTCGGCGATTAGGCTAGCGCAGCGGGGCATGCTTCTGCAACAGCGGCGTCTCGAAGGGGGCGCGCGTCTCGAAGGATGGGAGGCGGGGTCAGTCCGCGCGCGCAATTGGGTCCCGGCTTTCGCCGGGATGAGCGGTAAGAGAGCGAAGCAGCCCTCACCCCTCGCGCCACAAGAGCGACATGCAGGAAAGCCTTGCGTCGAGCTTTTCGATTTCGTCCGTGGGGAGAGGAACGACTTCGTAGCCTCTCTTGTCCAGCAACTCGATGGTGCGGGGAAACCGCGCGCCGACGAGGAGGGCGTTGTTGACGCGGAGCGCGTTCGCCGCCGCGTCTTCGCCCGCCGCGGTGAGGATCTCGCGAAAACCGTTGAAGACGCCGGACCTTGAAAGCCGCGGCGTCGTCAGCACGGTCTCCGCGCCGACAAGCGAGCAATCGGTCGTGAAATGGAGGACGTCCTTCGGCGTTTCGACGATCCTCGCGCGCTTGCCGAGTTTTGCGAGCGCGATGGTCAAGGCTTCCGCCCCGGTCCTGTCGGTCCTCGCCGAGAGGCCGATCATGACGAAGCCCGGCGTGTCGAGAACGTCGCCGCCGTCGGCGTGGCCTTCTTCGAGCGTCAGCACGGTTTTGAACCTTTCGCGCAAGAAAGGCTCGATCGCCGCCACTTCGCCCGCTCGCGCCGGCGCGCCGGGGCGGAGCAGGATCGCGCCCTCGGTGAAAACGAGCGCCGGGTCTTCGACGAAAACCGAATCCGGAAATTCTTCGAGCGCCGGCAAGATCGTCACCGCGACGCCGGCGTTGACGAGCGCCGCGCCATAGGCGGCGTGCTCGCCGGCGACGCCTTCATGCGTCGGTCCGTCGCCGCCGCCGGCCCGCAGACCTTTGACGACGGAACGGCCGGGCTCTCGGACGAGCGCGTGGGTGAAGTCATAAATCGCCATGCGGGTGTGCGTATCGGACAATCGGCCCGCTGTCATCCCGGGAAACGAGCCCCGGGACTTGGCCTCGCCGTCCATGTAAACCGCCGGTCGGCGGCGCCGTTGTGTTTTCCTGCTCGCTCCTTGACGCCGTCACAACCGTGGCGCGCGGACGGCGCTACGCGTTGCCGCCGTTTCTTGATGACGATGCCGCGGCCAAACAGCGCGAAGAAAACAATGCGCGCCTCGCTGACGGCGTTTGGCCTTATCGCACGAGCTGAACGAGCGTTCGCCGCTGCGACGAAAGATTCTTGCGCGGGGCGCGGGGCATCGCCATGAAGGCGCGATGAAGCTGATCGACATATCCCCCGCCCTGTCCCCGGCGACGCCGGTGTGGCCGGCGGACACGGCGTTTACGGCCGAGCGGACCTGGACAATGGAGGGCGCGTGTCCCGTCAATGTCTCGAAAGTGACCTTGTCGACGCATACAGGCGCGCACGCCGACGCGCCCCTTCATTACGACCCGCAAGGGGCGGCGATCGATGCGGTTCCGCTCGAGGCCTATATCGGTCCGTGTACGGTCGTTCACGCGATTGGCGTCAGGGATGTTCTCGAGGCCGCGGCGCTGTCGGCGAAGCTCGGCGGGCGGGCGGTCCGTCCGCGCGTGCTGATCCGGTTTTATGAGAGGGCGCCGCAGGACGCGTGGGACCCGGCATTTCCGGCGCTCGCCGCCGACGCCGTGCATTTCCTCGCGGACAGGGGCGCGATCCTCATCGGCGTCGATACAGCTTCGCTCGACCCGCAATCGTCGAAGATCATGGACGCTCACCGCGCCGCGCACGCCCGCGATTTGCGCATTCTTGAAGGCCTCGTGCTCGACGCCGTCGCCGAGGGCGATTATGAACTGATCGCGCCGCCGCTGAAGCTGGCCGGGCTCGATGCGGCGCCGGTGCGCGCGGTTTTAAGGACCCTTTGATGGCGATGACGCTTCAGGAGGCCGAAGCGCTCGATGCGGCGGATCCGTTGCGCCAATTCGCCGCTGAATTCGATCTTCCCGAGGGCGTCATCTATCTCGACGGCAATTCGCTGGGGCCGCCGCCGCGCGCCGCGCTGGCGCGGCTTAGCAAAACCGCGAACGAGGAATGGCGCCAGGGTCTTATCCGTTCGTGGAACGATTGCGGCTGGATCGATCTGCCGCTGCGCGCCGGCGCGAAAATCGCGAAGCTGATCGGCGCTGAAGCCGACGAGGTCATCGTCTGCGATTCGGTGTCGGTCAATCTCTTCAAGCTCGCTTCGGCGCTGATGGCGCAAAAGCCGGGGCGAGCGCTCGCCGTCGAGGCGGATGAATTTCCGACCGATCAATATGTGCTCGAAGGCGTCGCAAGCCTCACCGGTGCGACATTGCATCGTCTCAAGTCCGGGGAGTCCACGCCAACCGGCAGTATACTGATCAAAAGCCTTGTTCACTACAAGTCGGCGGAAATTGCCGGCATGGAAGCCGCCGAACAGTCCGCTCGCGACGCGGGCGCCGACATCATCTGGGATTTCAGCCATGCGACCGGTCTCGTCGCTTTCGATGTCGCGAAGGCGGGCGCGCGGTTTGGCGTCGGCTGCGGCTATAAATTCCTCAATGGCGGCCCCGGCGCGCCGGCCTTTGTCTATGTCGGGGGCGGAGAATCAGCGCGCCTCAGCCAGCCGATTTCCGGATGGATGGGGCATCGGGCGCCGTTTGCCTTCAACATCGACTATGAACCGGCTGCCGGCGTCCAGCGCTTCGCGGCGGGGACGCCGCCGATCCTGTCCCTCGCCGCGCTCGACGCCGCGCTCGATCTCTTCGACGGGATCGATCCGCGCCTCGTTGAGCAAAAATCGCGCGCGCTCGGCGATCTTTTACTGGCTGAGACAAAGGCGCTCGGACTTGCGCCGCTTGCTTCACCCGCCCGTCGCGGCGGCCATGTCTGCCTTCGAAGCGCCGACGGTTACGCCATCATGCAGGCGCTGATCGCACGGGGCGTCATCGGCGATTTCCGCGCGCCCGATCTCATGCGCTTCGGCTTTTCGCCGCTTTTTCTTTCCTACGCCGATATCTGGCGCGCGGCGGCGATCCTCGCCGATGTTCTCCACACGGAGGAATGGCGGAAGCCGGAGTTTTCACGGCGGGGGAAGGTGACGTGAAGTAGGGACTGGGGATTAGGGACTGGGGATTAGGGACTGGGGATTAGGGACTGGGGATTAGGGACTGGGGATTAGGGTCTAGACCCAAATCTTTGCTTGTCGGTTCGGGCGAACGTTGATTCAAACTCCCAACCACGGGAGCGCGAACGATGCGATTTGACCTGACCGATCAAGAATGGGCTGCGATTGAACCTCATTTGCCGCCGA
>JBGTLL010000202.1:0-1960 GCA_041744115.1 Parvularculaceae bacterium | reverse complement strand
CGCCGCCTCGCGCGGCGCCATCAGCGCGGCGCCGACGCCAATGATGAGAATGCCCTCGACCAGCATCAACGTGACGAACGGCCGCGCCCAGCCTTCAACCCCGATGGCGATCGGGAGACCCAGAAAGACAGCATTGCCGATGACCGAGGCGAAGGCGTGCGCGCCCGCCTCTTGCGGACCGAGCGCAAAGATCTTCCGTGCAAAGACATAGGTAAGCGCCATCACGCCAAGCGCGGGCGCGCCGTAGGCGAGGGCGATCTTCGCGTCGAGGGCGGTCAGACCCGACGCGCCGGACATCAAGGCGAACAGCGCGGCCGGGAAACCGAAGCGGAAGACAAAGCGGTTGAGCGCGGCGCTGTCGTCCGCCGTTGCAAGCTTCAGCCGTCCGGCGGCGAGCCCCGCGGCGATCACCGCGAAAACCGGAAAGGCGACAGTGAGAACGGCGATCATCAAGGATGGCGCGCGGCGGCGGCCCGGCTTGGCGCGGTCAGCGGGCGCGGGTCAAGCGCGCGTTCGCAAAGCGGTGATCTCGAAGAGGATCGGACAGGCAAGGCTTAGCCTGATTTCCCGGGGGCTGGGGGCGATGATAAACCGGAATTTCGACGGCTCGCCTGCCTGTCCGACCGCTGCCGAGGGTGCGGGGCGATTGCGGCGGCTCGGCGGGCAAATTGCGGCCGAACCGTGGTCGGAGCCGTCATCGTAATCCGCGGCGATTGAAAAAACGCTTGCCCTCCGCCTCCGGCCGTTGAAGACTTCGCCTCGCATGTTCGTTGCGCTGGAACACCAGAGGACCGGGCCGAGGGCGGACGCTGTCGCCTTCACGCGCGAAGAACTATCCCGGATTTTGCGGCTTTACGGCCAGTTCGTCGCCGAAGGCGAATGGCGCGATTACGCGATCGATCATCTGAAAGACGCGGCGGTGTTTTCGATTTTCAGGCGCGCCGCCGAAACGCCCCTCTACCGCGTCGAGAAGCGCCCGGCTCTCGCCGCCAGACAGGGCGCCTGGGCGGTCGTTTCGATGACCGGCGTAATCCTGAAACGGGGGTCCGATCTGGCGCAGGTGCTGAAGGTCTTTGACCGCCAGCGCTTGCGGCTGGCGGCGGGGTAGGCGCTTTCTCTTCCGAAAAGTGATTTGCTCTGAGGCCGCTATTTCCTACATGCTAATGCGATGAAGTTGCTTCTGATTCTTGTGGCGCTCCTGTTTCCGGCGCTGGCAATTGCGGCGGCGCCTGTCGGGAGCTGCGCCGACGATCAGGCAGTCGCCGCCGAGCGCGCGGCGGCCGCAAGCCAAGCGCCCTGTCATGAAGCCGCGCCTCGAAGCGGGGAGAGCAAGGACAGCGAGTGCGGCGCGAAGATCGACTGCGCCATGCTTTGCGGCGCGATTCTGCCGTCCCCGGTCGCCGATGGTCATCCCGCGCTTTCGCCGTTCGATTTTGAACTCACGACCGACGCGCTTGCCGACGCATCGGTCAAACCGGAAGCGCCGCCTCCGCGAGCGCGCCTCCTTTGACGTTGAGCCTTCAATTCAATCAATGGAGAATACAATGAAACGTGCATTTGCTTTTATCGCCGCCATGGCGACGACCGGGTTTGCGGCGGCCTACGCCGCATCCCCCGATCTCGCGGCGAAGGCCGCCGCATGCTGCGACGCGCTCGCGGCCTGCTGTAACGGCGGCGGCTGCTGCTAACTAGCGAAAAACAGGCGTCCGCTCCGCTCCGGGGCGGACGCTTTCATTTCAACGGCCACAAAAACTTCGCCTGCTGATCATCGGCGTCGCCCGCCCTGATCGCGTCGATGCGGTGGCCTATCCAATGATGATCGAAAGATTTGCCTGCCGGCGCGACGGAGTGACGGCGCGGCAACAGCGCTTTTCGCCTTTCCAACCGGATCCCGCCCGGGCCGGCGTCGGCGATCGTCACCTCGACCGCCGCCGTCACCGGACCGCCGGAGAGGGCCTGC